>NZ_JBEXYC010000012.1:0-174606 GCF_040630835.1 Kitasatospora sp. NPDC005751
TCTTCGACTACGAGAACTCCGGGGCGGACGCGCGTGCGGGTTACCGGCCGGTCAGCCGGTGGCGGCCTTCTCCGGCGCGGGGACGACGGCCGCGTCGGATCCGGGGCCGGCGGGCGTCTCCGGGGTGCGCTCGCCGCGGCGCACGGCGCCGAGGCTGGCCGCGACCACGCAGACGACGCCGGCGAGCTGGAGCAGGCTCATGGTCTGGTGCAGCAGCACGAAGCCGATCAGCGTGGCGAAGCCCGGCTCGAAGCTCAGCAGCGTCCCGAACGCAGCCGTGGTGAGCTTGCGCAGCGCCAGCATCTCCAGGACGTACGGCAGGACCGGCAGCAGCACCGCGGCCCCGGCCGCCCCGGCCACGATGCCCGGGGTGAGCACCGGCACGGCCTGCACCAGCCCGAAGGGCGCGGCGCACAGGGCCGCCACCGACAGCGAGATGGCCACCCCGTCGACGCCGGAGAACCGGTCGCCGACGCGCTGGGTGAAGATCACGTAGCCGCCGAGCGCCGCCCCGGACAGGGCCCCGAAGGCGAGCCCCACGAGGTCGACCGAGCCGTTCCACGGCTGGGTCAGCGCCAGCACGCCGCAGACCGCGAGCAGCGGCCAGATCACGTCGATCCGCCGGCGCAGGCCGGCCACGGCGACGGCGAGCGGCCCGAGGAACTCCAGCGCGCTGGAGACCCCGAGCGGGATCCGGGAGATGGCCACGAAGTAGGAGATCGTCATCAGCGCGCTGACCGCGCCGAGCGCGGCGGCGAGCAGGAGGTCCTGCCGGCTGCGCCCGCGCAGCCGGGGCCTGGCCCAGATCAGCATGATCGCGGCCGCGAAGGCGAGCCGCAGCGAGGCGGTGCCGAGCGGCCCGGCCGTCGGGAACATCCAGGTCGACACCGCGGCACCGGACTGGACGCAGATCATCGCGCCGACGGCGAGGGCGGCGGCGCCGTAGGTGCCCGGAAGTGCCTTCCGAGCACGGCCCGTCGTGGTGGTCGCTGGGGGCATGAGGTGGTGGTCCTTCCGCGGGTACTCGGCGCAGGTCTCGGGTCTCGGATCCGACCGTGGGGGGTGGCCCACGGCCGTCCGCCACGGTCACCGTACGCACGTCGCGGGCCTCCTGACAGGCCGTCGCGAGATGTACGGGCCGCGGCGGCCGGAGATCCGGGACACCGGGCGCCCGAGCCGGCGTCACACCGCGGCGGCTTCCACGGTCTCCGCCGAGACGGTGTAGCCCTTGAAGGTCTCGGTGATCGACTCCAGGACGTCCTCGGCGGTGGCGCCGCGGAACCGGAAGCGGCCGCCGACGTGCTCGTAGCCGTGCGCGACCGGCAGGACGTCGCCCACCTTGGCCAGCGACTCGGCGTACGGACCCGGCGTCCGCCCGACCATCGAGGTGATGTGGGTGAAGCGGCACGGCCGGGGCGCGGGCGCCGGCACCACCAGGAAGCCGGCGACGTCCTGGGTGTCCCAGTCGGGGCCCTCCTCCAGCGGCACCCCGAGCTGGAGGTGGAACGCCGCCTTCATCAGGTCGTACCCGTGCACCTCGCGCCAGAGGAACGGCGTCTCCGCGCCGCCGACCCGGGCACCGGTCTCCAGGAAGGAGCAGGTGGCCCCGGTCCCGGTCTCCTCCAGGAACAGCTCCAGGTGGAACGGGGTGGCCCGGTCGGTGAGGGCGCGCATGTACCGCTCGGTGGCCTCGCCGATGATCCGGTGCAGCTCCGGATCGGCCTCCTCGATCGAGCCGTAGAAGGTGCCCTGGGCGAAGTCCAGGCAGGTGTTGACGTAGCGCGAGCCGCGCCACACCAGCAGCCGCTCGCCGTCGAACACGCCGTCGACGTGGCAGATCGGGTGCGGGTTGCGCACCTGCGCCATGAGCTTCCAGCGGCCGAACTCGATCCGGTCGAGGTCCTCCGGGCCGGAGACCACCACGACGCCGGCGCTGCCGCTGCCGTCGCGCGGCTTCACCACGAGGTCCCAGCCGTGCTCGGCGGCGAAGGCGGTGATGTCCTCGGCCGCGGAGACCGCGGCGAAGGCCGGGATCGGCAGGCCGGCGGCGGCGATCCGCTCGCCCATGACGACCTTGTCGCGGAACGCGAGGACCTCGTCGAGCCGCATCCCCGGGAGCCCGAGCTCGGCCCGGACGACGGCGGCGTTCTCCAGGTCCTCCTCCTTCAGCGTGATGAGGCGGTCCGGCGTGCCGTGGCGCTCGGCGAGGGCGAGGACGGCGGCCCGCAGCTGCGCGAGGTCCTGGATGTCGTCCAGGGTCACGACCTCGGCCGCGCCCGCGGGGACGGCCCCGCGCCCGAGCGGGCTGGTGATGTACGTGACGGCACAGCGCGTGTGGTCGAGGTAGGCCGCGTAGTCGGCGTAGGTGTCCTTCCAACGGTTCATCACGATGACGTGTGACATTCCGTGGTCTTCCGACGTTCTCACTTCACCCATCCTGATTCTGTACGGCGGTTCGGCGCGGACGGCTCAGTACGTCAGCACCGAGCCGGTGTGGACCTGGTCGATGGAGCGGTGCCCGATGACCTCGGTGGAACCGGCCGGGACGACCCGGGCCTGGGCACCGGCGTAGCCGTCCGGCTGGTAGAAGACGCCCCAGAGGGTCTGCCAGGGCCGCTCCTCGCCGGTGGCCGGGTCGACCATGGACTCGGTGCGCGGGACGACCCGCTCCTGCACCACGCAGCCCGCGGCCGCGCCCTCGGTGAGGGCCGTGCGCCAGGCGTCCTCGGCCGTCTCCCAGCCGGCGACGACGCCGTGCCCGCCGAAGAGGTTGTTGGGCTTGAGGATCAGGGTGTCGCGGCGGGCCATCAGGTCGTCCAGCCGGCCGGGGACCAGCAGGTCCTCGGCGCGCTGGAGGGACCTCGTCCAGGGCAGCGCGCGGTCGATGACCTGCCGCTCGGCGGCCGTGAAGCCGCTCGCGTAGTGCGGGTCGGAGAGCAGCGCCATGCAGCCCTTCTCGCCGAAGAGGTTGCTCTGCAGGGTGTGCCAGAGCAGCACCGTGCCCGCCTCGTGGGCCCGGAAGACCGGCTCCGCCAGCTCGACGAACGCCGGGTCCTCCAGCAGCTGGTCGGTGTCGAAGGCGCGCCACACCACGTCGATGACGTGGCCGTCCAGCACCAGTCGGCCGTCCTTCACCTGGAGGTCGTCGAGCTCGCCGAGGTGGAGGTCCAGGCCGAGGCCGCGCAGCACGCGGTGCACGTTGTACCAGGTGGCCGCGCCGAAGGTGTCCAGGCCGCCCGGGCCCTCGATGATCGCGACGACCGGCTCGCGGTCGCCCGCGACGGCCTTGGCGGCCTCCTTGATGGTGCGCACCGTCTCGCGGCCGGTGTGCACGTAACCGAGGCCGTGCTCCTTCGCGAAGGCCGCGAAGGCGTCGATCTCCAGCAGGCCGCGCGGCACCTCGCCGGCCCAGTCCCAGCCGCCGAGGTCGCTGCCGATGCCGAACTCCAGCAGCTTGAACGCGTCGCCGTCGTGGTAGACGTCGGCGCGGCCGAAGACCACCGGGGTCTGGTGCGCGTGGCGGCGCATCAGCTCGGCGCGGGCGCCGTGCACGCCGACGGCGTCGAGGAAGCGGTCCAGGTCGCCGTCGAAGAGCCGGTCGGGCAGCGTGGTGAGCATGCCCAGCAGGGCCATCAGGTCGTCGGCGAACGCGCGGATCTCGCGCTCCTCGACGAAGTTGGGCCGCGGCGGGTAGGGGCGCTTCCAGGTCGGGATCGCCGGGTTCGCCGCCAGCGTCCGCATGACGTCGACCAGGCCGTTGCCCGGGATCTTGCAGGCGGCGTTGTACGCCTCGGTCACGCGGTTGGTCATCGTCTGTTCTCCGTCATCACGTTCTCCGTACTCGCTTCCGTACTCGCGTCCCGCACGGCCGCCCACGGGCGCCGGCACCCCCGGTGCCGGCGCCCCTGGCCGCGGCCGCCCCCGTACCGGCCCCCGTGCCGGTCACGGTCCGCTCAGAGGTCGAGCACCAGGTCGGTGACCGGCCGGGTGATGCAGAGCAGCACCTCGTCGTCCTCGGGGTCGACGCCCGGGTCGGTGTTGTAGCTGACGGTGCCGCGCTTGATCCGGACGGCACACGTCCCGCAGACCCCGGCCCAGCAGAGCGACTCGGGCTTCAGCCCGCCGCGCTGCGCGAACATCAGCAGCGCGGTGGAGGACGGCTCCCAGCGCAGCGTCCGGCCCGAGCGCTGGAACTCGATCTGGAGGTCGGCGATCCGGCCCAGGGTCTCCAGCGCGTCGTAGCCGCCGGCGGTGTCCCGGCGCAGCACGGTCGGCGACAGCTCGGTGAAGCCGAGCCCGGTGAACCACTCCCGGGCCTCCCCCGGCTCCACCCGGACCTCCGCCACCGGCTCGCCGCTGAGCATCAGCAGCACGGCGGCGACCAGGAGCCGGCCGAGGCCGATGCCCCGCCGGTCCGGCGCCACCGCCAGGTCGTACAGCTCGGCGCCCTCGTCGGTGCGGTGGACGCCGACGCAGGCGATCACCGTGCCGAGCTGCTCGATCAGGCAGAACTCCTCGATCCGCTCGGCGTGGAACGCCTCCGGCCGGACCGGCAGGGCGGCGCCCGCCGCCCCGGTCAGCTCGCGGACCGCCGCCAGGTGCGCGGGGCCGGCCCGGCGGATCTTCACCTCGTCGATGTCCGGCCCGCCCCGGGCGATCAGGATCCCGACCGGACTGGTGAGAGCAGAGGTCATCGGGCGTCCGGCCCCTCGTGCTCGACCACCAGCCGGTAGCGGTCCATCACGGCGAGCGCCGCGCGCCGCACGGCGGCGTGGTCGGTGCCGCGCAGCCGGAACCGGCCGCCGATGTGCTCGTACCCGCCGCTGCCGTCGAAGACGGTGCCGACGTCGGGGACGACCTCCGCGTACACCTCGTCGACGGTGCCCAGCAGCGAGCTGCGGGACACCACCGTGCTGGGGTACGGCCGCGGTTCGGGAATGCTGACCCAGCCGCCGGCCACCCCGTCGGGCAGCGCCTCGGCGGGCACCGCGGGCGGCAGACCGATGGTGGCCCGGAACGCCTCGGCGAAGAGGTCGATGCCGAACAGGTCGCGGTGCACGAAGGGCACCTCCGCGCCGCCCGGGCGCAGACCGACCTCCAGGAAGACCAGCTCGCCGCCGGGCGTGTCGAAGAGCTCCAGGTGGAAGGGGCCGTCGAGGAGGTCCAGCGCGTCCAGGCAGCCGCCGGTGAACTCGGTGACCCGGTCCAGCCGGGCGCCGGGGTCGAGCAGGACCGACCCGAGCGGCGTGCCGGTCAGGAAGTCCAGGCAGGTGTTGATGTACTCCGACGCGCTGACGAAGTGGAACTTGCCGTCCCGGCGGATCCCGTCCACGTGCAGGATCGCGCCCTCGACGTACTCCTCGCACTCGAAGCCTTCGAGCTCCGCGCCCTGCTCGACCAGCAGCGCGGCCAGCTCGGCCTCGTCGCGGACCAGCACCACACCGCGCGCCGACCAGCCGGCCCGGGGCTTGAGGATCAGCGGCAGCCCGACCTCGGCGGCGATCCCGGCGGCGGTGCTGCCCGCGTCCAGCCGGCAGAACCGCGGCACCCGCAGGCCCGCGCCGCCGACGAGGTCCTTCATCCGGGCCTTGTCGCGGAAGGCCGTCACGAACTCCGGCCGCCAGCCCGGGACTCCGAGCTCCTCCCGCAGCTGCGCGGTGGAGAGCACGTCGTACTCCGAGGGGCCCACGATCGCGTCGAAGCCGCCGTGCAGCTCGGCGAGGCGGCGGGCGATCGGCAGCAGCGTCCCGATCTCCAGGTCGTCGACCACGACGAGGTCGAGGGCGCTCTCCTCGTCCAGGATCGGCAGGCCGCACGGCAGCGTGATGTACGCCAGCCGGCAGCTGCCCGGCTCGACGAACCGGTGGTACTCGCCGAACTCGTCGTCGAACCGGTTGACGACCAGGTACTGGGGGATCTCTCGACTAGACAAAGCGCACCTCGTCCCGGACGGCGTGCCAGCGCGTCGCGGCGTCCTCGTACGACTCGGCCTTGTAGACCACATGGCCGAGGAAGCAGCGGAAGTCCTCGGCCGGCGGGATCGGCTCCCCCGGCCGGACGTAGAGCTTCACCTCCAGGGTGTCCGGGTGGTCGCGCAACTCGTCCAGCCCCTCGATGTGCTGGTACCGCGTCAGCCCGTAGGCGGTGAAGCAGGCGATGCCCACGTACTTGGCGGTCGGCGCCGACTCGGCGCCGACCTCCTCGGCGGTCAGACCGGTGTAGCCGGCGAGCATGATCCGCACCTGGGAGATCCCGGTGACGGCCTCCACCAGGTTCGGGATGCGGTGGCCGGCCAGCCGGGCGCCGAGCTCGATCAGGACCGGCTCCCCCGCCGGCAGCCGCAGCTCGCAGTGGAACGGTCCCCGGGTCACGCCGAGCGCCTCGCAGACGCCGGCGACGTACGCGTCGATGGCCGCCCGGGCCTCCGGGGCCGCCGGGTGCGGCATGATCTGGCCGAGCTCCACGAAGTAGGGCTCCGGGCCGAGCATCTTGGTGGTGACCGCCAGGACGACGGCGCGGCCGTTCTCGACGTACCCCTCGACGCTGACCTCGGGTCCGTCCAGGTACTCCTCCAGCAGCACCGGGCCGTCCAGCACCCGGCCGAGGTCGGTGCGGTGGTCGGCGCGCAGGCTGCGGAAGGCGGCGAGGAGCTGCTCGGGCGAGTCGACGCGGCTGACGTGGATGCTGCCCGCGGACTCGGTGGGCTTGAGGACCGCCGGGTAGCCGACGTGGGCCGCGGCGGCGAGCAGCTCCCGCTCGTCGTTGGCCTCGGCGTGCCGGGGCACCCGCAGCCCGGCCGCCTCGACCAGGCGGCGCATGGTGGCCTTGTTGCGCAGCCCGCGCGCGGTGTCGGCCCGCAGGCCGGGCAGGCCCAGGGCCGGCGCCAGCCGCGCCACGGTGTCCACGTAGAACTCGAAGCCCGGCACGATGCCCGCCAGCGGGCGCTCGGCGTGGAGCGCGGCGGCGGCCTCGGCCAGCGCCTGCTCGTCGTTGGTGTCCACCACGACCAGGCGGTCGACGTGGGTGCGGGCCGCGTCCGGGAGGCGCCGGTCGTCGACGTCCGCCGACGCCACGACGGTCTCGAAACCGAGCGCGTGCGCCTCCGCGAGCAGGGCGACCCCTGACGAACTCGGCTCGACGATCAGGACGCGCCCGCGCGAGGCGGGCAGTTGTTCAGACATCAGTGTTCAACCCTCACGGACGGGTGCGCGACATGATCAGGGGCGGCCGGCACGGGCGCGGCGGGAGGCCGCGCCCGTGCCGTTCTCACTCAGACCCCGGCGGGCTGCTTGCTGCCCACGGTCAGCTCGTAGAGCTCGGCGAAGTAGTCGCCGATGAGCTCCACGAAGGTCGTGAGGTCCTGGTACGCCTGCTTCGGGGTGCCGAACACCTCGACCGCGCGGGCGACCGTACGGAACATCAGCTCGTCGTGGTCGTGCGACTCGTCGAACTCGATGTGGGTCGCGGTGCCCGCGACGAACTCGCGGCCGAAGTCCTCGGCGGCCTTGTTCGTGATGATCGGGTTGTAGCGGTCGGAGTACCACTCGACCAGCCAGTCCCAGACCGTCGTGGGCGCCGGGCCGCGCGAGTCGGCCTCAAGACGCAGGTAACCCATCAGCTTCTTGGTCGACGGGAAGACATCGGTGGCGTCGATGTCCTCCTGGGTGAGGCCGAACTTGAAGAGGTCACGGGTGAACATGCTCTCGTGGCCGAACTCCTCCGCCAGGTACTTGGCGAGGTGGGCGGCGAGGGTGTCGTCCTTCGAACCGACCTTGAAGAGGGCGTAGGTGTCGACCTCGTTGTTCAGCCGGATGCGAAGCACGGTCTCGGTGATGTGACGGATGTAGAAGTCCCGGTCCGTCCACTCGCCGGCGTGCAGCTCGCGCATCTTGGGGACGCGCTGGAACTGCTTCTCGATCAGCTCGGCCGCGAGGTTTTCGAGCTTCTCGCGGTCCAGGGTTTCCGCTGCCACTTGTTTTCCTCCTAGTACCAATGCGCTGCCATGCCAGGGAGACGCCACATACTGCTCCGAATGTGCGGCTCAATGGCGCATTCCCCGTCGATAAGGACGCTAGCAACCGGCGCGGTGGTCGGACAGTGCCAATTCACCATGCTTGGCACCATGGCCCCGCCGGGTGCCAGGACGCGAAAAGGCCGGTGGCCGGCTCGACGGATCGAGCCGGCCACCGGCCGGGAAATTACCGGGGGTCCGGAGAAACCACCCGCGGGAGAAATCGGGCGGCGCCCGGAGAAACCGTGCGCGAATGGCGCGGGGCCGCCGCGGCCCGGCCGGAGATCATCCGGCCGGGGAATGCGGGGAAAGCGGAGGTCAGACGGTGGCGGGGGCCGCCGCGGGCTCGTCCTCCGGCGCCGTCGGGAGCTCCCGCATCGAGCGCAGCGGCGAGACCACCACCGGCAGGACGGCGAAGAGCTCGCCGACCACGCCCACCCACATCGCCGCCCGGACTCCGTACTTCTCGGCCAGCACACCGGCCAGCAGGGCGCCGATCGGCACCACGCCCCAGACCATGAAGCGGATCGTGGCGTTCATCCGGGCCATCAGGTGCTTGGGCGTCACCCGCTGCCGGAAGCTGACCTGGGTGACGTTGTAGATGATGAACGGGATCCAGCCCAGGCCGTGCAGCACGATGCCGAGGGCGAGCCGCCAGTCGTCCTGGTACAGCGGGAGGGCGAGGAACCAGCAGACCGTGCTGGCCACCATGCAGATCCAGATGGCCGGCCCCTGGCCCAGCCGGGCGACCACCCGCTCCGCCAGGACCGCGCCGGCGATGCCGCCCGCCGCCGCGGCGCTGAACACCAGGCCGACCAGCAGCGCCGACAGGTGCAGGGTGTCCGCCAGCAGGACGACCAGCAGCGAGATGCCGATGGTGCCCCACAGGTTGGAGATCGTCGCGGTGGCGGCGATCGGCCGCAGGATCGGGTGGCCGAGCACGAAGCGCAGGCCCTCGCCCATCTCCTTGCGCAGGTTGCTGTCCGGGCGGGGCTCGGCGCGCCGCTCGGGCCGGCGGATCCTGGTCAGGAAGAACGCGGAGCCCAGGAAGCTGACCGAGTTGATCGCGATGGCCAGCGGCGCGCTGAGCACGTTGATGACCGCGCCGGCCAGCCCGGGCCCGCCGACCTCGGCCACCTTGCGGGTCGCTTCGAGCTTGGCGTTCCCCTCGACCAGCTGCTCGTCGGCCACCAGCGACGGCAGCACGCTCTGGTAGGCCACGTCGAAGAAGAGGGTGAGCACCGAGGTGCCGAACGTGACGGCGTAGAGCTGCGTCAGCGTGAGCGCGTCGAAGGCGTGGGCGACCGGAATGGAGCCGAGCAGAATCGCGCGGCCCACATCGCCCACGATCATCACCCGGCGGTGCCGCATTCGGTCGACCCAGGCGCCGGCCGGAAGGCCGAGCAGCAGGAATGCGAGGTACTGGAACATCGTGAGCAGTGTCACCTGGAAAGGCGTGGCGTCCAGCTCTTTGATCGCCAGATACGGCAGGGCCAGCAGCGTGACCGCCGAGCCGATCTGGCTGATGGACTGGCCGGCCCAGAGTTGCCGGAAATCGTGGTGGGAAATCAGGCTCTTTTTGGGCGCCGGGCTCGATTGGGACACCAGAGGAGCATGCTGCGCGGCCGGTCGGTCTGTCAACGCGATACCGCCCGGAACTACGCCTGCTGCAAGAGGGCCGTCCCCAGGTCACTGACCGTGTAATTCACCTCGCGCCGGTACCGGTGGCTGGTGACCAGTCCGGCGTCGCGCAGCACCGCGAGGTGCTGGGAGACCGCCCCCAGGCTGAGCCCGGTACGGGCGGCCAGCTGGGTGGTGGTGGCCGGCGAGGCGGTGCAGGCCAGCAGCTGGGCCCGGCTGCGGCCGAGCAGCCGGGCCAGACCGTCGCCGGCGCTCTCCCGGCGCTCCCAGAGCACCCCGAGCGCCCGGGAGGGGTAGACCGCGCCGGGCGGGGTGGCCCGACGGGCGGTCAGCAGGTGGCAGCGGCCCGCGAAGGCGCTGGGGGTGAGGGTGATGCCCGCGCCGCCGAGGTCGAGCCCGGCGGCCGGGAGGTCCGGCGAGACCAGGCGGTCGCCGACCCAGTGCAGGCTCGGGTGGAGGCCGCCCAGCACCTGCTGGATGCCGTCCTCGGCGAGCTGGCGGGTGCGGTGGGCGATGTCCGCCTCCAGGACGGCGCGGATCCGCGGCCAGTGCGGCTTCACCGCCGCCAGCCACCAGGCGTGCACGGCCTCGGCCAGCTCGGGCAGGGCCCGCTCCGGGTCCTCGGCCAGCAGCCGCTCGAACGGCGGGGTGGGCCGGCCCGGGCAGGCCGGGTCGAGGCCGGCCCGGACCTCCTCCGCGGGGGTGGCCAGCATGATCGCCAGCTCCTCCTCGATCTCGGCCAGCGGGCAGCGCGGCGACGGGGTCAGGAAGGCCGGCCCGTGGTCGCGCCTCGGCAGCAAGGCGGAGAGCGCCGCCGTGCGAACGACCAGCGAGCGGTCCTGCCGCAGCGCCAGCGCCCTTCTGATCCACGGCAGATGGACCACGTGCCGACCCGGGTCGGCGACCGCCCGGAGGCTGGCGACCGTCTCCCAGAGCGGCGAGATCGCGAACCTGATGTTGACGATGTCGTGCACGCCGAACCGCAGTTCACCCATGGCCTCGTCCTCCGCCCGCCCCTGCGAGGTTTTCGCCCAGACTAAAACAATGGCCGTTCCGGCTCCAGGGTGGTGGTGTTGGCCGCCATGACGCCGCCTCGCACCAGTCTCCTCCGCCATACCGACTTCCGTCGGTTCTGGGCGGCCGACTCGGTGAGCCAGGCGGGCACCGCCGTCACGCTCATCGCCCTGCCACTCGTCGCGATCGGCACGCTGAAGGCCACGCCCTTCCAGGCGGGCCTGCTGGTGACCTTCGAGTACCTGGCCTTCCTGCTCATCGGCCTGCCGGCCGGCGCCTGGGTGGACCGGGTGCGCCGGCGCCGGGTGATGGTCGTCGGCGACCTCGGCCGGGCCGCCCTGCTCGCCTCCGTCCCGATCGCCTCCTGGCTGGACTGCCTGACGCTCCTCCAGCTGTACGGGGTGGCCTTCGGGATGTCGGTCTGCACCGCGTTCTTCGACGCGGCGCACGGCAGCTACCTGCCGCACCTCGTGGAGGACGACCAGTTGGTGGAGGCCAACGTCAAGATCGAGGCCAGCCGCAGCACCATCCAGGTCGGCGGGCCGGGCGCGGGCGGGGTGCTGGTCGGCGCGCTGACCGCACCGGTCGCGATCGTGGTCGACGCGGTGAGCTTCGTCCTCTCGGCGCTCTTCGTGGGCCGGATCAAGCGGCCCGAGGAGCGGCCCGAGATCCACCCGGACGCCAGCCTGCGGGCCGAGATCGGCGAGGGGCTGCGGTTCGTCTTCGGCGACCGGCTGCTGCGCTCGATCACGCTGACCGCGGCGATCTCCAACATGTGCGGCACCATCGGTGCCTCGATGCTGCTGGTGCTGCTGGCCGGTGAGCTCCACCTGTCGCCGTTCCTGTGCGGCCTGGTGTTCACCGCGGAGGCCGTCGGCGGCCTGATCGGGAGCCTGGTCACGGTGCGGATCGTGACCAGGTTCGGCCAGGGGCCGGCGATGTGCGCGGCGATGATCACCAGCGCGGTGCTCTGGCTGCTGGCGCTGCCGATGTACCAGGCCGACTGGCGGTTCGCGGTCGCCCTGGCGCTCCAGGCGCTGGGCTGGGTGGTCTTCATGACCTTCAAGATCACCGGGGTGGCGTTCCGCCAGCAGCTCTGCCCGAAGCCGCTGCTGGGCCGGATGACCGCGACGGTGCGCTTCCTGGTCTGGGGGGCGATGCCGCTGGGCGCGCTGATCGGCGGGGTGCTGGGCCAGAGCATCGGCGTCCGCCAGGCGATGTGGGTCGGCGTGATCGGCGAGCTCTTCGCCGTCCTGCCGGTCCTCCTCTCGCCGCTGCGGCGGATGCGCGAACTGCCGGTCGCACCCGCGCCGGCGGGCGGGGCGCCGCTGGCGCTGGCCCCGTGACGCCGGCCCGCCGGCATCAGGCCGCCGCCTGCGTCCGCCGGCTCCCCCGGCCGGTCAGCTGGACCTCCCGCCAGGCCTCCGCGAGGCGCTCGCAGCCCGCGACCAGCGTCCGCTCGTCGGCGACGAAGGGGATCCGGATATGGCTCTCCAGCGTGCCGTCCACGCCGAACCGGCCGCCGGAGAGGATCTCCAGCCCGCGCCGGCCCGCCGCCTGCGCCAGCGGCGAGCCCAGCCTGGCACCGAGGTCCACCCAGAGCGAGAGCCCGCCGTGCGGCAGCGTGAACCGCCAGTCGGGGAAGTCCCGCGCCAGCAGGTCGACCAGCACCCGGCGGCGCTCCAGCAGCAGCTCCCGCCGCTCCCGCAGCAGGCCGGCGCCGGCCTCCAGCACCCGCAGCGCGATGAGCTGGGTGAGCAGCGAGTTGCCGGTGTCGACGAGGTTGCGCAGCCCGATCAGCCGGGCGATCACCGACTTGGAGGCGCGGATCCAGCCGACCCGCAGGCCGGCCCAGCAGGTCTTGCTCATGGTGCCGATGGTGATGACGTGATCGGGCGTCGACCAGGCGGCCATCGGCGGCGGAAGCTCGCCGCCGTCGAGCGCGAGTTCGCGCAGCGCCTCGTCCACCACCAGGTACGTCCCGGAGCCGCGCGAGGCGTCGACGATCGCGGACCGCGCGGAGTCCGGCATCACCAGGCCGGTCGGGTTGTGGAAGTCCGGCATCAGGTAGGCCAGCCGCGGCGCCTCCTGGCGCAGCGCGGACTTCCAGACGTCGGTGTTCCAGCCGTCGGCGCCGAGACCCACGGTCAGCAGCCGGCGGCCCAGCGCCCTGGTCAGGTCGAGCACGTTGGGGTACGTCGGGCTGTCGGTCATCACCGCCTCGCCCGGGCGCGACAGCAGGCGGATGAGCAGGCCGAGCGCGTGGTCGGCGCCGGCCGTCACCAGGATCTGGCCGGGGTCGGTCGGCGCACCCCGGCGGGTGAAGTCCTCGGCGATCGTCCGGCGCAGGTCGGCCACCCCCGCCACGTCGTAGCCGAGCAGGTGGGAGTAGCGGCCGAGGTCACCGGCGGCCAGCCGGGTCGCGGTGCCGAGGACGGCCTCCGGCGCGGGCAGCGAGGCCACCGCCAGGTCGATCGACCCGGCGCTGCGGGCCGCCAGCGAGTACGGGGCCCGCGTCCGCCGGCCGGGCTCCGGCAGCCGGACGAACGAGCCCGCCCCGCGGTCGCTCGCCAGGAAGCCCCGCTCACGCAGGATCCGGTACGCGGCGGTGACGGTGTTGCGGCTGAGCCCGCACTGGACGGCGAAGGTCCGCTCGGCCGGGAGCCGGGCGCCGGCCGGCAGCCGGCCGTCGGAGATCAGCACCTGGAAGGCCTCCGCGAGGTCCGCGTAGGCCGGGCCGGCCGCTCTCCACTCGCCGAGCATCCGCACGACCTGGGAGGCCGTCAGCGCGTAGCTCAACGCGCCGACGGACCGGCGGAGGCGAGGTCCGCTTCGGTCCCGCTGAAGGGGGAGTTCAGCCGGACGCCCACCGAGCAGGGCACCGGACCGGTCCGGGCGGCGGTGGCGTTGGTCAGCATCTCGCCCAGCTGCCGGGCGTTCTCCTCGGTGAGGATGAACTCGATGCGGTCGCACCGCTCGGAGTTCCGGCCGTGCCGGCCGACCAGGACGTGGAGGGAGACGTTGCCCTCCGCGTCGAGCGTGGCCGTGACCGTCCCGTCGACCACTCCGGGGATCACGTCGCTGAACTGGCCCGAATCAATCTGAGGTGTCGTCATCATTGGCTTCCTCTCATCGGTGTGGCGGCACGCGCCGGGGCGCGTCGGGGCGGTCGTCGGCTCAGGCCGGACCGGACTGCGGGAAGTCGGAGGAGTGCTCCGGGGCCAGCTGGGCGCCGGGGCGCAGCGCCACGGCCGCGTGGTTCACGGCGGTGGCGGCCTCGCCGAACCCGACCGAGATCAGCGGGACCCGGCCCTCGTAGGTGCAGCCGTCACCGACCGCGTAGACCTGCGGCAGGCTGGTCCGCATCGCCGGGTCGACCAGGATCTGGCGGTTCTCCAGCTTCAGGCCCCAGTCGGCGATCGGGCCCAGCTGGGAGGAGAAGCCGAGCGCGGCGACCAGCGCCTGGGCGGGCAGCTCCAGTTCGCCCTCGGCCCCCCGGACGGTGACGCCCTCCAGCCGGTCCGCGCCGTGGCAGGCGGTGACCTGGGCGTCGGTGACGACCCGGACCGGGGCGGCGTACAGCTGCTTCACGCTGTGCTCGTGGGCCCGGAAGCTGCCGCGCCGGTGGACGACGGTGACCGACCGGGCGATCGGGGCCAGTGCCAGCGCCCAGTCCACCGCGCTGTCGCCGCCGCCGACGATCACCACGTCCCGGTCGCGGTGCTCCTCCAGCCGGGGCACGTGGTAGGCGACGCCCCGGCCCTCGAAGGGCAGCGAGCACGGCAGGGTGCGGGGCACCACGCGGCCGATGCCGGCCGAGATCACCACCGCCCCGGCGAGGACCCGGCTGCCCGCGTCGGTGGTGATCTCCCACCCGGCGCCGTTCGGCGTGAGGGTGGTGGCGGTCTGCCCGAGCAGGTAGCGGGGGTCGAAGGTCGCCGCCTGCTCCAGCAGGTTGTCGACCAACTCCCGCCCCTTGACCGCGACATGGCCGGCCACGTCGTACAGCCGCTTCTCGGGGTACAGCGCGGCGACCTGGCCGCCCGGCTGCTCCAGCGCGTCGATGACCGCGCTGGTCAGGCCGCGGAAGCCGGCGTAGTAGGCGCCGTACAGGCCCGCGGGGCCGGCTCCGACGATGGCGATGTCGACAGTGGACTCGGTGGCTGGCGCCACGGCCGTCTCCTTTGGTGTTCGGAAGCAGGGATGGTCGCGGTCCGGCCGGCCAGGGCGCCGGCCCGGGATCCGGGGCCGGCGGTGCCGGCGCGCTGCGAGCGCCGGGCACGGGAGAAGGCGGGACGGACGCGCGGAGAGCCACCACGCCGGTGGCTCTCGTCGCACTCACGGCAGCAGCGCGTCGATCCTCGCAACGCCCCTGATCGAGCGTCAAGAAGCCTTGGGTCGGCCATCGTCCGGGACGTCGGCGCGCTGGGCGAGCTCCTCGGCGAAGCGGCTCCACTCGCGCGCGAAGCTGCTCGCCAGGTCGGCCACGGCGGCGGCGCAGTGCGGCGGCACGGCGGCGATCAGCTCCTGACCGGTCCGCGCGTCGAAGTCGTGGGTGCCCAGCCAGCGCAGCAGCAGCCGGCCGGATTCGGTGAACCGCAGCGACGGGTCCTTGGCGAGCCGCTCCAGGATGCCCGACCGGTCGGCCGGCTCCGGGGTCCGGGACCGCTGGGCGGTCCGGGCCGGGAAGGCGCGGCGGTCCTGCCGCGGGACCCGGCCGGCCAGCCGGAGCGGGTCCTCGCCCTGCCGCAGCAGCCGGCGCACCTCGTGCGCGGTGCTGGACGAGATGCCGACGGCCTGCGAGATCTCCCGCAGGGTCGCCTCGGGCCGCTCGGTCAGCAGCGCGACCGCGGCCCGGCGCCCCTCGACCGGATCCACCGGACGGATCCGCCCGTCCTGGCCGACCCGGGCGCTCGACTGAGGATTTTCCTCGCTCGACCGGCGCCGGATCGCCCCCACGGTCTTCGGCGACAGCCCGGTGGTGCGGGCGATCGCCCGGTCCGACCAGCCCGGGTGGGAGGCGAGGATCCGGGTGGCCGCCGCCCGGCGGTCCCCCAGGGTCAGCGGGAGGCCGTGCGCCACGTTGGCCTCCACCGAGCGGATGAAGATCTCCTCCTCCGGCCCGTCCAGGTACCGCACCCTGATCTGGCGCTCGCCGCGCATGGCGGCGGCGCGCAACCGGTGCATGCCGTCGACCACCCGCCGGGTGGCCCGGTGCACCAGGATCGGGTCGAAGGCCGTCCCACTCTGGGCAAGCGTCTCGACATGTCCGCTGTCCTCGCCCGCGAGCCGCGGCGAGTCGGCCGGCCTCAACTCCGCGATCGGCACGCTGTTGACCTCGGACGTGACAGCCCCCGTCACTGCCACCACCCCCTTCTCCGCTACAGCCTCATAAGACAGCACCCTTCGATCGCTTGCCAAGTTTGTCAATCTCTTTGGCAGATGCTTGTCAAATAACCCCAGGTGGGCTACGTTGCCGCTGCGGAGTGATCGGGGGGAAGCCGGCCCGTACCGCCGCCAGGATTCACTGCTGAACAACCCTAGGGAAAGCACGATGAACACACTCCGCCGCACGCTCGCGCTCACCGGACTGGCGGTGGTCCTCGCATTCGGCGCCGCCCAGAGCATCCATGCCCTGACGGCCCACTCGGGCTCCGCCACCACGGCCGGGAAGGACATCACGATCGTCGTACCGGACGGCAAGGAGGGCGACATCGAGTGGCCGTGAGCCGCTCCGACCAGCCCTGATTCCACTGCGCGCGGGCCCCGGTTGACAGAATTGCCGGGGCCCCGGTGCGGGCTTGACAAATGACGGTGGCGCTGTGGCAGTGTCGTCGCCATGCTCCAGACGTCCCTCCAAACCCTGCCACAGCCCTACTTCGGCATCCGGCTACGGACGATCCGGCAGAACCGAGGCATCTCGCAGGCCCAGCTGACAGGGCCCGGCATGTCCGCCGCCTACCTCTCCCGTCTGGAGTCGGGCAGCCGCCCGCCGACCGACCGCGCGGTGGCCTACCTCTGCGACAAGCTGGACCTGCCGCTCTCGTCGTTCCAGGCCGAACCGACCGACCGCACCGCCGAGACGCTCGCCATGGTGGTCTCCGGGAGCGACGCCGAGGACGCCACCCGGATGCTGCTGGACACCGTGCAGCAGGGCGTCCCGACCCACCCCGCGCTGCGCTGGCAGTCCCTCTGGATGCTGGCCGAGAACCAGCGCAAGAGCGGCGCCCGCCAGGACCAGCAGCGCACCCTGCAGTCGCTCACCGAGCTGAGCGACCAGATCGAACACCCGCATCTGCAGGTCAGAGCCAGGGTCCAGCTCGCCCGATGTCAGAGGACCACCGGCGACGTCCCCGCCGCCCACCGGATGGCCACCGAGGCCTACGCACTCGCCACCGAGCACCAGCTCTCCCGCAGCGACCTGACCCGCACCCTGCTCGTCCTGATCTCCGTCGAGGCCGAGACCGGCCGGCTGGTCGAGGCCCTCGACCACACCGACCAGGTGCTCCGGCTCGTCGACGAACTCCCGGTCACCCTGCGCGCCGAGACGTTCTGGACGGCCGGCAGCATCCGGATCCGCCAGGGCCGGCACGCCGAGGCCGCCGCCCTGCTGGAACAGGCCATGGACCTGCTGGGCGCCGGCAACGAGGAACTCGTGCTCTGGATGCGGCTGAGACTCGCCGCCGCCTCGCTCTACCTGCGGATGGACCCGCGCCGCACCGACCAGGCCGAACGCCGGCTCCGCGAGGCCGCCCCGGCCGTCGAGCTGCTGAACCTGCCGGTCCACCAGCAGGAGTTCCTCACCCTCCGGGCCCACCTGGCCTTCCACCAGGACGACCACCCGGCCGCCCGGGAGCTCTGCGAACGGCTCGGCGACCACCCCGAGCACCTGTCCTTTCGGGACCGCGTCCGGCACCTCATGCTGCGCAACCAGCTGCGCATCCTGAACGGTGAGCGCGACGCCGCCATCCGGGAACTCGAACAACTCGCCCAACAGGCCCAGGAAGCGGCCAACATCGACCTCGCCTCCGAGGTCTGGCGCTCCCTCGCCGTCACGCTGGCCCAGGCCGAACGCCCCGCCTGAGCCGACCGGTCCGCCTTCCGGTCACCGTCGGTCACGATCCGACCCACCGGTGGAGTACGGACCCCGCTCGAACGTCGCGACGCGATGTGCCGGCGGCCGGAGAACCCGGCTCAGCACTCGCGCACCGCGCCCCCTCGGTGGCCCCCGTGCCGACCCCGCCGGCCGCCACCCGCGCAGCACCCCGCCTCCTCCGCCGTCGCCGTTCCTCGCCGCCGGCCGTCTCGTGCTGCCCCCGCACCGCCCTCACGCTGCCCTCGCGTACTGCCCCGTCGCACGGCTTCGCGGTGCCCTTTCGTGCGCTCCCGCGCTCCCTGTGACTCCCCCGCCGCGGCGCCGCGCTCCGCCGCACGCCGGGGCGGGCGGACGGCCGGGCGCCTTTCCCCATCGCCACGGATTCCGTCCTGAATTTGGCGATGATCACACCTAATGCCCATATCCGGAAGATCTCCGGCCACTTAGCACCGTTCCGCGAACCCACGAAGACCGGCATAGCCGACATGTCCCGACGGGGACATGAGAATTGCCCCGGAATCCCTTCCGAATCCTTGACAGCCGGCCCCGTCCACGCCGCGACAGCCCTGCGGGCCACCGGGGCGGATGCCCCGGTGGCCCGTCCGGTTCGGCGGGTCAGAGCACCGCCGCCGCGGGCCGTTCGGCGGAGCTCGCGGCCCCGGCGGGCTTCAGGACGACGGCCGTGACCACCAGGGCCAGCGCCAGCAGCCCGGCCGCGACCGCGAAGGCCAGGCGGAACCCGCCGGTCAGCGCCTCGGCCGCGGGGTGTCCGACACCGCTCAGGGTTCCGGTCCGGGCGGCGGCGAGGGTGGTGAGGACGGCGACGCCGAGGGCCGCGCCGACCTGCTGGGTGGTGTTGAAGAGGCCGGAGGCGGTGCCCGCGTCCGCCGCGCCGGCGCCCGACATGCCCAGCGCGGTCAGACCGGAGAGCACCAGCCCGCCACCGCCGATCAGCAGCATGGTCGGCAGCAGGTGGACGACGTAGTCGGCGTCCACCGGCAGCCGGACGAGCAGCCCGAGCGCGGCGACCAGCAGGGCCAGTCCGGCCATCAGGACGTTGCGCTCGCCGAAGCGGGCGTTCAGCCGGGCGGAGAGGAAGAGCGACACGGCTCCGATGGACACCGCTGCCGGGAGCATGGCCAGACCGGTCGCGGCCGCGCCGTAGCCGAGCACGTTCTGCAGGTAGAGCGCGAGCAGGATCTGGAAGCCGAACATCCCGGAGATCGCGAGGACCTGCACCACGTTCGCCCCGGCGACGGTCCGGGAGCGGAGCATCCGCAGCGGCAGCAGCGGCTGGGCGGCGCGGGCCTGGCGCAGCAGGAAGCCGGCCAGCAGCAGGGCGGCGAGCGCGCCCAGGCCGAGGGTGCGGGCGGAGGCCCAACCGTGCTCGCCGGTACCGACGATGGTGTAGATGCCGAGCATCAGGGCGGCGGTGATCAGCACGGCGCCGAGGGTGTCGGCGCCGGCCCGCAGGCCCGGGCCGCGGTCGGTGTCGAGCACCCGCACCGCGAGCAGCACGGCGGCGAGGCCGAGCGGCAGGTTGATCAGGAAGATCCAGTGCCAGTTCAGGGCCTGGGTGAGGACGCCGCCGAGGACCTGGCCGATCGAGGCGCCGGCCGCGCCGACGAAGCTGAAGGCGCCGATCGCCCGGCCGCGCTCGCCCGGCTCGGGGAAGAGCGTGACGATCATGCCGAGGCTGACCGCGGAGGCCATCGCCCCGCCGACGCCCTGGAGGAAGCGGGCCGCGATCAGCATGCCCTGGCCGGTGGCCACCGCGCAGAGCACCGACGCGGCGGTGAAGAGGGCGAGCCCGGCGACGAAGACCCGCTTGCGGCCGATCAGGTCGCCGAGCCGGCCGGCCAGCAGCAGCAGTCCGGCGAAGGCGATCAGGTAGGCGTTGACCGTCCAGGTCAGGTCGGCCGACGAGAAGCCGAGGTCCGCCTGGATGGCCGGCAGCGCCACCGTGACGATGGAGCCGTCCAGGATGATCATCAGCATCCCCGCGCAGAGCACCGCCAGGGCGAGCGCACGGGAACGGGCCGAGGAGGCCCGGGTCGGGGCGGGCGCGTCCGGGGCGGATGCGCTCCGGGCCGGTGCGCCCGGGGCGGGCGTGCTGGGGGCGTGCGTGGTCATGGCGGGTCTCCCGGTTCGTCGAGTACCGGGTATGACGCTAGCAGATTGTTTTGTTCGGGACTATCTTTCTCGGGAAGGTCTCTTTCGAGATACTCAGCTCCGGGAGCGACGGGCCCGGCGGACCGTCCGGTCGCTCTCCACCGGCTCCGCCAGATGCCCGCCCACCAGCTGGGTCAGCGCCGAGACGAAGACCGTCCGCTCGGGCTCGGGCAGCGACTCCAGCACCTCGCGGTGCACCCGGTCGGCGATCGCGGTGCCCTCTTCGACGGCGCGCTCGCCCGCCTCGGTGACCGAGATGATCCGGGCCCGGCGGTCGGTGGCGGACGGGCGGCGCTCCGCCAGGCCCGCCTTCTCCAGCTCGTCCACGGTGACGACCATGGTGGTCTTGTCCAGGTCCGACAGCTCGGCCAGCTGGATCTGGGTGCGCTCGGTCTCCAGCGCGTGGAACAGCACGCAGTAGGCCCGCGGGGTGATCCCGAGCTCGGTGAAGGCGGCCGCCATCCGGGTCGCCAGGACATGGCTGGCGTGGTTCAGCAGGCCGGAGAGGTCTCGGATCCGGCGCACCGGCGGGCTCGTCGTCATACGTCCGAGCGTAGCAAGGCCGTCTGCCGGCAGATGATCCCGTGAACAACGATCCCGCGGGGCGGCGACCCACGGTACCGGCGGGGCGGGGCGGGCGGCGGGCGCGGCCCGGCCTACGGAATGCCGAGCTCGAACAGCGCGTACCCGGCGTACCAGCCCGCCGCGAGCGTCGGCATCGCGCACAGGCCCAGCAGGGTGGGCACCTTCACCCGGCGCAGCGCGACCGCCAGCCCGATGAAGAGCGGGAAGGCGGGCAGCAGGTAGCGCGAGATGTTGCCGAAGATCTGGTTGCTGCTCAGCGCGGTGAAGACGGTCAGCAGCGTGTAGACCACCAGGACCAGCGGCGGCCGGATGCGCAGCAGCAGCACCAGCAGCGCGGGCAGGAGCATCAGCAGGGCCACCGCGATCAGGTCGGGCGCGGGGTTGGACTGCCAGAAGTCCCAGTGCCCGGTGATCACGTCCAGGAAGGTGCGCGAGGTGGAGGCGCCCCAGTCGAAGTAGCGGTTCCAGGCACCCCGCTGCAGCTTGAAGTAGCCGCCCCAGTCGCCCATCCGGTAGCCGACCCAGCCGACGTACCAGAGCAGGCCCCACGGCGTGATCAGCATCGCGGTCAGCGGTCGCGCGACGCCGTCGGTGCGCCGGACCAGAGCCACCAGCGCGGAGATCGAGACGGCCGCGATCAGCGCGGCGGCGGTGGGCCGGTTGAGGCCGGCCGCGAAGGCGAGCAGGCCGGCGGCGGGCCAGCGGTGGGTCATCACGCAGTAGCAGGCCCAGGCGGAGAGGGCGACGAACAACGAGTCCGAGTAGACCGCCCACTCGACGCCCGACCCCGGGAAGAGGCCCCAGATCACCGCCGCGATCACCCCGGCCCGGAACCCGCCGAGCCGCTCGGCGACGGCGAAGACGCCGGCCGCCGCGACGAACGAGGCCACCACCGAGACCGCGATGCCCGACCCGTAGGGGCCGAGCCCGGTGACGGCGCCGACCAGGCGCATCAGCCACGGGTAGAGCGGGAAGAACGCGGCCGAGTTCTCGTAGTAGGTGGCGAGCGGGAAGCCGTGCAGCGGGACCAGCTGCGGGTGGTAGCCGTTCTCGGCGATCCGCTGGTACCAGACGCCGTCCCAGGTACCGAGCACGTCCCAGGGCTGGGCACCACCGCCGCGGCCCGGCTCCTTCCGGAGGAAGTCACCGGTGTGCGAGAGCAGCAGCAGGAGCACGGCCAGGCCGGTGGCCTTCACCACCGCGTACGCGCCGAGCGCGGGCGCGAACCGGTCCACGACGGCGCCGAGGCGGCCCTGCCGCCCGGCCTCGGCCGAGGGGGCGCCGGTGCCGGACGGCTCGGCGCTCGCCGGCTCCGCGCTCGATGTACTCGATGCCGTGCTCATCAGCTCTGGACTCCCGCCCCCGCTCGTGGTCGGCGCGGCCACGATCGCGCCGCCGAGCGAGCCTACGGCACGGGATCGGGCCTCTCCGGCCGACCTTCCGGTGCCGCCCCGGGCCGGTCGCGGACCCGCCCCGGACCGGGCGCGGCCCCGGGCAGCGGGCCGCCGCCGCCCGGGTGGGGCGGCGGCGGGGTGGGCGGGGCGGGTCAGCCGTGCAGGTAGACGATGCCGAGCTTGGTGAGCCGCCAGAGCTGGTTGGCGGCGCCGGTGTCGGTGGCGAGCTCGACCAGGGTGTTGCCCTTGGCGTCGCGGCTGCCGCCGGCGGTGGCGACCTTGGTGCGGTCCTGGGAGTCGGCCAGCTTGTAGAGGCCGTCGCCGGCCGGCTCGAAGACCCAGTGCTGGTTGCCGCCGCCGTTGCAGCCCCACTGCTGGAGCCGGGTACCGGAGGCGGTGGAGCCCGCGTCGGCGTCCAGGCACATGTTCCGGTTGCCGCTGAAGTCGAGCTCGTAGCCGCCGCCCTGCTCGGCCTCCAGGACGAAGGACTGGTTCAGCCCGCCGGTGGGGGTGTAGGTGAGGGCGCCGCGGCCGTTGGTGGAGTCGCCGTAGGTGCCGCCGCCGGAGAAGTCGAGCGCCTTGCCGTCGGCGGCGGAGGTGAGCTGGTACCAGGCGCCGTCCTCCGGCCCGTCGCCGAACGGCTTCCCCGGGGTGAGCGGCTGGATGGAGGTGGTGTTCCGCTGGTCGAGGGTGCAGTAGGCCTGCTGCTGGTCCGGCCTGGCGTAGAACTGGCCGAGGCAGACGCCCTCGCCGCGGTAGCCGGCCACCCGCAGGTGGTAGGACTGGCGGACCATGTTCATGCAGAGGCCGGGGATGCCGATCTGCTGGTCGCAGCCGTTGCGGATCCACTCGGCGAGGTTGATCACATCGCCGTTGGTGTACTCGTACGGCGAGCTGGTCCACTCGGCGCAGACCTCGTGGCCGAAGGCGACCCGGCGCTGGTCCAGGTACCGGACGCCGGGCACCTGTTCGGCCGCGGCGCGCAGGGTGTCGCTGAAGAGCGGGACCACCCAGTTGTGGCCCCAGGCGAGGTCCTCGGGGAACGCCGGGCAGCCGTCGGCGACCTTGCCGACGTAGTCGTTGCGGCGGATGTCCGGGGTGATCGGGTTGAAGTAGGACTGGTAGACCAGCTGGTAGGCGCTGTCGGCGTAGCCGGCCCGGCGCATGGTCTGCCGGATGTCGCGCAGCGCCGCGACCACCTTGGGCTGGACCGCCCTGGCCCGCTCGGCGATCTCCGCGCTGCCGATGGTGTCGCGGCAGCCCTGGTCCTTGGGGACGGGGAAGTACTGCGCGAGGCAGTGCATCATGATCCCGCTGAAGTCGAAGTCGTCGTTGGCGCCGATCGTGACGACGACCATCTTGACGTCGTACCGGCCTGCCACGTCCGCGAGTCGGACGTCCTGCTTGGGCTCGCCGAAGTCCCCGCTGCCGGGGCCGGTGATGGCGGCCAGTTCGGGGTCGCTGACCAGGTCGCCGGTCTGGGCGCCGGAGCAGGCCAGGTCGATCGGGGTGACGTCGGGGATGCCGGTGACGAAGATCTCCGACTTGGGGTGCCGGTGGCAGTAGTTGGTGGGCGAGTCGGTCTCGGGGAAGTAGCCGTCACCGGTGTCGGTGCCGGCGCCCTCCCCGGAGATGGCGCTGTCGCCGAGGGCGACGACCGCGGCCGGGCGGCCGGTGGCGGAGGCCGCGGAGGAGGCGCCGGAGTCGGCGAGGGCGGTGGGGGCGCCGACCAGACCGAGGGCGGCGACGAGGGCGCCCGTCGCGAGCAGTGCGCCGTAGGGGGAGCGGCGCGCGACCGACCGGGATCCGCGCGCGCCCGACAGGGGTGACCTGATCACTCGTGACTCCTTGCGGGGTGGGGGCCGCCCGGCCGGGGACGCCGGACGGTTCGGAGCAAAGAAAGGTGAGCAGGTCTCATATTCTAGGTACTGACAAGTAACGCAACAAGGCTCCGGACAGCACCGGCCGGGACGCCCCCGGCCGGGCCGGCGTCCGCCGGCGGCGCCGGAGAACGCGGAGAGCCGCCGCCCCGCGCCCCAGGAGGGAAGCGCGGAACGGCGGCTCGCGCCGGCCGAACCGGGCGTCGGTCAGCCCGCGTTGACGCAGTGGTTGCCGAACGCCGGGTTCAGCAGACCGATGATGTCGATGGTGTTGCCGCAGAGGTTGACCGGGACGTGGACCGGCACCTGGACCTGGTTGCCGGAGATGACGCCGGGGGAACCCGCGGCGACACCCTCGGCGCCGGAGCTGGCCATCGCGGTGCCGGCACCGGCCGCCACGATGCCTACCACGGCGGCACCGACGGCGGCCGTCTTCTTGATGCTCATAGGAGCCTCCTGACTGATCGACAGAACTGCACGGGGAGTGCGACATCTAGAACGACACCCGTCCGGCCCGGTTGCTGCACCGCCCCCTTTGTCACCCGGCTGGCCCAACGGGCCCGGGCCTCCCGGCATTCGGGTGATCACCGGACCCGACCGTTTCCCTCCGGCCACTGCCTCGTTCTCCCTCTCGGAACCCGTTCCGCACAGGCCCACGAGACGAATCGAGTACCGCACATGCGCAAGCTCGCCCACGGCGCCCTCGGCACGGCGGCCACCGCCGCCCTGCTGGCCGCCGGCGCCGGCGTCGCCGTCGCCCACCACGCCCACGGCGCGTCCGCCGAGGGCGTCGCGGCCGGCTCGCCCGGGGTGGCCTCGGGCAACCAGTTCGAGATCCCGGTGCACGTCCCGGTGAACCTGTGCGGCAACTCCGTCGACGTCGCCGGCCTGCTCAACCCGGCCTTCGGCAACCACTGCGCGAACGCCTGAGCCGGCGCGGAACGGCCGCCCGGCCCACCGGGCGACCCATCGACTCCGGGAGATCCGCCGCCGGTCCGAGCCCGTCCGGAATCGCTCCTGGTCGCGCGTCTGCGCGAGTTGTTCCCGGCCGTGCGGGAATTCCTCGCGACGCGCTGGTGCAGCGGCGGCCTCCCATCGTCCAAGCCACGGGCGACACGCGCCACTTGGGCCGCCAGAGTGACAATCACGGCAATCCCAGAAACCAGCGGGCGATGATTTCCCTTCGCCCGGCTCCCGACTCATTCCATTGACGGTCGGGCAGAAAACGGAGGAAGAACCACATGCGTAACCTCAAGAAGGCCGCCGCCCTGTCCCTCGCCGCCGCCGGCCTGGTCGTCGGCGCGGCCGGCGGCGCGTTCGCCAGCTCCGGTGCCGAGGGCGTCGCCGCCGGCTCCCCCGGTGTGCTCTCCGGCAACCAGATCCAGATCCCGGTGCACATCCCGGTCAACGTCTGCGGCAACTCCATCGGGGTCATCAGCATCCTGAACCCGGCGTTCGGCAACAACTGCGCCAACATCGGCTGAACCGGCGGTCGCCGCACCGGCGACGGCAGTTCCACCGAGTCCGTGCCGCATCCCGCCCCCGGGCGGGGTGCGGCCCGCTCAACCCGTGTGTGATCGAGGAGATCAACCCCATGCAGAACGTGAAGAAGGCCGCCGTCCTCTCCGCCGCCGCTGCCGGCCTGGTGCTGGGCGCGGCGGGCTCCGCCGCCGCCAGCTCCGGCGCCGAGGGCGTGGCCGCCGGCTCGCCCGGCGTGCTCTCCGGCAACCAGCTGCAGATCCCGGTGCACATCCCGGTGAACCTCTGCGGCAACTCCGTCAACGTGATCGGCGCCCTGAACCCGGCGTTCGGCAACAGCTGCGCCAACGTCGAGGCGCACCCGCAGCCCGCCGACGACTGCTGATCCCCGATCGGCACGCGTACCGGCCGAACTGCCCCCCGTCCAGCCGGTCGGGGGGCAGTTCGGCATACCCGGGCGCAGTACGGCCGCCCGGGGACCCGATCTCCCGAAGGTGACTGAGCATGGTTGCGAAGAGCATGGTTTCGATGAAGAGCGGGGCCGGCCTGGCCGCCGCCCTGGGCGCCGCGATGCTGCTCGGCGCCGGCGCCGGCACGGCGCACGCGGCGCCGGCCGAGGGCGGCGCCAGCCTGGCCAAGACCGACCTCGCCCAGGCGCTGGGCGGCACCACCACCGGTCTCGGCTACGGCATCGCGCCGGTCAAGGACCTGCGCGTCGACCCCTGGGCCAACTCCTCCGCCGACGTGCTGAACAACGGCGCGACCGTCCAGCCGGAGAACACCGGCCTGGCCCCGGTCAGCACCAGCACGCTGACCGGTCCGCTGAGCGCCGGCGGCGGTCCGCGCGACCTGCCGGTCGTGGGTCAGCTGCTCGGCGCCCTGCCGGGCTGAGCACCGGCGCCGCACGGCCGGGAGCCCGGCGCGCCCTCCGCGGGGAGGGGGCGCCGGGCTCCCGTGCGCGCCGGGTCGGCCCGGACCGGCTCAGAGCTGGGCGAGCCCGGTCAGACCGCTCTGCTCCACGACACCGGTGGTGGTCGCCGTGGCGGTCGTGGCGAGGTCCCCCACCGAGTCGGTGACGGAGATCCGCTCGTCCTCGTTGCCGAGCGTCGCCTTGGCGCCCGGGACGGCCTGCACCGCGCCGGTGACCAGCCGCGGGTCGATCTCGCCGACCTTGAGCGTGCCGTCGGCCAGCTGCCCGGTGCCGTCCTGGGCCAGCGCGAGCGGCTTGCCCAGGCCGATCCCGGGGGTGTCGGCGTGCAGCGGGGCGGCCGGGGCCTCCAGCAGCAGCTCGCCGAGGTCGGCGCCCTGGTCGACCAGCGGCAGCGGGAGCTCCGCCTTGGCCGAGGGGCCCACCTTGCCGGTGCCGAGCTGGGGCACGATCCGCTCCGGGAGCAGCTCGTTGCCGGTGGTGCGGCCGGGGACGGCCGGCATCACCAGGGAGGTGGGGATGCCACCGGAGATCCGGCTGTCGAGGGGTGCGAGCGGGATGTCGAGGGGGACCTGCTGGGTGGCCAGCCGGTCCTCCAGGGCCCCGACCTGGTCGGGACTGACCGCGGCGGCGGAGGCCGCGCCCTGGGAGGCGAGCACGCCCGCACCGACCGCCAGCAGCATCGCGCCGGCCCGCTTGGAGAACTTCATGCTTTTCACCGTTCTGCCTGTCCGTACTGGGGATCTGGGGGTCGGCCGCGCGCAGGGCGCAGCCGAAAGCCATCTGTCTCAACGAGACACCCGGAGCCCTGATTGCGGCCGTTAACCGGTTCGGCCTAATAATCCGACCGGAATCCCCCGGAAGTCGCGCCTCCCGGACTCTTTTCAAGAATCCCCGTAACCTTCCGTGGCGTCATTCTTTGATCTGAATGTCAGTGACCGCAGACCGGGCCTGAGCGTTCTACGCGTTGTACGCACGGAAACCAAAAGCATTCCAGAGAGGGATCTCCCCATGATCCAGAAGTCCTTCGCCGCCGCCGGCCTGGCCGTCGCCGCGCTGGCCGCCGCTGCGGCGCCGGCCTCGGCCATCGCGGACTCGGACGGCTCCGCCGCGTCCCTCCAGGGCAACGGCGGGACCAACTTCACCGGCACCGTCGGTGACAACAGCCCGAACTTCCACTTCCTGGACAACGCGAACGTCTGCCTCCCCGAGATCCACAACATCGCGGTCGGCGTGCTCGGTGTGGCCGTCCCGGTCGAGGTCCCGATCGCCAACAGCGGTGGCAAGCAGTACTGCACCCAGGGCCAGGGCACCCAGAGCAAGGGCGACTCCGGCGTCTCCCACCTCATCGGCTGACCTGCCGACCCCGCACCACCTCCTGAACCACCCTTCGAATCGCTCCCCGATTCATCCCCCGAGAGGAAACCCGAAATGATCAAGAAGACCCTCGCCGCCGCCGGCCTGGCCGCCGCCGCCATCGCGATGTCCGCCGGTTCGGCCTCCGCCATCGCCGACTCGGACGGCTCGGCCGTCTCCGCCCAGGGCAACGGCGGCACCAACCAGACCGGCACCCACGGCAACAGCTCGCCGAACTTCCACACCCTGGACAACGCGAACATCTGCCTGCCGGAGGTCCACAACATCGCGGTCGCCGTCATCGGCGTCGCGGTTCCGGTCGAGGTCCCGGTCCTGAACAGCACCCCGAAGCAGATCTGCAACGTCGGCCAGAACACCCAGTCCTCGGGCGACGCGGGCGTCTCGCACCTGATCGGCTGATTGCCGCCACAGGACAGCGACGGAGGGCCCGGGGACGTGTCCCCGGGCCCTCCGGGCTTCGGTGGATCGACTGTCCGGTCGGCCCGTACCCACGGGCGCGGGCCGTCCGGGTGACAGGCCGTCGGGGCGGCGCGTGGAGCGCCGCGGCCGACGGCAGCGTGTGTTCACGTGTCAGTGGCAGGGCGCTCCGACCGAGCGCTCCGGAAGAGAGGGCAGATCCAATGAAGAACAAGCTGGGCAAGGCCGCGCTGACCGCCTTCGGCGCGCTGGCGCTCGCGGGTGTCGCCACCCCGGCGTTCGCGCACGTCGGCCTGGCCGGTGGCGGCGAGTTCGTCGCCTCCGCGCACCCGGTGTTCGCCGCCGGTGAGTGGTACGGCCTCGCCCACACCTCGCACATCCACACCGGCGCGCATGCGTTCGGCGCCGCCACCTCCACCGACGCGCTCGGTGGCCTGGAGGGCTTCGCCCACGTCGGCTGACGCCCGGGTGGTACGACGGAGGCCGGACCCCGCCCGGGGTCCGGCCTCCGTCGTGCTCACGGCTCCGACTACTTGATCATCGCGGCGGTTTCGAGCGCCCAGTAGGTGAGGATCTGCTCGGCCCCGGCCCGGCGGATCGAGGTCAGCGTCTCCAGGATCATCCGCTCCCGGTCGATCCAGCCGTTGGCCGCGGCGGCCTCGACCATCGCGTACTCGCCGGAGACCTGGTAGGCGACGACCGGCACCGGCGAGGCGTCGGCCACCTGGCGCAGGATGTCCAGGTAGGCCATCGCGGGCTTGACCATCACCAGGTCGGCGCCCTCGGCGACGTCCAGCTCCAGCTCGCGCAGCGACTCCCGGGCGTTCGCCGGGTCCTGCTGGTAGCTCTTGCGGTCACCCTTCAGCGAGGAGCCGACCGCCTCGCGGAACGGGCCGTAGAACGCCGAGGCGTACTTGGCGGTGTAGGCGAGGATGCCGGTGTCCTGGTGCCCGGCCTCGTCCAGGGCCTTGCGGATCGCCCCGATCTGACCGTCCATCATCCCGGACGGGCCGACCAGGTGGACGCCCGCGTCCGCCTGCACGCGGGCCATCTCGGCGTAGCGCTCCAGGGTCGCGTCGTTGTCCACGCTGCCGTCGGCGGCCAGCACGCCGCAGTGGCCGTGGTCGGTGTACTCGTCCAGGCAGAGGTCGGACATGACCACCAGGGAGTCGCCGACCTCTGCGACCACGTCCCGGATCGCCTGCTGCAGGATGCCGTCCGGGTTGGTGCCCTCGCTGCCGACCGCGTCCTGCACCGCGGGCACGCCGAACAGCATGAGGCCGCCCAGGCCCGCCTCGGCCGCCTCGACCGCGGCCTTGCGCAGCGTGTCGCGGGTGTGCTGGACCACGCCCGGCATCGACGACACCGGGACCGGCTCGCGCACGCCCTCGCGGACGAACAGCGGCAGGATCAGCTCCGCCGGGTGCAGCCGGGTCTCGGCGACCAGCCGGCGCATCGCCGGGGTCGAGCGCAGCCGGCGCGGGCGAACGTACGGGAATTCAGCGGACACGGCTTCTCTCTCCGAACGGTTGGGCGGCGCCGGGGGCGACGGTCGGCCGCCCCCGGCCCCGGTTGGTCGGGCGCCGGCCTCAGCGCGCCTTGCGGCGCGAGCCGGGACGGCGCTCGCTGGGCCGGTAGACCGGCTCGCCCGCCGCGGTCGCGGTGTCGCGACGCCTGGCCCCGAAGTCTGCCAGGGCCTGGGCCAGCGCGGCCGCCGACGGCGCCGGGGCCATCACGTCGACCCGCAGGCCGTGCTCCTCCGCGGTCTTGGCGGTGGCCGGGCCGATGCAGGCGATGACCGTGACGTTGTGCGGCTTGCCGGCGATGCCGACCAGGTTCCGCACGGTCGAGGACGAGGTGAACAGCACCGCGTCGAAGCCGCCGCCCTTGATCGCCTCGCGGGTCTCGGCCGGCGGCGGCGAGGCGCGCACCGTCCGGTAGGCCGTCACGTCGTCGACCTCCCAGCCCAGCTCGACCAGGCCGGCGACCAGGGTCTCGGTCGCGATGTCGGCGCGCGGCAGCAGTACCCGGTCGATCGGGTCGAACACCGGGTCGTACGGCGGCCAGTCCTCCAGCAGCCCGGCGGCGGACTGCTCGCCGGACGGCACGAGGTCCGGCTTCACGCCGAAGTCCACCAGGGCCTGCGCGGTGGTCTCGCCGACCGCCGCCACCTTGATCCCGGCGAACGCCCGGGCGTCCAGGCCGTACTCCTCGAACTTCTCGCGGACGGCACGCACCGCGTTCACCGAGGTGAAGGCGATCCACTCGTAGCGGCCGGTGACCAGGCCCTTGATCGCCCGCTCCATCTGCTGCGGGGTGCGCGGCGGCTCGACCGCGATGGTCGGCACCTCCTGCGGCACCGCGCCGTACGAGCGCAGCTGCTCGGAGAGGCCGGTGGCCTGCTCCTTGGTGCGCGGCACCAGGACGTTCCAGCCGAACAGCGGCTTGGTCTCGAACCAGGAGTGCGAGGCGCGGTGCGCGACCTGCTCGCCCACCACGGCTATCACCGAGGTCGCCGGGTCCACCGGGGCGGAGACCGGCGAGGGCAGCACCCGGGCCACCTTGAGGTCCGCCGCGATGGTGGCCAGGGTGGCGGTGAAGGTGCGCTGGCGGGTGGTGGTGCCGGAGAGCGTCGCGCTGAGCGCCGACTCCGGCTTGCGGCCGTTGGAGACCAGCGCGTTGGCGGTGGCCGGCAGCTGGCCCAGGGTGGTGCGCACCACCAGGGTCGTCTCCGGCGCGCCCAGGTCCACCGGGCTGCCGGCGAGCAGCGCGGCGCCGTCCACGAAGCGGACGTCGGTACCGCCCACACCGCGCAGCGGGACACCCGCGTAGGCCGGCACGCCGACCGACTGGGCGACGCCCGGGATCACCTCGAAGTGGATGCCGTGGCCCGCGCAGCCGAGCATCTCCTCGGCGGCGCAGCCGTCCAGGCCGGGGTCGCCGTCGACGGTGCGCACGACGTGCTTGCCCGAACGGACCGCCTCGGCGACCAGCTCGGCCAGGTCGAACTCCGGGCCCTCGGCGCCGGGGGTGTGCACCTGCACACCGGCCGGACAGTGGCTGCGCACGGCGGCGGCGGTGAGCGGGTCGGCGACCAGGACGTCGGCCGAGGACAGCACCTCGACCGCGCGCAGGGTCAGCAGGCCCGGGTCCCCGGGGCCCGCGCCCAGGAAGGTGCACCGGCCCGCGGCGGGCGTCCCGCCCGGGAAGGGGCTGTCGGCCGGGAACGGCGTCTCGGTGGCGGCGGTGGGGCTCATCGGGCTCGCTCCCCCATCAGGGCGGCCGCGCCCGCGTCGAGCAGCCGGGCGGCCAGCGCGCGGCCGAGGGCCGCCGCCTGCCGCTCGGCGGTCTCGTCGAGGACGATCGGACCGTTGGCGGACATCTTCAGCAGGGTGGCGCCGTCGACGGTGCCGACCACGCCCTCCAGCCGCAGTTCGTACTCGTGGCCCCAGGTGGCCAGCGCGGCGACCGGTGCGGAGCAGCCGGCCTCCAGGGTGGCCAGCAGGGCGCGCTCGGCGGCGACCGCGGCCCGGGTGGGGGCGTGGTCGAGGGCCGACAGCGCGGCGGCCAGCTCACCGTCGGCGCGGGCGCACTCGATGGCGAGCGCGCCCTGGCCGGGTGCCGGGAGCATCAGCTCCGGGTCGAGGTGCTCGGTGACCTCGGCGGCGCGGCCGAGCCGGTTCAGGCCGGCGGTGGCCAGCACCACCGCGTCCAGCTCGCCGGAGGCCACGAAGCCGATCCGGGTGTCCACGTTGCCGCGGATCGCCACCGTCTCGATCTGGGCGCCCCGGCCGCGGGCCCAGGCGTTGAGCTGGGCCATCCGGCGCGGGGAGCCGGTGCCTATCCGGGCGGTGCGCCCGGCGCCGGCCAGCTTCTCCACCAGCTCGTCCAGGGCCAGGCCCTCGCGCGCCACCAGGGCGTCGCGAGCGTCCTCGCGCGCGGGGACGGCGGCCAGCGCCAGCCCCTCGGGCTCGGCGGTGGGCAGGTCCTTCAGCGAGTGCACGGCGAAGTCGATCCGGCCCTCCAGCAGCGCGTCCCGCAGGGCGGAGACGAAGACGCCGGTGCCGCCGATCTGCGCCAGCGCCTCCTTGGAGGTGTCGCCGTAGGTGGTGATCTCCACCAGCTCGACGGGGCGCCCGGTGACCCTGGTCACCTCGCGGGCGACCATGCCCGACTGGGCCATGGCGAGCGCGCTGCGCCGGGTGCCGAGCCGCAGCGCTGCTGCGGTGGCGGCCGGGGCCTGGTCGGTGAGCGGTTGACCATTCATGAGGTGATCGTCCCGGTGGTACTCGTGGGATGGCTGACGGTTCATCTGGCGCCCCCGCCCGAAGGCTGGGTGCCGATCGGGGTGCCCGAGACCGCGTGCACGGCCGCCGGGTCGAGGTCGAACAGCTCGCGCAGCGCGTCCGCGTAGGACGCGCCGCCCGGCTCGGCGGCGAGCTGCTTCACCCGCACGGTGGGGGCGTGCAGCAGCTTGTCGACGACACGGCGGACGGTCTGGGTGATCTCGGCGCGGGACCGCTCGTCCAGGGCGGGCAGCCGCGCGTCGAGACGGCCCAGCTCGGCGGCGACCACGTCGGAGGCCATCGCCCGCAGCGCCACCACGGTCGGGGCGATCCGGGCGGCCCGCTGGGCGGCGCCGAAGGCGGCGACCTCGTCGGCGACGATGCCGGAGACGGCGTCGACGTCGCCCGCGCCGGGGGTGGCGGCGTGGGCCTGCGAGAGGCTCTCCAGGTCGACCAGGAGCGCGCCGGGCAGCTCGTGCACGGCGTGGTCGACATCCCGCGGCATGGCGAGGTCGAGCAGGGCGAGCGGGGTCCCGCCGGCGCGTGCGGCGACCGCCGCGGCGACGTCCTCGGCCCCGATCACCACGCCGGCCGCGCCGGTGCAGGAGATCACCAGGTCGACGTCGGCCAGCGCCTCGGGCACCTTGGCCAGCTCGACCGTCCGCGCCACGTCGGCGCCGAGGATCTCGACCAGGCGCTCGGCGCGCTCGGGGGTCCGGTTGGCGACCAGCAGATCGGTGACGCCGGCGCGGACCAGCGTGGCGGCGGCCAGCGAGCTCATCGAGCCCGCCCCGACCACCAGGGCGCGCTTGCCCGCGATCTCGCCCGCGCCGGCCGCGACCTGCTCCAGGCCGAAGGTGACCAGCGACTGGCCGGCCTTGTCGATGCCGGTCTCGCTGTGCGCCCGCTTGCCGACCCGCAGGGCCTGCTGGAACAGCTCGTTCAGGCCGCGCCCGGCGGTGTGCTGCTCCTGGGCCTTGGCCAGCGCGTCGCGCAGCTGGCCGAGGATCTGCCCCTCGCCGACCACCATCGAGTCCAGGCCGCAGGCCACCGAGAAGAGGTGGTGGACGGCGCGGTCCTCGTAGTGGACGTAGAGGTGGGAGGTCAGCTCCTCCAGGTCCACTCCGCTGTGGTGGGCCAGCAGCAGCGAGAGCTCGGCGACGCCGGCGTGGAACTTGTCCACGTCCGCGTACAGCTCGATCCGGTTGCAGGTGTTCAGCAGCGCCGCCTCGGCGACGGTCGCGGTGGCCGCCGCGTCGTGCAGCAGCCGGGTCGGGACGTCACCGGTCAGGGCGGCGCGCTCCAGCACGCCGACCGGGGCGGTGCGGTGGCTCAGGCCTACGACGAGGAGGCTCATGCCCGCCCCCCGGTGCCACGGATCCCGCACCGCACGCGCCCGGCCCGCTGCGACCGACGACCGCTCCGCACCGCGCGCACCTTCCCGATGGTTCGCTCGCTCACGCCGGCATCACCGCGGAGAGCTCGCCCTCGCCGCCGGCCTTGCCGGGCTTGGCCTTCGCCGGCGCCTCGTCGTCCTTGGCCGGCTCGGCGACCGGACGGGCCTTGCCGGAGCCGGCCGCGGCGCGGCGCAGCTTGGCCGCGGCCGCGCGGACCGGGCCGGGGGCGCGGTCCAGCACCGACTCGGTGCGGTCCGGCTCCTCGCCCGCCTTGCGCTGCTCGTGGAAGGCCAGGATCTGCAGCTCGATGGAGAGGTCCACCTTGCGCACGTCCACGCCGTCCGGAACGGTGAGCACCGTCGGGGCGAAGTTCAGGATGCTGGTGACACCGGCCTCGACCAGGCGGTCGCAGACCTGCTGGGCGGCACCGGGCGGGGTCGTGATGACACCGATCGAGACGTGCTGGTTCTCCACGATGGACTCCAGTTCGTCCATGTGGCGCACCGGCAGCCCGGCGGCGCTGCTGCCGACCACGGCCGGGTCGGCGTCCAGCAGGGCCGCCACCCGGAACCCGCGGGACGCGAAGCCGCCGTAGTTGGCGAGCGCGTGGCCGAGGTTCCCGATGCCGACGATGACGACGGGCCAGTCCTGGGTCAGGCCCAGCTCGCGGGAGATCTGGTAGACGAGGTACTCGACGTCGTAACCGACGCCGCGGGTCCCGTACGAGCCCAGGTAGGAGAAGTCCTTGCGCAGCTTCGCGGAGTTCACGCCGGCGGCGGCCGCCAGCTCCTCCGAGGAGACGGTCGGCACGGAACGCTCGGAGAGCGCGGTGAGTGCCCGCAGGTAGAGGGGAAGGCGGGCGACGGTCGCCTCCGGGATGCCCCGGGCACGCGAGGGTCGGCGCGCGGCGCCCTGGTCGGGCGTCTGCGAACTGCTCTGTGGTGATCGGCCGATTGCCACGGTGCTCCTGTGGGTGAAGCTGGGCTTTGGCAGCCAGGCTATGCGTTTGTGAACGTGTGCACAAAGATGGTGTCCGATTTGTCCCCGCACAGTGATGCGCATCACGCCGACGAGTCCATAGCACCGGTCCCCGTCGGCACCGCCGCCGGGGGCTGCGCACCGGGCGGCCGGAGGCCGTACGGCGGCTCCCGGCGGAGCTGCGGGACGACCGCCCCGGCGGCGCCCGAGCGGGCCCGGCCCAGCCTCGGCCACGGCACCCGGGCCGCCTCGCGCAGGGGCGCCGCCCAGTCGTCGGGCGGGCAGGAGGGCGCGTCCAGGCAGTGCCGGAGCAGCCCGGCGGTGGCCCGGGCGTCGCCCAGCGCGGTGTGCGCGGGGAACCGGCCCAGCCCGGCCGCCTCCGTGCAGGCCGCCAGACCGAAGCCGCCCGCCTCCGACAGGTGGGCGCGGGCCAGCCGCATCGTGCAGAGCAGCGGGACCGGCGGCAGGGCCACCCCGATCCGGGCGAACTCGCGATCGAGGAAGGCGTGGTCGCAGGTCACGTGGTGGCCGACCAGCACCCGGCCGGCCAGCAGCTCCAGCAGCCGCGGCGCGACCTCGCGGAACCGGGGGGCGCCCTCCACGTCGGCCTGGGCTATCCGGTGCACATGGGTGGGGCCGACCGGACCGGCCGGATCCAGCAGGGTGCAGAACTCGCCCTCGGGGCGGAGCCGCTCGTCCAGCAGGACGACGGCGACCTCGACCACCCGGTGCCGCCACGGGCTGCGGCCGGTCGTCTCCACGTCCACCACCGCGAAGCCCCCGCCGGCTGCGGGCACGGGCGTCCCTGGGGTCGGACCGGGAAGCATGGCGGCACTCCTCGTGTGCTCAGCCCCCCATGGGCGCGGACGAGTTCGATCGTAAGCCGACGAACATCGCCGTTCCCAGGCCCGGTACGGGATTCTTCACAACGATTCGGCGAACCGCCCCCGCCGGTCGGCGGGGGCGGTTCGCCGCCGTCAGGCGCCGAGCGCGGCGCGCAGGCGTCGCTCGTCGACCCGCCAGAAGTCGTGCTGACGCCCGTCGATCAGGGTGACCGGGATCTGCTCCCAGTACGCGCGGTACAGCTCCTCGTCCTGGGTGATGTCCTTCTCCTCGAAGGTCGCGCCCAGCTCGCCGGTCACCCGCACGATCACCTCCCGGGCGTCGTCGCAGAGGTGGCAGCCCGGCTTGCCGACCAGGGTCACGGTGCGGTCGGCCGGCTCGGGGCTCTGTTTCTTGTCACGTCGCAGCAGTGGGCTCACCCCGCCATTGTGCGCCCGCCTCACACCGGCCCCGACGCCCGGCCGGCCCGGGCACCGCCCGCCCGGGACCCGGCGCCGGACCGGTCGCTGTTCACCCGGTGGGCACGTCGCCGTCACGGCTCCTCCCGGCCCGGCTCGATATGCTCGACGGCATGGCCGTGCTCCGAAGGCTCACCCAGTCAAGGCGTTCCACCACCGAGCGGAACGCCCTGGCCGGCGAGGCCGCGGCCGAGGCCGCGGAGGCCGCCCTGCGGGCCGCCACGGACGCCCCGCACGACCCGGACGCCCCCGCCACGCCGACCGCCGCGCACGCGGCGACCGCCCCGGACGACTCCGACGAGCGGCCCGCGAAGGCCCCCAAGGCACCCGCCGGCAACCACACCCCCGAGCGGGACGACCCGCGCGCCGCCGCCTTCTTCGACTGCGACAACACCATCCTGCGCGGTGCCGCGATCTTCTACCTCGGCGTCGGCCTCTACCGCCGCGGCTTCCTCACCCGCCGCGACATCGCCCGGTTCGCCTGGCAGCAGGCCTGGTTCCGGCTGCACGGCACCGAGGACCCGGACCACATGGCCGACGCCCAGCACACCGCGCTCGGCCTCGTCGCGGGCAAGCGCACCGCCGACCTCGAAGCCATCTGCGAGGAGGTCTTCGAGGAGGTCATCGCCGAGAAGATCTGGCCCGGCACCCGGGCCCTGGTCCAGATGCACCTGGACGCCGGCCAGCGGGTCTGGCTGGTCACCGCCGCACCGCTGGAGGTGGCCCGGGTGATCGCCCGCCGGCTGGGCATGACCGGCGCGCTCGGCACCGTCGCCGAGGCCCGGGGCGGCCTGTACACCGGCCGGCTGGTCGGCGACCTGCTGCACGGGCCCGCCAAGGCGGCCGCCGTCGGCGCGCTGGCCCGGCGCGAGCGGCTCGACCTGGAGCGCTGCGCCGCGTACAGCGACTCGGCCAACGACATCCCGATGCTCTCGCTGGTCGGCCACCCGTACGTGGTGAACCCGGACGGCGCGCTGCGCCGCCACGCCCGGGCCCAGGGCTGGCGGGTGCGGGACTTCCGGACCGGGCGCAAGGCGGCCCGGGTCGGGCTCCCGGCCGCCGCCGCGCTCGGGGTGGCCGCCGGGGCGACGGCCGCCGGCATCGCCCTGCAGCGCCGCCACCGCGCCTGAGCCGCGGACCGGACCGGGGTGGGGGCCACGCCCGGCGGCCACCGCCGAACCACCCCCCTGCGAGGGTGACCGGCCGTCAATCCGTACACCGAACATGGCCCCCGTACGGGCTAACTCCCCTCCACCGGCCGGGAGCCCGAAGAGCCTGAACGAAGCTGTCACTGGGTGACCGGTTCTGATCGTTCGTCAGACGGGGAAAGTCGGGGGTTACCAGGGCCAACCAAGGGGAAACCGGCCGTCCGACCGCCTAATTGGTCACCCGGTGCACATGTTCGATCACGTTGAGCCGGATGAACGATGACACGTTCGGTCAGTGTCAGCCGAATATGCACGCCATGTGGATCCCAAACGACCACTTCGACCACACGGTGTAGCTGTCATTGCACAAAGCGTTATTCTCTCCTGGATGCACGTCACCCACGCGCCCCGCTCGAACGGGCGGCGCGGGCGTGCTCTCCGCGCAGGCGGAGGTGATCCGTCCACAGTTCTGCCTCTGGGAGTCCCGTGTACCCACCCGTCCGGAACGACGCGCCTGCACCCTCCCGCCCGTCGCCCGCCACCCTGCGCTCCCGCACCAGCCTGCGCGGCCGCCCGGCCTCGGCCCGGCAGATCTCCACCGGCCTGGAACTGTTGCGCACCCTGCTCCGCAGCCAGCTCGCCACCTCACCCCAACTGGTGCCCGCCGGAGTCCCGTTCGGCCAGCAGCCGCAGCCGGCCGGTCTCGCCCTGCGCACCACGGCCGCCGGCTCCACCGGAACCGGCTCGCGCGGACGGACCGGAGCCACCGGCAGCAGCGGCCGCAGCCGGGCACGGACGGCCCCGGCCCCCGGCTACGAGACCGAGCACAACCCGATCATGGAGCTGGTCGAGCGGGCCCAGGCCGGCGAGAGCGACGCCTTCGGCAGCCTCTACGACCACTACGCGGACACCGTCTACCGCTACATCTACTACCGGGTCGGGAGCCGGGCCACCGCCGAGGACCTCACCAGCGAGACCTTCCTCCGCGCCCTGCGCCGGATCGGCACCTTCACCTGGCAGGGCCGCGACTTCGGCGCCTGGCTGGTGACCATCGCCCGCAACCTGGTGGCCGACCACTTCAAGTCCAGCCGGTTCCGGCTGGAGGTCACCACCGGGGAGATGCTCGACTCCAACGAGTGCGAACGCAGCCCGGAGGACTCGGTGCTGGAGTCGCTCTCCAACGCGGCGCTGCTGGACGCGGTGCGGCGGCTCAACCCGCAGCAGCAGGAGTGCGTCACGCTCCGCTTCCTGCAGGGACTCTCGGTGGCCGAGACGGCCCGGATCATGGGCAAGAACGAGGGCGCCATCAAGACGCTCCAGTACCGCGCGGTACGGACGCTGGCCCGGCTGCTGCCGCCCGACGCGCGGTGAGCGGCGCGAAGACCGGGGGCGGTGCCGCGGACGGCACCGGCGAGATATCCGGCGGGCCGTCACCGACGGCGGCGGTCCGACACGTCCGGGTGAACGGTCGATCCGATGATCAGCCGTGCGTAACCGACCGCCCGCACCGCTCGTTGGCCAGCGTGCAAGCCTCCACCAGGCGTACGGTCAAGTCGAATTGCGACCTCTCACCCGATGGAGTGGCTTTGGCCCGCCGAGGCAACCGTCCGGCAGGCCGGGGTGTCGACAACGACGAAGGGAGGTGTGGCCCGTGACGGCAAACGTGCTGGAGCACCGGCGGGCGAAGGCCTTCGCCGAGGCGCTGGAGGCCCACCAGGCAGAGGAACGCGGCGCCGCCGGTTCCGCGGCGGCCAACGCCGCTTCCACCGGCGCCGGTTCGGCCGCGATGGCGGAGCTGGTCGGCATGGTCGGCGCACTCGGCGCGCTGCCCGGACCGGCACTGGACCAGGAGGTCCGAACGGTCCAACGCGCTCAGCTGATGGCCGCGTTCGAGCAGGTCTTCGCCGGTGGGCCGGGTGCCGCGGTGCCCCGCCAGCGCGGCCACCGGGCGGTCCGGACCGCCCCGCGCGGCCGCTGGAGCCGCCGGTTCGCGATCGGCGGCCTGGTCGCCGGGCTCGCCGTCGGCAGCCTCGCCGGCGCGGCCGCCGCGAGCGCCAACGCCCTCCCCGGGGACACGCTGTACGGCATGAAGCGCGGTCTGGAAGGGCTCCGGCTCGACCTCGCGGACACCGACAGCGAGCGCGGCGAGCTGCTGCTGGACAACGCGGCCACCCGGCTCGGCGAGGCGAAGAGCCTGGTCGGCCGGACGGACCCGGGCGGCTCGCTCAGCCCGGGCACCGTCGACCAGGTCCGCAGGGCGCTCGACGACATGCACGCCGACGCCCTCAAGGGCCGCGACCTGCTGCGCTCGGTCTACCGCAGCAACGGCTCGCTGGACCCGATGCGGGCCCTGGCCGGTTTCGCCCAGGACGAGGACGGCCACTGGACGGAGCTGCAGAGCAAGCTGCCCGTCCAGCTGACCTCGCAGGCCCACCTGGTGGACCAGCTGTTCGACGACATAAGCGAGGACGTCGCGCCCCTGCGACTGGCCCAGCCCCCCGCCAAGAGCGGTGGACCGGCCGGCAGCGGGGCGGGCGGCGGCGCGGGCCATCCGGCCGACGGCGGCTCGCAGGGCGACGCCCCGGCCGTCGGCGGCAACGCCGCACCGGGCGCCGGGACGGCCCAGGGCGGCGCGGGCAGCGCGAACGGTGGCAAGCCCGGCAGCACCGAGCGGGCACCGTCCGCCGGGGCGAGCACGCCCGGTGGCGGCGCCGGTGCGCCCAGCAGCGCACCGAGCAACGCGGCGGGCGCGGTCGGCGGGCTGGTCGACAACCTCACCAACGGGCTGACCGGTCAGAAGCCCTCGCCGAGCGCGGACCCGGCACCGGACCAGGCGGCCCCGCAGCCGTCCGGCTCGCCCAGTGCCGCGCCCGGCACGGCACCGCAGGGTGTCGACGTGCCGCCGCTGATCCCCGGGCTGCTGCCCGGTCTGCGGATCCTCGGCGGCTGAACGGGCTGCATCGGCTGCATCAGCTCGACCGGCCGGACGGGCCGATCCGGCCGAACCGCCGGACGGTCGACGGGCCGGTGGTGCGGTACGGCGTGAGCCGCCCCGCACCACCGGCCCGTCGACGCGGGAGGGGTCCGGCGGTATCCGCCGGGCCCCTCCCGCGTCCGTGCCTCACGGGCACCGGCGGACAACCTCAGAAGAACACCGAACGCCGCTGCACCAGCAGCTTGTAGAGGGTGTGCTGGATGGTCTCGCGCACCTCGTCGGCGAGGTCGAAGGTCAGCATCGGATCGTCCGCCGCCTCCACCGGGTGGCCGTCGGTGGCGATCGGCTCGCCGAACTGGATCGTCCACTTGGTCGGCAGCGGCACCGCGCCGAGCGGCCCGAGCCACGGGAAGGTCGGCGTCACCGGCACGTACGGCAGCCCCAGCAGCCGGGCCAGCGTCCGGAAGTTGCCGATCATCGGATAGGTCTCCTCCGCCCCGACGATCGCGCAGGGGACGATCGGCACCCGGGCCCGCAGCGCCGAGGAGACGAAGCCGCCGCGCCCGAAGCGCTGCAGCTTGTACCGCTCGGAGAACGGCTTGCCGATGCCCTTGAAGCCCTCCGGCCAGACCCCGACCAGCTCGCCGCGCTCCAGCAGCGCCTGGGCGTCCTCGTTGCAGGCCAGCGTGTGACCGGCCTTGCGGGCCAGCTCGTTGATGCCGGGCAGCACGAACACCAGGTCGGCGGCGAGCATCCGCAGGTACCGCCGGCTCGGGTGGTGGTCGTGGATGGCGACCTGGGTCATCAGGGCGTCCAACGGGATCGTCCCGGAGTGGTTGGCGACGATCAGCGCGCCGCCCTCGGCCGGGATGTTCTCGACCCCGCGCACCTCGACCCGGAAGTACTTCTCGGCGAGCGGGCGCAGCAGCGAGAGCAGCACCTCCTCGGTGAGCTCGCGGTCGAAGCCGAACTCGTCCACCTCGTAGTCACCGGTGACCCGGCGGCGCAGGAAGGCGAGGCGCTCGGCGGCCCGGCCCTCCCAGCCCTTGCCGAACAGCCGGGTGGCGGCCGGGCCGAGCCGGCCGGCCAGCGCCCCGCCGACGGCGTCGGCGAGCTGGTCGGCCAGGCCGGCGGGGCGGTCGGGCTCGCTCCAGCTCGGCGCGGACTCGATCGGGATGACCTTGGCCTGGCCCGGCGCGTTCTCGGCAGCGGCACTCATCGCGGGTTCAGCTCCTGGGTCGGCTGGCATGGGAACGGGCGGCCCGCGCGTACTCCGGCCCGAGCAGCGCGGCCAGCCCGTCGGTGACGGCGGCGAGCCGCGCGGGCGGCAGCAGGCCGGCCGACTGGGCGGCGGCGAAGTCGGCGAAGGCCTCGGCGGTGGTGAACCGCGGCCGGTAGCCGAAGGTCTCGCGCAGCCGGGCGGTGTCCACCACCCGGCCGTGGGTGAGCAGCCGCAGCTGCTCCGGCGAGAAGTCGACCATCCTGGTCTGCCGGGCCAGCGCCGCCATCCAGCTGATCGCGGGCCGCAGCAGCGGCAGGGTCGGCCGGCCGAGCCGGCGGGCGCACTGGGAGAGCAGCAGGACGCCCTCCCCCGCCACGTTGAAGGTGCCGGTGTTGACGGTGCCCGGCTCCGGCGGCAGCGCCGCCCGGCAGAGCACCTCGACGACGTCGTCCTCGTGGGCGAACTGCAGCCGGGGGTCGTAGCCGAGGACGGTGGGCAGGACCGGCAGCGCGAAGTACTCGACGAGCGGGGTGTCCGCGCCGGGGCCGACGATGTTGGCGAACCGCAGGACGGTCACCGCGACGTCGGGGCGGCGGCGGGCGAAGCCGCGGACGTAGCCCTCGACCTCCACCGCGTCCTTGGCGAAGCCGCCGCCCGGCAGATTCTTGGGCTGGGTCCGCTCGGTGAACACGGCCGGGTCGCGCGGCGCCGAGCCGTACACGCCGGTGGTCGACTTCACCACCAGCCGGCGCACTCCGGGGGCCTTCTGGCAGGCACCGAGCAGCTGCATGGTGCCGATGACGTTGGACTCCTTGACCGAGGAGCGGTTCGTGGAGCCCAGTCCGGTGGCACTGACGGCGAGGTGGACGACGGTGTCGACCCGGTGCTCGGCGATCACCCGGGCGACCGCCGGGCGGCGCAGGTCCAGCTGGTGGAAGCGGTACGGGGCGGCGGGGCCGTCCGGTTCCTCGACGGGGTGCCGGGGCGGCTGCACGTCCACGCCGACCACCAGGTCGACGTCGGGCCGGCGGCGGAGCTCCGCGACGAACCGGGCTCCGAGGTGGCGCGCCACGCCGGTGACGAGCACGACCATGCCCACAGTGCTGCACCCCATTCCTCGGCCTCGGCGGGCCTGCGTGCACCGTACCGCGCCGCCGTGGCGGGCCGTGAGACGACACCGCCCGCCCGGGCCACGAGGGCCTGGACGGGCGGTGGAAGCACCGGGCGCGCAGGGCGCGGCGGGCGCTTACTTCTTGTTGCGACGCTGCACGCGGGTGCGCTTCAGAAGCTTGCGGTGCTTCTTCTTGGCCATACGCTTACGACGCTTCTTGATGACAGAGCCCACGGAACAACCCTCGCTCACTGAGACTCCCGTCCGTGAGAGACGGAGTCCATACGACTGACGGAGGGCCTAGCCTACCGTCCACGCGGCCAGGGCCGTAATCGTGCTCCCCGGACCGGGAAACTCGCGGGAAATCCGCGGCAAACGAGCGCGGGGGCCACCGGCTGTGACCCCCGCCCACGTCAGCCGAGTCCTACGCGCTTTCGAGCCGCACGTAGGACTCCTTGAGGTACTCGTGCACCGCCTGCTGGGGCACCCGGAAGGACCGACCGACCCGGATGGCCGGCAGCTCTCCGCTGTGCACCAATCGGTACACCGTCATCTTGGACACCCGCATGACCGCGGCCACTTCGGCCACGGTCAGGAAGACGACTTCCTGCAGGGGGCGTTCGCCGGAACTCATGACCATCACCCGACCCTTACCCGTGTGCAAGGCACCGGCTTCCCCTCCGGTGACTCCACCGGCACACGTGTATCCCCAGAGTAGTTATGGGTGGTACCAGTGGGAAGAGGGAGAAGCCCAGTCCTCGTACGGTGAGAGATAGTCCTGTTGCATTACGTAGTCACTCGGCGGTCTGTCGCAGGGGTCGTGCGCACCGCCCGGCGCCTCCACAACCGGGGGCCGGGATTCAGGGCAGCAGGCCGTGGTGCGGCAGCACGGCGCGGCGGCTGGCCAGGATCGCCTGGTCGAGGCGGTCGGCCGGATCGTATCCCGCGTCGAAGTCCCGCCAGACCGGCCGGGCGCCGTCGGTCATCCGCAGCGGGGCCGGCCGGCGGGTGCGCCGGTAGACCTCGGCGCGCCAGGCCTCCGGGGTCTCGGTGGCCGGGTCGACGGGCCGGCCGGCGGCGGTGGCGACCAGATGGGTCCAGGTCCGCGGGACGACGTCCACGACGGCGTACCCGCCGCCGCCCAGCGCGATCCAGCGGCCGTCGGCGTGCTCGTGGGCCAGGGCGTGCAGTTCCTCGGCGATCATCCGCTGGGCGTCCACGGTGACGGCGAGGTGGGCGAGCGGGTCCTCCAGGTGGGTGTCCGCGCCGTGCTGGGTGACCAGCACCTGCGGGCGGAAGGCGGCCAGCAGTTCGGGCACCAGGGCGTGGAAGGCGCGCAGCCAGCCGGAGTCACCGGTACCGGCCGGCAGCGGCAGGTTGGCCGCCGAGCCGGGCGCGGCCGGGCCGCCGGTCTCGGTGGCCCAGCCGGTCTGCGGGAAGAGCGTGGCGGGGTGCTCGTGCAGCGAGACGGTGAGCACCCGGGGGTCGTCCCAGAACGCCTGCTGGACGCCGTCCCCGTGGTGGACGTCCACGTCGACGTAGGCGACCCGCTCGGCGCCGAGTTCGAGCAGCCGGGCGATGGCGAGCGCGGGGTCGTTGTAGATGCAGAAGCCGGACGCCCGGGCGGGCATCGCGTGGTGCAGTCCGCCCGCGAAGTTGACGGCGTGCGGGGTCTCGCCGCGCCAGACCGCCTCGGCGGCGGCGACCGACTGCCCGGCGATCAGCGCGGAGGCGGAGTGGACGGCGGGGAAGGCCCAGTTGTCGTCGGTGCCGAGCCCGTGCCGCAGGTCCACCTCCTCGGGGTGGGCGGCCGCGTGCTTGACCGCCGCGACGTACTGCCGGGTGTGCACCAGCCGCAGGGTGGAGTCGCCGGCGGGCGGTGCGGACCGGACGGTGACGCCGGGCCCCGCGCTCAGCCCGAGGGACTCCACCAGGCGCATGGTGAGCGCCAGCCGGTCCGGGTCCATCGGGTGGCCGGGACCGAAGTCGTAGGCGGTGACGGCCTCGTCCCAGAAGAGGTGCAGGCCGCAGGGGGTGTCACGCTCGGCTTCGGGCATGGCGTCCACGGTAGTGCGTGCGCGCGCCGCGACCGCCGCCAGGTCACACCCCCGGGGATCGGTGAACGGCCCGCCCGGGCGCGGGCCTACCTCCGGGAGAGCCGGGCGGCCGGGCCCGGCGCGGGTGCCGGTGCGGGTGCCGGTGCGGGCGCGGCGGCGACGCCGGTGCGGCCCGCCAGCCGGCAGCCGAGGCAGTCGGCGTGGCCGGCCCCGGCGGCGGTGTCCCGGGTGCGCCAGTGCCGGCGGCCGGCCGGGCGGGGCCCGGTGGCCTTGCCCCAGCCCGCGAGGTGCAGCAGCCAGGCGGCGGGCGCCCCGGCCGCGGCGACGGCGAGGCCGGTCCAGAACGCGGCGGCCGAGCCCGCCGCGAAGGCCACCCCGGCGACCGCGCTGCCGGCGATCGCGATCGCGACACCCGTCCAGCCGGCGACGGTGTGACCCATGTCGTGCTCGTCGTGTGCGCCCATGTCTCCCTCTTTGGTGTGATGGGGTTCCGCTGTGATGGGCTTCGCGGACGGTCGGCGCGCCCGGGGAGCGGGCCGCGACCGACGTTTTATCTCGCGAGCTAAGTAACTTAGATACTAAGGAGATGCTCCGTGGAGGGCAAGCCGCGCCCGCGGGCGACGACCGAGCAGGCGCAGTACGCGATGGACCGGATGATCGCGCTCGCCCAGTTCGGACAGCAGGACGTCGCCGCCCGGCTCGGGCTGAACGTCACCGACCTCACCTGCCTCGGCTTCGTCATCGAGGCGGCCATGGCCGGGGAGCCGCTCGCCGCCGGCGACCTCGCCGAGCGGGCGCAGCTCACCACCGGCGCGGTGACGGGCGTGCTCAACCGGCTGGAGAAGTCCGGGTACGCCCGCCGCGAGGCCGACCCGGCCGACCGCCGCCGGGTACGGGTGGTGATGGAGGACTCCGCGCAGGCCCGCATCCTCCAGGTCTACGGCCCGATGTACGAGCGGTTCGGCCGCCTGTTCGCCGACTACACCCCGGACGAGATCGCCGTGCTCGCGGACTGGTTCACCCGCGCCAAGGCCCTGATGCGGGAGTCGCTGGACGAGATCCGCGAAGGCTGAGCGCCACGCGGCGCGGCGCCGCCGTCAGGCCCGCGCCGGGACGAGCGCCGGGGCGGGGGCGAAGCGGTCGGCCAGCGGGAGGACGGCGAGCACCAGGAGCATCGGGGCGAGCAGCGCCCAGCGGTACGAACTGGCGTCGGCGATCGCGCCCACCAGCGGCGAACCGATCAGGAAGCCCACGTAGTTGAAGAGGTTGAGCCGGGCCACGGCGGCGTCCGAGTCGTCCGGGAGGAGCCGCCCGCCGGCCGCGAAGACCTGCGGGATGATCGCGCAGATCCCGAAGCCGAGCACGGTGAACCCGGCGATGCCGGCGGCCGCACCGGGCGCGGCGGCGGCGATCGCGAAGCCCAGCGCGGCCAGCGCGGCGCCGCCGCGGACCACCGGGACGGCGCCCCAGCGCTGCACCGCGCGGTCGCCCAGCGCACGGCCGAGCAGCATCGCCACCATGTAGCCGAGGTAGGACAGCTTCGCCACGTCCTCGGCGCTGCCCAGGCCGTCGGTGAGGTACTTGACGCTGTAGTTGGAGACCGAGGCGTCGGCGATGTACGCGAAGGCCATCGCCAGGCAGAGCGGCAGCAGCGGCCGCCACGGGACGCTCCGGGCCGCGGCCTCGGCGGCCTCCCGGACGGCGTCACCGAGCTCGGCGGGCCCGGCGAACCGCGTCCCGGCCAGCACCGCGAGCGGGGCGATCACCACGGCGGCCGTCCCGAACAGCACGGGCAGGCCGAGGTGGTAGTGCGAACCGAGGCCGGTGACCACCGTGCCGAGGATGCCGCCGAGGCTGAACGCGGCGTGGAAGCCGAGCATGATCGAGCGCCCGTAGCGGCGCTGCAGGCCGACCCCGAGCATGTTCATACTGGCGTCCAGCGCGCCGACCAGCAGGCCGAACGCGCCGAGCGCGAGCGCGAGTTGCCAGAGCGTGCGGCCGAACCCGGCGCCGGCCAGGCTGAGGCAGACGGCGGGCTGGACGACCCGCAGCACCGCCCGCGCGCCGGCCCGCCGCACCAGCTGCTCGGAGACGATCGACCCGACGCCGGCCAGGATCGGCACGGCGGCCAGGAAGACCGGCAGCAGCGCGTCGCTCAGCCCGTACCGGTCCTGGATCTCGGGGATGCAGGTGACCAGCAGCGCGAAGGTGACGCCCTGGAGCAGGAAGCTCGCGGTGAGCGCGGCCCGGCCCGCCCGCAGCCGTGGCGGTGCCGCGGCACCGGGCGCCGTCCCGATCTTCACGCACACCTCGCTACTGGCCGGTACAACGATGTTGGCGAGAGCGTAGGGGGTGGCGCGGCTTTTGGGGAGGGGGTGCGCACGCCGGTACGGGCCCGGCCGCTCAGCCGAGCAGCGCGGCGGCCTCGGCGAGGTCCCCGATCAGCCCGGTGGCGCCCGCCGCCGTCAGCCGCGCCGGGTCGGTGAGCGCCGTGTAGCCGTAGACGTCCATCCCGGCCGCCCGGGCGGCCAGCACGCCGTTGACGCTGTCCTCCAGCACCAGGCAGCGGGCCGGGTCGACGCCGAGGGCGCGGGCGGCGTGCAGGAAGAGGTCGGGGGCCGGCTTGCCGACGCCGACGTCCTGCGCGCTGAAGATCCGCTCCTCGGCGAAGTACCCGCGCAGACCGGTGACGTCGAGGGCGGTGCGGATCCACGCGTGGTGCGCCGAGGAGGCCAGGCAGAACGGCACGGAGCGCTGCCCGAGTTCCTTCAGCAGCGTCTCCGCGCCCCGCACGGCGGTGAGTTCGGCGTCGAAGGCGGCGAACACCCGGCCGTGGAACAGCTCGTCGAAGCCCTCCGGCAGCTTCGCGCCGTCGTGCCGCTCGGCGATCACGTCGTGGATCCGGTGGGCCGCGGTGCCCATGAAGTCCCGGTAGGAGTCCTCGATCGTGGTCGGGTAGCCGAGTTCGGTGAGGTACTCGGCGAGCAACCGGTTGGAGAGCGGCTCGCTGTCCACCAGCACGCCGTCGTTGTCGAAGATCACCAGGTCGTAGGCCATGCGGCCGAGCCTACTGGGCGGCCTACCGGCCGCCGGAGGCCAGCTCCCGGGAGCGGTCCCGGGCCGCCTCCAGGGCGCCCAGCAGCGCGGCCCGCACCCCGTGGTTCTCCAGCTCGCGGATGGCCGCGATGGTGGTGCCGGCCGGCGAGGTGACCGCCTCGCGCAGCTTCACCGGGTGCTCGCCGGAGTCCCGCAGCATCACCGAGGCGCCGATCGCGGACTGCACGATCAGGTCGTGCGCCACGTGCCGGGGCAGGCCGAGCAGGATGCCGGCGTCCGTCATCGCCTCGACCAGGAAGTAGAAGTACGCCGGGCCCGAACCGGAGAGCGCGGTCGCCGCGTCCTGCTGGGACTCCGGCAGCCGCAGCGCCTTGCCGACCGAGCGGAAGATCTCCTCGGCCCGCTCCAGGTGCGCCTCGGTCGCGTGCGAGCCGCCGGAGATCACGCTCATGCCCTCGTCCACCAGGACGGGCGTGTTCGGCATCACCCGGACCACCGGGGTACCGGGCGCCAGCCGCTCCTCGAACCAGGCGGTGGGGATGCCGGCCGCGGCCGAGATGACCAGCCGGTCCGCGCCGACGTGCGGCGCCAGTTCGTCCAGCAGGGTGCCCATGTCCTGCGGCTTCACCGCGAGGATCAGGGTGTCGGCGAGCTTGGCGGCCTCGTGGTTGGCCACCACGCCGACGCCGTACTTCGCGGCCAGCTCGGCGGCCCGCTCCGGCCGGCGGGCGGTCACCAGGACGTCCGCCGGGTCCTTGCCGGCCCGCAGCAGACCGGAGAGCAGGGCCTCCCCGATCTTGCCCGTCCCGAGGAAGGCGATCTTCTGCCCGTGCGCCGCGCCGCTGCCCATGCCCGCTCCTTGCATCCGTTCCTGCCGCCATCCTCGCACCGCTCCCGCGCCCGCGGCGGGACCGTCCACCCTGCGGAAGGGCACGGCGGCGTCCGCCCCGGGACCGGGCCCGGGGGCGTCCGCCCTAGGGAGAAACTCGGGGTTCTCCCCTATGGCTTCGGGCCGTGCGCGGGCGCACCGTGGAGGCATGGCACACGGAGAGATGTCCCGACGTGAGAACCGGCAAGCCGCCGTCGCCGCCGCGACGCTGGGGCCGTGGCGGACGGCCGCGGGAGTCGGTGCGGTGGTGGGGGCGACCGCCCTGGGGATCGACGCGATCACCGGCGACTGGTCGCTGAGCATGCTGGCCGGACCGGCCGGCTGGGCCCTGTTCTTCTTCTTCCTGGTCGGCACGGTGGGCGGCCAGCTGCGCAAGGACACCACCGACCGGCGGCTGCGCCGGTGGGCGGACGCGCATCCGTGGAAGTCGGCGCTGCCGGCCGCGGGCGGGCTGCTGGTGCTGAACATGCTGGCGCAGACGATCCTCGGGGACGCGGGCCTGTTCGGCGCGTTCTTCCTCTCGCTGCTGCCGGCCGGTCTCCTGCTGGCCGTCGCGGGCGTGGTCGGCTCGGTGAAGCAGGCCCGCGGCAAGGGCTGAGCACCGGCCCGCGAGCCGGACAAAACGGGGTGATTCCCGCACGCCGCACCCGAGTTCACCACACGGTGTGCCCCCGATCGATTCCCTGTCACACCCCGTCGGCATACTGGCGCGATGCCGATAGCCGAAGATCCAGAACCGCGCCCGTCCGAGGGCCGGGCCCCGGACGGGGCGGACCCGTCCGGAGCGGGCGGGAAGGACCCGTTCGCCGACCTCGTCCTGGACGAGGAGTTCGTCCGCGGGGCCGCCGTCAAGGAGCCCGCGGGCCGCACCCGGATGCTCTCCGCCCGGTGGCAGCACACCCCGCCGGTCGACCCGGGCGGCCGGCGCTCGGTGAACGACGGCCCGAGGAAGGCCGGGCGCTTCGGGCGCGCCCCGAAGCCGGTCGACCCCTGGGGCAACGCCCGCCCGCGGCCGCGGTGGCAGGCGCCGCTGTACGTGCTGCTGACGGTGGTCGTACTGCTGGGCGCGCTCAACGTCGACGGCGTGCGCTCCTGGTTCTCAACGACCTTCGGCGCCGCCCCGGACCGGTCCGGCACGTCCGCCGCGCCGGTCGCCCCGGAGACCGCGCGGCCGACCGGCGCGCCCTCACCGGTCGACGAGGAGCAGCCCACCGTCGACCGCCCGTGGGCCGGCTCCCCCGCCAAGGACTGGCCGACCACGATGGACGCCTTCGACCTGCCGCAGGCCCCCGGCGCCATCGGGGTGTTCGGCGCCGAGCAGGTGGCCGCCCAGGTCAAGCTGGTGAAGGACTACCTGGCGGCGGCCAACCTGGATCCGAAGGTGATCGCGGGCGGCCGGCCGGACGCCGCGCTGGCGATGCTGGAGCGGGAGAGCCGGGACAAGCTGGAGATCGCGCTGGCCCGCCCCAGCAAGGAGGACGACCCCACCTCGGCGTTCGACCGCTTCGATCCGCGCGAGGCGGTCCAGGTGGCCGACGGGGTCAGGCTGCAGGGCCGGCTCAGCGTCGAGGGCGACGGCGAGAAGGGGGTGGTGGTGCACACCGACTTCACCTACGTCTACGCGCTGCGTCCCGGCCCGGAGGCGGCCCAGCGCGCCACGGCCCAGCGGCCGACGCCGGGAGCCCCGGCGCAGTCCCCGCGGTCGGCGCCGCCCGCGGCGCCCGCGCCCGGGGACGGCGCGGTCAAGCCGGTCGGCCTGCTGCTCCCGGTGGCCGACGTCCCCGGGGACACCCGGACCGCCCGCACCATCGTGCGCAAGACGGAGGACTTCCGGTTCTACGACCCGGGCAAGTACCAGAACAGCCCGAAGAAGATCAACTTCGGCAAGCGCCGGTCCGAGGTCGGCAACACCGCCTGCGAGGTCTACGACGGCTTCCTCCACCCGCGGTTCCCCCAGTTCGCCCAGCCGGACCCGGAGCGGACCGGACCGGCCACCGACCCGTACGACCGCTCCAAGGAGCTGACCGCGCGGGGCGAGTGCGGCACGATCACCCGCAGCTGACCGCTCAGCGCTTGCGCCCGCCCCGGCCCGGCGCCGCCTTCTTCGCGCCGGGCCGGCCGCCGCGGCCCGCCTGCCGCCGCCCGTACTGGGCGGTGGCGCGCTCGTACCGGGCGCGCTTGACGGCCTCGCCGGGGGCCTCGACCAGGCCGCGCAGGAAGTAGGCGAACAGCGCGCCGACCCCGCCGATGACCCAGACCACGCCGAGCGACTTGTCCTCGGCCATCCAGCCGGTCAGCTGGTCCCTGCCCTCGCTGAGCAGCTTCCAGTTGCGCAGCCCGGCCAGGCAGGAGCAGATCGCCACGGCGGCGACCAGCAGGCCGTTGACGAACCCGCCGTTGTCGGACAGCTGGACGCCCTCGACGGCGAAGCGCAGGACGAACGCCCCGGCCACCGCCGCGAGCAGGGCGCCGAGCGGCACCACGACCCGGCGCAGCCGGTAGTCGGTGCCACGGCCGACCCAGCTGGTGCCGAACCAGCGGATCGGTTCCGGCTCGGGGGCGCCGGCGGGCCTGGGGGTGGGGGTGGGGTCCTCGTTCACACGGCCGATTATCACCCGGCGCCCCGCCCGCGAGACAGCATCCGGCGGCCGACGCGGGAGGAGCCGTCCCGCCCGGGGCGGAACGGCTCCTCGTGGCGCGGGGGTGTCAGCCGAGCTTGGAGACGTCGCGGACGGCGCCCTTGTCGGCGGAGGTCGCCATCGCGGCGTAGGCCCGCAGCGCCTGGCTGACCTGGCGCTCGCGGTTCTTCGGACGGTAGCCGCCCGCGGCCTCCAGCTTCAGCCGGCGCTCGTGCAGCACCTCGGCGGGGACCTCCAGCGAGATCGTCCGGCCGGGGATGTCGATGGCGACGATGTCGCCGTCCTCGACCAGCGCGATGGTGCCGCCGGAGGCGGCCTCCGGGGAGGCGTGGCCGATCGACAGGCCCGAGGTGCCGCCCGAGAAGCGGCCGTCGGTGACCAGGGCGCAGGCCTTGCCGAGCCCCCGGCCCTTGAGGAACGAGGTCGGGTAGAGCATCTCCTGCATGCCGGGGCCGCCCTTGGGGCCCTCGTAGCGGATGACGACGACGTCGCCCTCCTTGATCCGCTTGGTGAGGATCGCGTCGACGGCGTCCTCCTGGGACTCGACGACGACCGCGGAGCCGCTGAAGGTCCAGATCGACTCGTCGACACCGGCGGTCTTCACGATGCAGCCGTCCTCGGCGAGGTTGCCGTACAGCACGGCCAGGCCGCCCTCGACCGAGTAGGCGTGCTCGACGCTGCGGATGCAGCCGTTGGCGGCGTCGGTGTCCAGCGACTCCCAGCGCTCGGACTGGGAGAAGGCCTCGGCGGAGCGGACGCAGCCGGGGGCGGCGTGCCAGAGCTCGACGGCCTCGGCGGACGGCGAGCCGCCGCGGACGTCCCAGGTCTTCAGCCACTCGGCGAGCGAGTCGGAGTGGACGGTGGTCACGTCCTCGTGGAGCATGCCGCCGCGGTAGAGCTCGCCGAGGATGGCGGGGATGCCGCCGGCCCGGTGGACGTCCTCCATGTAGTACGAGCCGTTGGGCGCGACCTTGGAGAGGCAGGGCACCCGGCGGGAGACCGCGTCGATGGCCCGCAGGTCGAAGTCCAGCTCGGCCTCCTGGGCGGCGGCGAGCAGGTGCAGGATGGTGTTGGTCGAGCCGCCCATCGCGATGTCCAGCGCCATGGCGTTCTCGAACGCGGACCGGGTGGCGATCGAGCGGGGCAGGACGCTGTAGTCGTCCTGCTGGTAGTGCCGGTTGGTGATCTCGACGACGGTCCGCCCGGCCTTCTCGTACAGCGCGCGGCGGGTGGTGTGGGTGGCGAGCACCGAGCCGTTGCCGGGCAGCGAGAGGCCGATCGCCTCGGTCAGGCAGTTCATCGAGTTGGCGGTGAACATGCCCGAGCAGGACCCGCAGGTCGGGCAGGCGTTCTCCTCGATGATCGCGATGTCCTCGTCGGAGACGTTCTCGTTGACCGCCTGGGAGATCGCGTCGACCAGGTCCAGCCTGCGCACGGTGCCGTCGACCAGGGTGGCCTTGCCGGCCTCCATCGGGCCGCCGGAGACGAAGACGGTCGGGATGTTGAGGCGCAGGGCGGCCATCAGCATGCCCGGGGTGATCTTGTCGCAGTTGGAGATGCAGATCAGGGCGTCCGCGCAGTGCGCGTTGACCATGTACTCCACCGAGTCGGCGATCAGGTCGCGCGAGGGCAGCGAGTAGAGCATGCCGCCGTGGCCCATCGCGATGCCGTCGTCCACCGCGATGGTGTTGAACTCGCGCGGGATGCCGCCCGCCTGCTTGATCGCCTCGGAGACGATCCGGCCGACCGGCTGGAGGTGGGTGTGCCCGGGGACGAACTCGGTGAAGGAGTTGGCGACCGCGATGATCGGCTTGCCGAAGTCCTCGCGGGCTACGCCGGCGGCCCGGAGAAGCGCCCGGGCGCCTGCCATGTTGCGACCGTGGGTGACCGTACGGGACTTCAGCTCGGGCACTGTGCTCCACTCCTTCGGAGGCTGCTGGCGGCCCCGCCGGTGAGGAGGGTGCGCGGCCGCTGTGTCTTTCGAGACTACGCCCGACGTCCGGCGGGCGGACACCGCGTCCGCGATGCGGTCAGGCCGTGGCGTCCGGGGTCCGGGCCACGGTGAGGTCCAGGACGTACGGCTCGACCACCCAGCCGTCCGGGAACTCCGCCAGCAGCGCCTCGCGCTCGACGGCCAGCAGCGGCGCCCGCTCCTCGGGGGCGAGGGAGGCCAGGTAGGAGCGCGAGACCAGGTCGGTGATCACGTGGTCGACGGTGACCCGGCGCTCCCAGCGCAGCGTGGCGGTGCCGATCCGCAGGTCGTGGGGGGCGAGGTGCGAGACGATCTCGTTGACCGCGCCGTAGCCGTGGTACGTCCCGGTGAGCGCCTTGGCGAGCCGCTCGCCCATCGCCGCCACCCAGGCGACGCCGCTGTCCTTCACGTTCCACCAGGTCGCGAGCGCGCCGCCGGGGCGCAGCACCCGGATCGCCTCGGGGACGGACCGCTCGGGGTGCGTCCAGTGGAAGGCCTGGGCGTAGGTGACGAAGTCGGCCGAGCCGTCGTGGAAGGGCAGGTCGTCGCCGTCGCCCCGGACCAGCGGCAGGCCCGGCGAGGAGGTGAGGAACTGGGCGCCCATGCCGGGGGTGGGCTCGACGGCGATCACGTCCGCGCCGCGGCCGGCCAGCAGCCGGGTGGCGATACCGGTACCGGCGCCGACGTCCAGCACCCGGGCGCCCTTCAGGGTGCGGCCGGCCAGGCGCTCCAGCGCGTCGAAGAGCTCGTCGGGGTACGAGGGACGGGCCCGGTCGTACTCGGCGGCCACCACGCCGAACGAGCCGGCGAGCCGGCGGTAGTCCGTGCTGTCCGTCATATGTCCCCCTCGGTACGGCAGTTCGTGGTCAGCGTACCCGGGCGGGGGTGGCCAGGTGCAGACGGGTGAAGGCGAGCGCCTCGGCGAGATCGGCCTCGCGTTCGGCGGGGGACGCGGAGCGCCGGGTGTTGACCTCCAGCACCACGTGGCCGTCGAAGCCGGTCCGGGCGAGGTGCTCCAGCAGTTCGGCGCAGGGCTGCTTGCCCCGGCCGGGGATCAGGTGCTCGTCCTTGCCGGAGCCGCTGCCGTCGGCCAGGTGGATGTGCGCGAGCCGGTCGCCCATCCGGTCGACCATGGCGAGCGCGTCGATCCGGGAGGTCGCGGCGTGCGAGAGGTCGATGGTGAAGTGCCGGTACTCCTCCTCCGTGACGTCCCAGCCGGGTGCGTAGGCCAGCATCTCGCGGTCGCGGTAGCGCCAGGGGTACATGTTCTCGACGGCGAAGCGGACGTCGGTCTCGCCCGCCATCCGGTTGATGCCCTCGACGAAGTCCCGGGCGTACTGGCGCTGCCAGCGGAACGGCGGGTGGACGACGACGGCGCTCGCGCCGAGCTTCTCGGCCGCCGCGCGGGCCCGGACGAGCTTGGTCCACGGGTCACTGGTCCAGACCCGCTGGGTGATCAGCAGGCAGGGCGCGTGCACGGCCAGGATCGGCATCCGGTGGGCGTCGGAGAGCCGGCGCAGCGCCTCGACGTCCTGGCTGACCGGGTCGTTCCAGACCATCACCTCGACGCCGTCGTAGCCGAGCCGCTCGGCCAGCTCGAAGGCGATGGCGGTGTTGGCCGGGTAGACCGAGGCGGTGGAGAGGGCGACCTTGGTGTCGGGGATGTGCAGGCCGGGGTGCGGGGGCAGGACCAGGCGGTCGGTGGTGCGCAGCAGCGGGGCCGGGTGGGCCGCGGCCTGCCGGGCGGCCTTGACGGACTTCACCGACTGGACGGCGGCCTTGGCGGCGCCGGCCGCCCGGGCGGTCCGGGTCCCGCGGGGCGCCGCGCCGGTCCCGCCGGTCCCGCCGGTCGCGGTCCCCGCCGCGGGTGGCTGCCCGGGGGCCTTCTTCGTCGCCTTCTTGGCGGCCTTCTTCGCCGCCTTCTTCACCGCTCCGCCGGTGGCCTTCCGGGCCGCCCGGGCGGACTTCGCCGCGGCCGCCGCCCCAGAAGTACCAGAATCCCCGGAAGCCCCGGCCGGCCCGGCGCTCTTCGCGCTCTCGGCACTCCGCGCGCTCTTCGCGCCCTTCACGGCCTTGCCCAGCTTGCGGGCCCGTCCGGCACCGCCGGTCCCGGCCGGCTCGCCGCCGGCGGCCGCGGGCGGCGGGTCCGTGCGGCGCGGGGTGTCCGGCCGCGGCTGCCCGTCCCCGGGAGCGCGGCCCTCCCGCGTCCCGTCCTCGTCCGCTGGTTGCGCCACGGGAGACAGCGTAAGCGGACCGCGCCCGGAACGGGGAGCGGCCCTCCCGGCGCGGGCCGGCCGGACCGCCCCTCAGGTGGCGAGCGCGGGCCGGCGGCGGTCGACCGCGCCGTCCATGGTGTCCAGGCGGCGCAGGATGATGCCCTCGCGCAGCGCCCACGGGCAGATGTCGAGCTCGTCCAGGCCGAAGAGGTCCATCGCGGCGTCGGCGACCAGGGCGCCGGCCAGCAGTTGCTTGGCGCGGCCCTCGGAGACACCGGGGATCTGCGCCCGCTCGGCGACGGTCATCGCGGAGAGCCGGGGCAGCCAGGCGGAGAGGTTGCTGCGGGTCAGCCGGCGGTCGGCGTACGGGCCGGCGTCGGCGGGGGCCGCGCCGGTCATCCGGGCGAGCTGCTTGAAGGTCTTGGAGGTGGCGACCGCGTGGTCGGGGGAGCCCAGCCGGGCGATCTCGCCGACGACGGTGGCCATCTCGGCCCGGATGTGGCGTCTGAGTTCGCGCAGGCCCTCCGGGTCGGCGACGTCCCCGGGCAGCCAGCGGCCGGTGAGCCGGCCGGCGCCCAGCGGCAGCGAACAGGCCACGTCGGGCTGCTCGTCCAGCCCGCAGGCGATCTCCAGCGAGCCACCGCCGATGTCCAGGTTGAGCAGCCGGCCGGAGGACCAGCCGAACCAGCGGCGGACGGCGAGGAAGGTGAGCCGCGCCTCGTCCTGCCCGGAGAGCACCCGCAGTTCGACCCCGGTCTCCTCGGCGACCCGGCGCAGCACCTCCTCGCCGTTGGCGGCCTCCCGGACGGCGGAGGTGGCGAACGGCAGGATGTCGAGCACGCCCTTGTCCTCGGCGACCCGCAGCGAGGAGGCGACCATGCCGACCAGCTTCGCCACCCCGGGCTCACTTATCGCGCCCCGGTCGTCGAGGAGTTCGGCGAGCCGCAGCTCCGCCTTGTGGGAGTAGGCGGGGACGGGGGCGGCACCGGGGTGCGCGTCCACCACGAGGAAGTGGACCGTGTTGGAACCTACGTCGAGAACACCGAGTCGCATAGCCCTTCACGCTACGCGATCCCGCCTCCGGACAGACCTGGCGCGTCGGTATTCGTGCTGGTCCGGCGGTCCGGGCCCGGTGACTTGGTCCGGACCAGCGGCGCCGGCTCAGGGCCGGTGGGTGCCCCGCGGCGCGACCGGGTGGAGGGCGCGGCAGCCGGCGTCGGCCCAGCGGCGGGCCCGGCCGGGGGCGTTGGTGATCAGGCCGTCGGCGTCCCGGTCGGTCATCAGCTGCCAGGACGCCTCGTCGTCCAGCGTCCAGACGTAGACCTCGCGGCCGGCCGCGCGCTCGGCGGCGATCCGGTCGGCGGTGGCCAGCGCCCCCTCCAGGGCGATGCCGTGCAGCGGCAGGTCACCGGGGTCGTCGGCGAGCGAGACGCCCTGGATGAGGACGACCGGCAGGACGGGGGCGGCGGCGTGGGCCTGGCGCAGGTGCTCGGCGGAGAACGAGTACAGGTAGACCCGGGCGCCGCTGCCGGCGGCGACCCGGGCGATCCGGACGACGTCCTCGGCCCGCTGCCACTTGATCTCCATCAGCAGCGTCACGGGGCTGCCGGCGAGCCGCTTCAGCAGGTGCTCCAGCGTCGGCACGGCCTCGGCCGGGCCGGGGCCGACGGTCACCCGCAGCCCGGCGACCTGAGCGGCGGTCAGGTCCGCGACGGCGCCGTGGCCGTCGGTGGTGCGGTCCACGGTGGGGTCGTGCATCAGGACCGGCACGCCGTCCCGGGTGGTCTGGACGTCGGTCTCCAGCCAGTCGGCGCCCTGGTCGAGGGCCGTCTCGAAGGAGCCCATGGTGTTCTCGGGGGCGTCGAGCGGGGCGCCCCGGTGGCCGATCACCGTCGGGGCGTCGCAGCTCCGCTCGGCCGCGACCGGGTGGGCGCGGAGCTCGGGGGCGGGGGCGCAGCCGCCGGCCAGCACCGCGAGGGCGGCGAGGACGGCCGCGTGGGCGGTGCGGGGCGAGGCGGTCACGGCTCGGGCTCCAGCTCTGGTTCGGACGCCGGGCGGACGCGGCTGTCCGGCGGGGTGCCGGGCGTCCGGGACTTCGTCGACGCGTCGGCGGGGGATCAGCGAACCGGCTCCGACAACCTGACCGTGCCGGCGGTCGCCTCCAGCGTGCGCCCGCCGCCCGCTCCGGCCCGGCGGCGGCGCACCGCGGGTCACCCGGACGCGCCGCCCCGGCGTCACAGCAGACCGTCCCACAGCTGCTCGACGATGACGGCCCACCAGTTCTCCGGGTCGTCGAAGACCGTCGGGTCGATCGCCGCCAGCGCGCGCTGCAGCTCGGCGACGGCGGTGCCGGCGGCCCGCGGGTCCAGCCCGGGCAGACCGGGCAGCCACCCGGCGAACAGGGCCAGGCTGCGGACGAAGGCCGCCGGCCCGGCGTTGCAGTGCCGGGCGGTGGCGTAGTCGGGGTCGACGGCCCGGACGGCGCCGCAGGCGGTGTCCAGGGCGATCAGCGCCCAGCCGTCCGTCCCGAGCAGCAGTTGTGGGGCCAGTGCGAGGCGCTCCCGCTCGGCCACCCGGGTGCCGCGGCCGGTCTGCGCCAGGTGGGCGGCGAGCGACGGCAGCACCGTACCGGGCCGGGTGCCGTCGGCGATGGCGTCCGGCCGCGGGTGGTGCAGCGCGAAGAAGCCCTCGACCGCGACGGGCACGCCGACCGTCAGCAGTACCCGGGCGGTTTCCTCCGGCAGGTCGGCCCGGGCGACGTCGGCCGGGTCGAAGCGCCGGACGCCGCCGGCGCCGAAGCGTTCCACCAGCAGCGCCGCGAGCCCGTCGTCCGCTCCGGCGGCCGGGGCCGGGCCGCCGCGCGGGAAGGGCACCCGGTTGCGGACCGGTCCGCCGGGCTCGGCCGGGAGCGCGCGGACGGCTGCCGCCCGGTGGTCGAAGCGCGGTCCGTAGGACAGCTCGGCCTCCACCCGGGCGCCCGGCAGCTCGGCGGCCAGCGCGTACGCCCAGTAGCCGCCGGGCAGCGCGCTCAGCCGCAGGTCGGTGCGGACGGCCAGCACGTCCTCCGGGCGGACGCCCCGCTCGCGCAGCCACCACCAGCCGCGCAGCGCCGGGTGCGGCAGCCCGGGCGCCGAGCGCAGCGCCAGCGAGCGGACCTCGCCGAGGTCGTCACGGTAGGTCAGCTCGGCCCGGGTGCCCCGGCCGGTGGCCGGTGGCAGGGCCGGGTCGTGGGCGCCGGCGCCCACGAAGTCCCGGTAGAGCGCGGTCACCTCGTCCACCGGTACGGACGGCCAGACGGTGAACCGCCCGGTGATCCGGTCCACCACCGCACAGGCCGCCCCCACCTCCTCGGGTGCGCGCCGCTCCCCCGTCAGCGGGTCGACCCCCACCGGCGAGGGCTCCGCCCAGACCACCCAGCCGAGGTCGAACTCGTGCGAGTGCACCCGCCGGCTCCCGGTCGAGCCGTCGGCGGAGGCCCTCGGCAGCTCGCCGTTGATCCAGCGGTGGGCGGCCTCGACCGCCTGCGCGCGGGTGGTCACAGGGTGCTGCTCCTTGCATGGGCGCGGCCCGGGAGGGGCGCGCGGGCGGAGAGGGGCGGACGGAGGGTCACCGGGCACCGCCGGTCAGCGGCCCGACGCGGCGCCCGGTGGCGGGCGCTCAGGACGGCGGTCACCGGGCGCCGCTCGTCGCCGGCTCCGGACGGCGCGCGGCGAGGTCGAGCGGGCACCCGTCCGGGTCGAGGGCGATCGCCCAGAGGCCGTGGGCGGCGTCGTGCAGCGGCTCGGCCCCCCGGCGGCCGACCTGGTGGTCGAGGTAGGTCACGGTGTCCCGGTGGTTGACGGCGTTCCAGGCGTGCGGACGGCCGAAGCCGTCCAGGGTGAGCAGCACGGCCTGGGCGCCGTGGCCGGCCCGCCGCAGTTCGCCGGTGAGGCGGCCGAAGGCCGGGCCGCCGTCGCCGAGGTCGCGGAAGGGCGCGCCGAGTTCGCGTTCGGCACGGTCCCGGCCGCCGCGCTCCCCCGCGTCGCCCTCGGTGGGGATCCGGGGCGCGGCGCAGGTCGGGCGGCCGGTGAAGGTGTCGACGGCGGACAGCGCGATCTCCAGGCTGTTGTTCGCCCGGCCCGGGGCGTGCGGGCCGTCGGCGTTGACCACCTCCGTCCAGCCGCCGGCCGCCGGGTCGGGGTGGCGGACGGGCAGACCGGCCGCGTCCCGGGGCGCCCGGCGCTCGACCTCGCGCTGGTGCTCCGGGTCGACCGGGGCCAGGCCGCCGGGCAGTCCGTAGGGGCGGCTGTCGGCGATGGTCCGCAGGCGCGCCTGGAACTCCTCCTCGGCGCCGTCGCCGCGCAGGGCGCGCCGGGCCAGCTGGAGCGCCAGGGCGTGCGCGGTGGCGACCGGGACGGCGGCCCAGGCCAGGCTGTCCCCGCCCTCGGCCGGGGAGCCGCCGGGGCGCCGGCGGTGGTCCTCCGGGTGTTCCTCGGGGCGGCCGGGGCCGGCGACCGGCGGGGCCGACGGCGGCAGGACGGTCACCGGGCCGGGCGCGGTGACCGGGTGCGGGGTGCCGGTGGCCCCCCGCGGGGCGCCCGCGCCCACCCCGGCGCCCGGCCGGCCCTCGGCGGGCGCCTGCTGTCCGGAGGCGGAGGCGCCGGGCGTCCCGGACGCGCCCGGGGCCCCGGCCGCCGGGGTGCCCGGGCCGGGGACGACGACCGGGCCGACCGCGCCCACGGTCCCGGCCGGGACGGCGCCGGGGGCGCCCCCGGCGGGCGGTCCGGCGCCGACCCCGCTGCCGAACGGCGCCGGACCGTGCCCGGCCGCCACCGGGCCCGGGTAGGAACCGCCGGACGGGCCGGCCAGCGGACCGGGGCCGGTCGGCCCGGCGGCCACCGGAACGGTGAACTGGGCGCCGTAGGAGGTGCCGTGCGGGCCGCCCTGGGCGGGTCCGCCGCCGGACGGCACGTCCGGCGCGCCGAGGTGCGAGGGCGCGGCGGGGGCCTGCGGTGCGGGCGGCGCGAGCACCGAGTCGGTCCGTACGGTCACGGGCGCGCCGCCGCCACCCCCCGGGTGGGCGGGCGGTAGGTGGTAGTCGTCGTCGGCCCGGCCGCCGTAGCCGACCGCGCCGCCACCGCCACCGCCACCACCGTCGCCGCCGCCACCACTGGCGAACTGTGCCGGGGCGGCCGGACGGCCCGGGCCGTCCGGCGGCCGGTCGCCGCCGGCCGAACCGGTCCGCAGCGGCCCCGTACCGCCCCCGTCCGGGGCCCGGTCCGGGTGCTCCCCCGGACCGCCCGGGCCGGGGCGGCCGGCGCCGTCCATCACGACCACGCCGTCCGGCCCGGCCCCGGGTGTGCCGGCCCCGGGGACTCCGGGCGCCCCGGGTGCGCCCGGCAGCACCGCGCCCGGCCCGTCGGCGAGCGGCCCGCCCGGTTTGCCGTCCAGTCCGTGGCCGTTCCCGCGACCCGCCGCGGGGTCGTTCAGCGGTATGCCGCGGACCTCCTTGCCGTCCTTGTCGGTCAGCACCGGCAGGCCGTCCCGGCCCAGCACCGGCCGCCCCTGCTCGTCCACCTTCACGGCGAGGTCCTCGACCCCCACCACCGGCTTGCCGTCCGGGCCCGGGACGACGAGCAGCCCGCTCGGGTCCGTCACCGTCGTGCCGTCGGCCCGGACGATGACCGGGTCTCCGTGCTCGTCGAGCACCGGTCGGCCGGCCTCGTCGAGCTTGACCGCCAGCCCCGGCACGCCGACCACGGGCCGGCCGTCCTGACCGAGCACCACCGCCAGGCCCGCGCCGTCCGCGCCCAGCACGCCCGGCTCGCCGAGCACGGCGGGCAGCCCGGCGGCGACCGGGTCGAAGGCCCCGCCGGTGAACGACGCCGGACGCACCCCGGGGACGCCGCCCGGCGCGAGGCGCAGCAGCGCGACCACGGCGGGCTCCTTGAGCGTGCCGTCCAGCCCGTCCTTCATCGCCCGGCCGAGCTCGTCCAGCAGGCCGCCGATCTTCAGCCCGGCGGACTCGACGGCGGCCGCCGCCACCGCTTCGGCGACGTGTTCGGTGGCAGCGTCGCGCACCCCGGCCGCCACCGCGCCGAGGCCCTGCCGCAGCCCGCCGAAGACCCCGCCGGGCGCCGCTCCGTCGCCGCGGGTGGCGGTGGCGACCTCGGCCGCGGCCGCCTTGGCCCGGGCCGCCTGCTCCTCGGCCTTCTTCAGCTCGGCGGCCAGCTCGGTGAGGGTGGCGACGAGGTCGGCCTTGCAGCTGTCGACGGCCCGGGCGGCCTTGTCGAAGGCGCCGGCCACCAGGATCGTGGCGCTGTGCGCGTCGTCCAGGTGGCCGGTGCCGCGGCCGCTGAACGCCCGCCAGTACTCGCCGAAGGCGTCCACCGCGCGGCCGGAGTTCTCCCCGGTGACGCGCTTGGCGGAGTCCCCGCCGCGCTTGCCGAGGCGCTCGGCCTCGACGCCGAAGTCGCGCCAGAGGCCGGCCGCCCTGCGCAGCCCGTCCTCGTCGGCCTGCGGCCACTGGTGGCCGGTCCTGGCCAGCAGCGGTGCCAGCTCCTCGGGCAGCTTGCGGGACATGCGCTTCCCCCTTCGACGTACGGACTTCGACGTACGGACCGCGGCGTGCGGACTTCGGTGTGCGGGCCACGACGTGCGGGCCACGGCGTGGCGGAGCACGGCGGCGACGGAACACGGGGTGCCGACCGCCGCGCACGGACCGCGTCACCCGCGGTCCGCGTCCGGCGGACGGCCCCGGCCGTCAGGCCGACCTGTCCTTGGGGACGGTCGTACGGGCCCCCGGGGTTGCCGCGGGCGTCACCGGCCCGCCCTGCCCCGCCGCGCCGCCGAAGCCGGCGGCCGCCGCGGTCTCCGCGTCGACGGTCCGCTCGGCCATGGTGTGCAGCCCCGAGCCGACCTGCCCCAGCTGCCCGGCCAGCCCGCGCAGACCGCCGAGCAGACCGCCGCGCGCGTCCTTGTAGGCGGCGGCGAATCCGCTGCCCGGCCGGTCCTGCCCCCACGGGCTGCCGAGCGCCGCGAGCGACTGCTCCAAGGTGCTGGCGGCCTTCCCGAAGTCCTCCGAGATCTTTTCGAACTCGCGCCCCTCACCGTGCAGTTCCCACGGTTTGAGGGCGAAGGTGCCGCCTCCGGCATCGCCGTTGCCACTGCCGCTCGCCATCCCCGTACCTCCCCGTAGCGGACCGGCCGCCATCCTAGAGGGGCGGCCGCGCCGGGCCGCAGCGCGCCGGAGACCTCTTCACCCCGCCTTCACCTCGCCCGACGGCGGCTCCGACCGCCGCCGCTCGGCGAAACCACCGCAAATGCCCCGCCCGCAGGCGGTTCGCACCGCCGTGAAGGCTCTACCCTTGCCGGGTGGCAGCAGCAGAGACCTCCAAGAAGAAGACCAAGGCCGGCGCGACCCCGGTCGACCTCGCGATGCCGACCCTGCGCGTCGAGGCCCCGCTCGACGCCCCGCGCCCCGAGGTCCCGCTCGACTTCCCCCGGGCCTGGGTCGAATTCGCCGACCCGGCCGACGAGGAGCAGGTCTTCCGCTGCGACCTCACCTGGCTGACCTCCCGCTGGACGTGCATCTTCGGCCGGGGCTGCCAGGGCATCCGCGAGGGCCGCGGCGAGTCGGACGGCTGCTGCACGCTCGGCGCGCACTACTCGGACGAGGACGACGAGCGGCGCGTGGCCGGCCACGCGGCCCGGCTGACGCCCGAGATCTGGGAGAACCACGCGCACGGCACCGACGCCAAGGGCCGGATCCGGCTCGACGGCGGCATCACCATGTTCGACGAGGACGGCGACCGGCAGACCCGCCGGGTCAACGGCGCCTGCCTCTTCCTCAACAGCCCCGGCTTCGCCGGCGGCGCCGGCTGCGCGCTGCACACCCTCGCCCTCAAGGAGGGCAAGGAGCCGCTGGAGACCAAGCCGGACGTCTGCTGGCAGCTCCCGGTGCGGCGCACCTACGACTGGATCGACCGCCCGGACGACACCCGCTACCTCCAGGTCACCATCGGCGAGTACGACCGCCGCGGCTGGGGCCCGGGCGGCCACGACCTGCACTGGTGGTGCACCGGCAGCCCGGACGCGCACACCGGCCCGGACCCGGTGTACATCAGCTACCGCCCCGAGCTCACCGAGCTGATGGGCAAGGCCGGGTACGAGGTGCTGGCCGGCCTCTGCGAGCAGCGGATCGCCACCAAGGGCGACCGCAAGGTGGCGCCGCACCCGGCCGACCCGGGCCGGAAGCCGGGCCGCAAGAAGTAGCCCGCCGGTGGTACGCCCTCGCCGCCGCCGGCGCCCGGCGCCCCACCGCCACGTGTCGATGCCGCCTACTTGTCGATGTCGCCGACGACGAAGAACATCGAGCCCAGGATGGCCACCATGTCGGCGACCAGGGTGCCGGGCAGCAGTTCGGTGAGCGCCTGGATGTTGTTGAAGGACGCCGAGCGCAGCTTCAGCCGCCACGGCGTCTTGTCGCCGCGCGAGACCAGGTAGTAGCCGTTGACGCCGAGCGGGTTCTCCGTCCAGGCGTAGGTGCTGCCCTCGGGGGCCTTGAGCACCTTGGGCAGCCGCAGGTTGACCGGGCCGGGCGCCAGCGTGGCGAGCTTGTCCAGGCAGGCGTCCGCGAGGTCCAGCGCGTTGACGGTCTGCTCCAGCAGGCACTCGAACCGGGCCAGGCAGTCACCCTCCTCACGGGTGACCACGGTCAGCACCGCGCGCAGCTCGTCCGAGCCGTACGCCAGGTAGGGCTCGTCGCGGCGCAGGTCGAAGTCGAGCCCGCTGGCACGCGCGATCGGGCCGCTGACCCCGTACGCCTCGGCGTGCGCCCGGCTGAGCACGCCGACGCCGGCGGTGCGGGCCCGGAAGATCTCGTTGCCGAGGACGAGGTCCTCGAAGACCGGCAGCTGCGAGCGGACGGTGGCGATCGCCGCCCGGACCCGGCCGAGCCAGCCGGCCGGCAGGTCCTCCTTGAGGCCGCCGACCCGGTTGAACATGTAGTGCATCCGGCCGCCGGAGGCCTCCTCCAGCACGTGCTGGAGGTCCTCACGGCCGGTGAAGGCATGGAAGATCGGGGTGATCCCGCCCAGCTCCAGCGGGTAGGAGCCGAGGAACATCAGGTGGTTGAGGACGCGGTTCAGCTCCGCGAGCAGGGTGCGGATCCAGACCGCGCGCTCGGGCACCTCCATGCCGAGCATCCGCTCGACGCCGAGCACCACGCCCAGCTCGTTGGCGAACGCGGAGAGCCAGTCGTGCCGGTTGGCCAGCATGATGATCTGCCGGTAGTCACGGGCCTCGAAGAGCTTCTCCGCGCCGCGGTGCATGTAGCCGATCACCGGCTCCGCGGTGACGATCCGCTCGCCGTCCAGTACCAGCTTCAGCCGCAGCACACCGTGCGTCGCCGGGTGCTGCGGGCCGATGTTGAGCACCATGTCGGTGCTGCCCGCCGCGCCGGTGAAGTTCTCGGCTCCCGCCCCGATGCCGACCGTGGTCTCCCTCATGACCCGAGAGTCTGCCATCCCCCGAGGCCGGCGAGGGTCTCCGGTACCGGCATGCGGACGGCCTGGGCGAGCCAGCCGAACGCGCCCAGGCCCGCCGGGTCGGTCAGCTCGGCGGCCTCCCCGGCACCGCCGAGCGCCCGCAGGTAGGCCGCCGGGTCGGTGGACGCCAGCGCCAGCGGCGGTCGGGCACCGCTCACGCCGAGCGCCCGCAGCGCCTCGCGCTGCGTTGTCCACAGGCTGTGGACGGCGGGCGCGGCCGCCGCGTCCAGCGCCACGTGCGCGGTGAGGTCGCAGGAGCCGTCCGGCACCGGGCGCACCTCCCGGCCCGCCCGGAACCCGGTCAGGGTGGCGAGGGGCGGGCGGCTCGCGGCGGTGTGCCCGTAGTCCGCCGCGACCGCGAGACCGCGCTCCAGCCCGGCGACGGCCGAGGCCCAGACGGCGTCGCGCGGGGCGCCGAACTCCACGACGTCACCCGGCTCGGCGGCCGGCCACCAGCGCGCGGCCCAGGCGGCGTCGGCCGCGTCCACCGCGGACCCGAGCCGCTCCTCGCCGGTCGCGGTGTCCACCTCGACGTAGCGCAGCACCCCGTCCTCGTCCACCTCGCCGAGGTCCAGCGGCACGTTGTCCAGCCACTCGTTGGCGAACAGCAGCCCGCTGACGCCGCGCGGCACCTCGTCCGTCCACAGGGCTGTGGACGGCAGTCCCGCCGGGCGGTCCGCCGCGATCTCCACCCCGTACGGCCGCAGCCGGGCCAGCACGCCGTCCGGCAGCTCGGCCAGCACCCCCGTCAGCAGCTCGCCGCGGCCCGCCCCGACGTCCACGAAGGCCAGCTCCTCCGGACGGCCGAGGGCCGCGTCCACGTCCAGCAGCAGCCGGGCCACCGCGCGGGCGAACAGCGGGGAGGCGTGCACCGAGGTGCGGAAGTGCCCGGCCGGCCCCTCCGGCCTGCGGTAGAAGCCGCCGACGGGGGCGTAGAGGGCCTCTTCCATGGCGGGCCGCCACCGCATCCAAGTCATGCGGCGGGACGCTACCGGCGCCGGGGTTCCCCTCCCAACCGGAGTCCGGGCTTCTCCGACCTAGGGAGTAGGACGGATCGCCCTCCCGGCGGACCTGACCACGCTCCGCGACTGCCTACGCTTGAGACGTGCAACGACTCAACGCCTGGCTCCGCCGTCACCCCATGGTGGTCGACTCCGCCTGGGCGGCGATCGTGCTGTTCCTGGGGCTCCTGCCGGACGGCGGCGACAACAGCGCCTGGCGGGCCCCCGCCCAGTTCGTCATCGCCCTGCTCATCCCGCTGCTGATGGTCTTCCGGCGCCGCTACCCCGACGCCACCGTGGCCGCCGCCACCGCGCTGGGGATCGGTCAGATCACGCTGGGCATCCTGCCCGCCGGCTCCAGCATCGGGTACCTGGTCTTCGCCTACACCGGCGCCGCCTTCGGCTCCGCCTGGATCTCCCGGCTGGCCCTGGCCGCCGGGCTGGCGGCCGGACCGCTGACGTACTGGCAGCTCCACCTCAGCAAGACCGTGATCGACCCGAACGGCGACGCCCAGCAGCGCTCGTACAGCCTGGGCGAGTTCCTGCTGCTCACCGCGGCGATGAGCAGCCCGTTCATCCTCTGCTGGGCCTGGGGCCGGCTCACCCGGGTGCGCCGCGCCTACCTGGTCGAGCTGGAGGACCGCGCCGCCCGGCTGGAGCGCGAGCGCGACGCCCAGGCCAAGGTGGCGGTCGCCGCCGAGCGCGCCCGGATCGCCCGCGAGCTGCACGACGTGGTCGCGCACAACGTCTCCGTCATGATCGTCCAGGCCGACGGCGCCGCCTACGTGCTGGACAACTCGCCCCAGCAGGCCAGGGAGGCGCTGGGCACGATCGCCTCCACCGGGCGCCAGGCGCTCGTCGAGATGCGCCGGCTGCTGGGTGTGCTGCGCACCGCGGACACCGCCGAGGAGTACGTGCCGCAGCCCGGCGTCGAGGAGCTGCCCGAGCTGCTGGACCAGGTCCGCACGGCCGGCCTCCAGGTGGACTTCGCCACCTCCGGCGACCCGCGCGAACTGCCGCGCGGCGTCGAGCTGACCGTCTACCGGATCGTCCAGGAAGCACTGACCAACGTCCGCAAGCACGGCGGCCCCGATGTGCACGCCCGGGTCGCGGTCGACTTCGGCGAGCGCGAGCTGGCCGTCCTGATCGAGGACGACGGCCGCGGCTCGACGGACGAGCAGCTCGCCGCCGGCGGGACGGACGGCCAGGGGCACGGCCTGATCGGCATGCGCGAGCGGGTCGGCATGGTCAGTGGCAGCCTCGACGTCGGGCCGCGCCCCGGCGGCGGCTTCCGGATCCGCGCCGTCCTGCCCCTCAAGGCAGCACACTGACCCCGTTGCCGCCCACGAACTAGGAGCCACCTTGACCATCCGCGTGATGCTCGTCGACGACCAGGAGCTGCTGCGCACCGGCTTCCGGATGATCCTGCAGTCCCAGGGCGACATCGAGATCGTCGCCGAGGCCGGCGACGGCGCGCAGGCCCTGGAGCGGCTGCGGCACACGCAGGTGGACGTGATCCTGATGGACGTCCGGATGCCCCGCCTGGACGGGGTGCAGACCACCCGCCGGATCTGCCTCGCCGAGGACGGCAGCCCACTGCCGAACGCGCCGCACGTGCTCATCCTCACCACCTTCGACCTGGACGAGTACGCCTTCGCCGCGCTCAAGGCCGGGGCCAGCGGGTTCCTGCTGAAGGACGTGCCGCCGACCGAGCTGGTGGCCGCGATCCGCGCGGTGCACGGCGGCGACGCGGTGGTCGCGCCGACCACCACCCGCCGCATGATCGACCGCTTCGCCGAGGTGCTGCCCACCGCGGCGAGCACGCCGGGACCGGACACCCTGGGCCCGCTCACCGAGCGCGAGCGCGAGGTGTTCCTGCTGGTCGCCCAGGGCCTCTCGAACGGTGAGATCGCCGCCCGGCTGGTCCTGTCCGAGGCCACCGTGAAGACCCACGTCGGCCGGATCCTGGCCAAGCTCGGCCTGCGCGACCGGGTCCAGGCCGTCGTCCTCGCCTACGAGGCGGGCCTGATCCGGGCCGGCGCCGCGGATTAATCCGCCGTCCGCCCCGGCCGTAGAATGGGCCGGTGCGTCCGGTACCCGCAGAGGACCGGAACGGTAAGAGTGAGGACCAGGGCCGAGCTGTGAGCGAGCGAACCGGGCTCACCGTCGAGAGGTGCGCCATGGCGATTGCCCCCGCCGAGCGCCGGGGTGCCCCCCGGCCCGGGAACGACCCGGAGGTGGCCGCGTGAGCGCCTCCGACAGCGTCGGCCCCGGCCCGCTCGACGACGGTTTCGGCGACCCGGCCGACCCCGGCAACCGGCCGGCCCGGCTCGCCGTCGGGGTGGTCGGCACCGGCCGGGTCGGCCCCGCGCTGGGCGCCGCCCTGCAGCTCGCCGGGCACCGGGTGGTCGCCGCCTCCGGGGTGTCCGCCGCCTCCCGCCGCCGCGCCGAACAGCTGCTGCCGGGCGTGCGGATCGTCACCCCGCCGCAGGTGCTCGCCGCCGCCGACCTGGTGCTGCTCACCGTCCCCGACGACGCGCTGGCCGACCTGGTGGCCGGCCTCGTCGCGACCGGCTCGGTCCGCCCCGGCCAGCTGGTGGTGCACACCTCGGGCGCGCACGGCGTCGCCGTCCTGGAGCCCGCCACCCGGGCCGGGGCGCTGCCGCTGGCACTGCACCCCGCGATGACCTTCACCGGCACCACGGTCGACCTCGCCCGGCTGGCCGGCTGCCCGTTCGGGGTGACCGCCCCCGAGGAGCTGCGCCCCGTGGCCGAGGCCCTGGTGGTCGAGATGGGCGGCGAGCCCGAGTGGGTGCCGGAGGGCGTCCGCCCGCTCTACCACACGGCCCTCGCGCACGGCGCGAACCACCTGGTCACCCTGGTCTCCCAGGCGCTGGAGCTGCTGCGCACGGCCGGGGTCGCCGAGCCCGGCCGACTGCTCGGCCCGCTGCTGGGCGCCGCCCTGGACAACAGCCTGCGCTCCGGCGACGCGGCCCTCACCGGCCCGGTCGCGCGGGGCGACGCGGGCACCGTTCGGCGCCACCTGGCGCAGCTCAGTACGGTGTCCCCGGACATCCCGGCCGCCTACCGGGCGATGGCCCGCGCCACCGCCCAGCGGGCGCTCGCCCACGGGACGATCGACGAAGCGTCGGCGGCGGCGCTGCTGGACGTACTGAACGAGGAGAACTGATGGCAGCACGCGGCAAGCAGGCCGGCAAGGCCCAGCGGGCACCCAAGGTCCACCGGGCCGTCGTCACCCGGAGCGTCACCGACTTCGAGGCGGCCTTCTGGCCGGACGAGCAGCCGGTGGACAACGCGGTCGTGATGACGATGGGCGCGCTGCACGAGGGCCACGGCGCGCTGATCCGGGCCGCCCGCAAGCAGGTCGGCCGGGAGGGCCGGGTCGCCGTGACCGTCTTCGTCAATCCGCTGCAGTTCGGCGCCGGCGAGGACCTCGAACGCTACCCGCGCGACCTGGAGGCGGACGTCCGGCTGGCCGAGGAGAACGGTGCCGACGTCGTCTTCGCGCCGTCCGTCGAGGAGGTCTACCCGAACGGCGAGCCGCAGGTGCGCCTGGCGGCCGGCCCGATGGGCGAGCGCTTCGAGGGCACCACCCGGCCCGGGCACTTCGACGGGGTGCTGACCGTGGTGGCCAAGCTGCTGCACATCACCGACCCGGACTTCGCCTTCTTCGGCGAGAAGGACGCCCAGCAGCTGGCGCTCGTCCAGCGGATGGTCGCCGACCTGGACTTCGACGTCGAGATCGTCGGCGTGCCGACCGTCCGCGAGGAGGACGGGCTGGCGCTCTCCTCCCGCAACCGCTTCCTGTCCGCCGAGGACCGCGAGCACGCGCTCGTGCTGTCCCGGGCCCTGTTCGCCGGCCGCGACGTGGCCGCGCAGGGTCCGCAGGCCGTGCGCGAGGCCGCCGCGGCCGCCCTCGACGCCGCCGAAGGTGTCACCCTGGACTACCTCGCCCTGATCGACCCGCACGACTTCACCGAAGCGGCGGACGACTTCCGGGGCGAGGCGGTGCTGGCCGTCGCCGCGAAGGTGGGCTCCACCCGCCTGATCGACAACGTCCGCATCATCTGCCGCTGACGCGGCGACGCACCACCCGCGGGCCCCCGCGGTCGCACCACCCGCGGTCGCACCACCCGCAGGACCGTCCGGCAGCACATTCCCTCAGGCATGCACTCACTGGAGGCGTGACCCCATGCTCCGCACCATGCTCAAGTCCAAGATCCACCGGGCCACCGTGACCCAGGCCGACCTGCACTACGTCGGCTCCGTCACGGTGGACGAGGACCTGCTCGACGCCGCCGACCTGCTCCCCGGCGAGCTGGTCCACATCGTCGACATCAACAACGGCGCCCGGCTGGAGACCTACACCATCGCCGGCCCGCGCGGCTCCGGCGTGATCGGCATCAACGGCGCCGCCGCCCGCCTGGTCCACCCCGGCGACCTCGTCATACTCATCGCCTACGGGCAGATGGACACCGCCGAGGCCAAGGGCTACCTGCCGAAGGTGGTCTTCGTGGACGCCGACAACCGGATCACCGGCATGGGCGGCGACCCCGCCGAGGCCGGGGAGGGCACCGGGCTGCTCCGCGGCGACGCGGCGTACCGTGACGGCAACGGCGCGGCCCCGACCGCCGCGCGCTGAAGGAGCCACTGAACGCCATGCCCGTCACGCACCGCCTCACCGCCCCCGCCCCCGGCTGGACGGCCACCACCGACATCGTCGTGGTCGGCTCCGGCGTGGCCGGACTCACCGTCGCCCTCAACGTCCGCAAGGCCGGCCTGCGGGCCATGGTGGTCACCAAGGCGATGCTCGACGACGGGTCGACCCGCTGGGCCCAGGGCGGCATCGCCGCCGCCCTGGGCGAGGGCGACACCCCCGAGCAGCACCTGGCCGACACCCTGGTGGCCGGTGTCGGGCTCTGCGACGAGGAGGCCGTCCGCACCCTCGTCACCGAGGGCCCGGAGGCCGTCCGCCACCTGATCGCCACCGGCGCCGCCTTCGACCGCGGCGACGACGGCGAGATCCAGCTCACCCGCGAGGGCGGCCACCACCGCCGCCGGATCGCGCACGCAGGCGGGGACGCCACCGGCGCCGAGATATCGCGCGCCCTGGTCACCGCCGTCCGGTCCGACCCGGGCCTGGAGCTGATCGAGCACGCCCTCGTCCTCGACCTGCTCACCGACGCCGACGGCCACGCCGCCGGCCTCACCCTGCACGTGATGGGCGAGGGCCAGCGCGACGGCGTCGGCGCCATCCGGGCCCGCGCGGTGGTCCTCGCCACCGGCGGCATGGGCCAGGTCTACTCCGCCACCACCAACCCGGCGGTCTCCACCGGCGACGGCGTGGCGCTCGCGCTGCGGGCCGGCGCCGAGGTCACCGACCTGGAGTTCGTGCAGTTCCACCCGACCGTGCTCTGGCTCGGCCCGGACGCCGAGGGCCAGCAGCCGCTGGTCTCCGAGGCGGTCCGCGGCGAGGGCGCGCACCTGGTCGACCGGGACGGCACCCGCTTCATGCTCGGGCAGCACGAGCTGGCCGAACTGGCTCCGCGCGACATCGTCGCCAAGGCCATCACCCAGCGGATGCAGCTCCTGGACACCGACCACATGTACCTGGACGGGCGGCACTTCGGCGCCGGGATGTGGGAGGAGCGGTTCCCGACCATCCTCGCCACCTGCCGCGCGCACGGCATCGACCCGGTCACCGAGCCGATCCCGATCGCCCCGGCCGCGCACTACGCCTCCGGCGGCATCCGCACCGACCCGACCGGCCGCACCACCGTCCCCGGGTTGTACGCCTGCGGCGAGGTGGCCTGCACCGGGGTGCACGGCGCCAACCGGCTGGCCTCCAACTCCCTGCTGGAGGGCCTGGTCTTCGCCGAGCGGATCGCCGCCGACCTGACCGCCCGGCACCGCGCGGACGAACTGCCCGAGCGCTCGGTGGACGTCGCCGCCGCGCGGGCCGCCCGCCCGGTGCCGCTGCCCGCCCCCGAGGCGCGGGCCGAGATCCAGCGGCTGATGTCGCGCGGCACGGGCGTCCTGCGCTCGGCCTCGTCGATGGCCGGCACGGCCGCCGGACTCGCCCTGATCGCCGAGCAGGCCCTGGCGCACGTCGCCGAGGAGAAGCCGGCCGACCCCCGGGTGGAGACCTGGGAGGCCGCCAACCTGCTGCTGGTCGGCACCGCCCTGGTGACGGCCGCCGCCCGGCGCGCCGAGACCCGCGGCTGCCACTGGCGCGAGGACTTCCCCGAGCGGGACGACGCCCACTGGCAGCGCCACCTGATCACCACCCTCACCGCCTCCGGCGACCTTGTCAGCACCCCTGAGGAGCAGTAGAACCATGACCCACTCCCACGAGGAACTCCCGATGGCCGGCGGTTGCGGCGACGGCTGCGCGTGCGGGGACGGCGAGGGCTACGAGACCGGCCTGGACCCGCGGCTCGCCGAGCTGCTGGAGGAGGCCGGCCTCGACCCGATCGAGGTCGAGGACATCGCCACCCTGGCGCTGGCCGAGGACCTGGCCGGCGGCGAGGACGTCACCTCGGTCGCCACGGTGCCCGCCGACGCCGTCGCCACCGCCGACTTCACCGCCCGCGAGGCCGGTGTGGTCGCGGGCCTGCGGATCGCCGAGGCGGTCGTCTCGCTGGTCTGCGAGGAGGAGTTCGAGGTCGAGCGGCACGTCGAGGACGGCGACCGCGTCGAGGCCGGCCAGGTGCTGCTCTCCGTCCGCAGCCGCACCCGCGACCTGCTGACCGCCGAGCGCAGCGCGCTCAACCTGCTCTGCCACCTCTCCGGCATCGCCACCGCGACCCGTGCCTGGGCGGACGCCCTGGAGGGCACCGGCGCGGTGGTCCGCGACACCCGCAAGACCACCCCGGGCCTGCGGGCGCTGCAGAAGTACGCGGTCCGCTGCGGCGGCGGCGCCAACCACCGGATGGCGCTCTCCGACGCCGCCCTGGTCAAGGACAACCACGTGGTCGCGGCCGGCGGTGTCGCCGAGGCGTTCCGGGCCGTCCGGGCCGCCTACCCCGACCTGGCGGTGGAGGTCGAGGTGGACACCCTGGAGCAGATCCCGCCGGTGCTGGAGGCCGGGGCCGACCTCGTCCTGCTGGACAACTTCACCGTGCCGCAGCTGAAGGAGGCCGTCGAGCTGGTGGCCGGGCGCGCCCGGCTGGAGGCGTCCGGCGGACTGACCCTGGCCAGCGCGCGCGAGGTCGCCCAGACTGGGGTCGACTACCTGGCCGTGGGCGCGCTCACGCACTCCTCGCCGATCCTGGACATCGGCCTGGACCTGCGCGCCTGATCACCTCTGATCACCCCTCACGCAGAAGGCACCCCATGCTGCTCACCATCGACGTCGGCAACACCCAGACCACGCTCGGCCTGTTCGACGGCGAGGACGTGGTCGAGCACTGGCGGATCTCCACCGATCCGCGCCGCACGGCCGACGAGCTGGCGGTGCTCCTGCAGGGCCTGATGGGCTCGCACACCGCGGTCAACGAGGCCGCGGTGGAGGGCCTGGCGATCTGCTCGTCCGTCCCCTCCGTGCTCCACGAGTTCCGCGAGGTGACCCGCCGTTACTACGGCGACGTCCCCGCGGTGATCGTGGAGCCGGGGGTGAAGACGGGCGTGCACGTCCTGATGGACCACCCCAAGGAGGTCGGCGCCGACCGGATCGTCAACGCGCTGGCCGCCAACCACCTGTACGGGGGCCCGTGCATCGTGGTCGACTTCGGCACCGCCACCACCTTCGACGCGATCAACGCCCGCGGCGACTACGTGGGCGGCGCGATCGCCCCCGGCATCGAGATCTCGGTCGAGGCGCTCGGCGCGCGCGGCGCCCAGCTGCGCAAGATCGAGCTGGCCCGCCCGCGCAACGTGATCGGCAAGAACACCGTCGAGGGCATGCAGTCCGGCATCCTCTACGGCTTCGCCGGCCAGGTCGACGGCCTGGTCGACCGGATGGCCAAGGAGCTCGCCAAGGACCCGGACGACGTCCAGGTCATCGCCACCGGCGGACTGGCCCCGCTGGTGCTCGGCGAGGCCGGCACCATCGACGTCCACGAGCCCTGGCTGACGCTGATCGGCCTGCGCCTGGTGTACGAGCGCAACCGGCCCAGCTGAGCCGGGAGTTCGCCGCACCCACCCGGCGCCGCACGGCCCGAACGGGACATTCCCCCGCAGTTCCCCGCAGCCGCCCCGCCGTTGCGGGCGAACCCGGCCGGCGGGCCCCCGCGCTGTGTTAGTTTCACGCCCCGGGACGGGGCAGCACGCCCGTCCCGCGGCCGGGGGGACCGGCGGGCACCGGGGGGTGCGGGCGCGCGTCCGGCCCGCCCGACGAGCCCGCCCGCCCAGGCCGAGGCACTGCCGCCCCGTCACGTACGGGGCGGGCGAACCGTACGGGGCCACTCGGTCGGGCGGCCCGGAAGCCGGATCGAGGGTGGGGCGTGTCGATCGTCGAAGGGTCCGGGGCCGCTCAGGACGACGGCCCGGCCACCGGCCCCGGGGCGCCGCCGCCGGGCCCCGGCGGGTCGGTGCTGCGCCGCCGCGGGCGGCTGCTGCTGGCCGTCACGCTGGTCGCCGCGGCCGTCTCGGGGGCCGGGCTGGCCGCCTCACTGGTGATCAGGTCGCCCGCGCAGGCCGCCGCCGAGAGCGAGCCCCCGCCGCCCGACGTCCTGACGGCCGCCGTGGAGCAGCGCGTGCTGACCGACTCGGTGGTGCTCCGCGGCCAGGTCGGCGCCGGCCAGACGGTCGAGGTGGCCCCGGCCGGGAGCGGCGGTCCGGCCGGCGCCAAGCCGGTGGTCACCAAGCTCCCGGTGCGGACCGGCGACCAGGTCGCGGCCGGGCAGTCGGTGCTGGAGGTCTCGGGGCGGCCGGTGTTCGCCCTCCGCGGCGGCCTCCCGGTGTACCGGGACCTCCGGCCGGGCGCCACCGGGCAGGACGTCGAGCAGCTCCAACAGGCCCTGAAGGAGCTCGGGTTCGGCTCGGACGGCGACCCCGCGGGGCGCTACGGCGCGGCCACCGGGGCGGCGGTGACGGCCTTCTACGCCGCCCGCGGCTACGACCCGCGGTCGGCCTCGCCGGACGGCGACGCCCAGGTGTCGGCCGCCCAGGACGCGGTGACGGGCGGCGAGCGGGCCCTGGCGGACGGCAGGGACGCGTTGAAGGCCGCGCAGAAGCGGCTCGACGACGCGCTGGCCGCCGAGCGGGCCCGGTCCGCCGCGCCGACGCCCGGCGCCCCGGCCGGCGCCCCGATAGGCGAGAGCCCGGTGGACGCGGCCCGCACCGCCGTCGAGACCGCCCGCAAACAGGTGACCCGGGCCGGCGAGGACCTCACCGGGCTCCGGAAGAAGGCCGCCGACGTCCGGGCCACCGTCGGCCCGATGGTCCCCGCCGCCGAACTGCTCTTCCTCACCGGCTTCCCGGCCCGGGTGGACGGCGTCGCCGGCCGGGTCGGTGGCGAGGTCACCGGCACCGTGCTGACCGTCTCGGCCGGGGCGCTGGTCGTGAAGGGCAGCCTGACCGCCCCCGACAAGGGTCTGGTCCGCCCGGGCCAGCAGGTGGAGATCCTCTCCGAGGTGACCGGCACCACCGCGACCGCGACGGTGACCGCGGTGGCCGACACCCCCGGCGAGGGACCCCCGTCCGGCAGCGGCACCGGCACCGCGCCCGGCGGCGGCGCCCGGCAGCCCGGCACGGACCGGACCGGCTACCCGCTGGTGGTCGAACCGGACGCCCCGCTCGACCCGAGGCTGGCCGGCCAGGACGTCCGCCTCACCGTCCGGGCCGCCTCCTCGGCCGGTCCGGTGCTGGTCGTCCCGCTCTCCGCCGTCTCCGCGACGGCGGACGGCCGGACGGTGGTGACGGTGTACGAGGGCGGAGGGCGCCGACGGGTCGAGGTGACCCCGGGCATGGTCGGCGGCGGCAGCACCGAGGTCCGCCCGCTGGCCGGGGGCGCGCTCGGGCCCGGCGACCAGGTGATCGTCGGGGTCCGGGCGGGCACCCGGTGAGCGCCCCGCTGGTCGAGTTCCGCCGGGTCGGCCTGACCTACCCCGGACCGCCGCCGGTCACCGCCCTGGCCCCCTGCGACCTGGCCGTCGACCCGGGCGACTACGTCACGGTGACCGGCCCGTCCGGCTCCGGCAAGTCCACCTTCCTCAACATCGCCGGCCTGCTGGACGCCCCCACCACCGGCCGGTACCTGCTGGACGGCGTCGACACCGGCCCGCTCGCCGACGGCGACCGCACCGCCCTGCGCGGGCGCCGGATCGGCTTCGTCTTCCAGTCCTTCCACCTGCTCCCGCACCGCAGCGCGGCGGAGAACGTCGCGCTCGCCCTGCTGTACACCGCCGCCCGGGGCCGCCGGGCGGCGGCCGAGCGGCGCGAGCGGGCCCGCGAGGCGCTGGTCCGGGTGGGCCTCGGCCACCGGGCGGACGCCCTGCCGTCCCGCCTCTCCGGCGGCGAGCGCCAGCGGGTCGCGATCGCCCGCGCGCTGGTCGGCCGGCCGGCGCTGCTGCTCTGCGACGAACCGACCGGCAACCTGGACACCGCCACCGCCCGGTCCGTCCTCACCCTGCTGGACGACCTGCACGCGCAGGGCCTGACCCTCCTGCTGATCACCCACGACCCGCAGGTGGCCGCCCGCGGCCGGCGGACGGTGGCGATCCGCGACGGGGTGCTGCGGGAGGTGGGCGCCGGATGAGGCGGCGCGGCCGCCCCCGCCCCGTCGAGCCCACCCGGCTGCTTCCGCGGGACCTGCTCGCCGAGGCCCTCGCCGGCGTGCTCCAGCGGCCCGCCCGCTCGGCGCTGACCGCGCTCGGCACCGTCCTCGGGGTCGGCGCCTTCGTCGCCGTGCTCGGGCTGACGGCCACCGCCTCGGCCCGGATCGACTCCCGTTTCAGCGTGCTCACCGCGACCGAGGTGAGCGTCGAGGACACCGGCGGCCCGCGACCGGACCTCACCCCGCTCTCCTTCCCCGCCGACGCCGACGCCCGGATCCAGCGGCTGAACGGGGTCGAGGCGGCCGGCGTCTACTGGCCGGTCCAGCTGCCCGCCGGGTCGGTCCGGGCCGCGCCGGTGGGCCGGCCCTCCGGCGGCGAGCAGGCGACCGTGATCGCGGCCTCGGCCGGCGTCCTCACGGCGGCCGAGCCGCACCTGGCCGAGGGCCGCACCTTCGACGCCTGGCACGACACCACCGGGCGGCAGGTCGCGGTGCTCGGCTCCGCCCTGGCCGCCCGGCTCGGGATCGGCACGCTCGACACCCAGCCCGCGGTGTTCCTGGCCGGCCGGCCGTTCACCGTCATCGGCATCGTCGACGACGTCCGGCGCCGGCCCGACCTGCTGCTCTCGGTGGTCGTGCCGCGCGGGGCCGCCACCCGGCTCTGGGGCGGCCCCACCGGGGACCGCGCGAAGATGCTCGTCGCCACCAGGATCGGCGCCGCCCGGCAGATCGCCGACGAGGCCGCGCTGGCGCTGGACCCGGCCCACCCGGAGAACTTCACCGTGACGCCGCCCCCGGACCCGCGCACCTTGCGCTCGGGCGTCACCTCCGACCTCGACCGGCTCTTCCTGCTGCTCGCCGGGATCTGCCTGGTGATCGGGGCCGTCGGGATCGCCAACACCACCCTGGTCGCGGTGCTGGAGCGGACCGGTGAGATCGGGCTGCGCCGCGCGCTGGGCGCCCGCGGCCGGCACATCACCGGCCAGTTCCTCTGCGAGTCCGGCTCGCTGGGGCTGCTGGGCGGCCTGGTCGGCAGCTCGCTGGGGGTGCTGACGGTGCTCGGCGTGGCGCTGGCCCGGGACTGGACCCCGGTGGTGTCCCCGGCGACGGTGGCCGCCGCCCCGGTCGCCGGGCTGGCCACCGGGCTGCTGGCCGGTGCCTACCCGGCCTGGCGCGCGGCCCGGATCCAGCCCGCCGAGGCCCTGCGGCGCTGAACGGGCGGTCGTTCGTCCACCGGACATTCACCGGGCCAAACGTGGGGGATCGGCGCGACGTTACCGACAAATCGGATATTCCTCACGTAGTGTCAGCCCATGCCTACGCCACACGGATCGCGCGGCGGCATGGCCTTCAGCGCCGACGAAGTCCGCGTGCTGCGCCGCGCCCTCGCCCAAGCCCTGCACCCCGCCGTCCCCGTCCACTTCCAGGTCTCCGACCGGCTGCCGTTCGCCGGCGCGGGCGCCGAGCTGTGGGCGGAGGACGTCCAGGACGCCCTGCGCCTGACCGAGGCGATCGACGAAGCCGTCCAGGAGGGCGGCCGGCTGCGCGCCTTCCTGCTCGCCGACCTCGGCCGCTACCGGGCGGCGCTGCCCGGCAGCGCCGCCGGCTACCTGGAACGCCTGGAGGAGGCGGTGGCCGACGGCTACCTCCCCGCGCCCGAGGACCTCACCGCGCTGCGCGGGCTGACCCGTCAGCCGTGCGGCCAGACCGAGCGGGCCCGCCGCTCGCGGCTGGCCGGGCGCTGCCACGCACTGGCCGAGGCGGCCGTCCGCGAGCGGCTCGCCCTCACCACCGGCCAGCGCCACCTCGTCGCCGTACCGAGCCCCGCCGCACCCCCGAGCAGTCTCCCCACCCCTGTTGGAGGACGGATCCCGATGAGCAGCACCGAGCCCGGCGCAGAGCAGCCCGACGCCCCCCAGCCCCGTCCGCACCGGATGCCGACCCCCGCCGAGCTCTTCGGCCGTCGCCCCCGGCCGCCGGCCCGGCCCGCCCCGCCCGCCACTCCCGACGAGGAGCTGGAGCTGGCCACCGGCACCGGCTGACCGCCCCGCACCCGGAGGGGGAGACCGCACCGGCGGTCTCCCCCTCCGGCGTGCGGCCGACGCCGCGAGCGGCACGGCCAACCCGTGGCGGAGCGGCGGTCCGGGGCTGGCTACCCTGGGGGGGTGAGCGATCAGAGCCCCATCCCCGCGACCGACGACCTCCCCGAGCAGATGCGCGTCCGGCGCGAGAAGCTGGACCGGCTCCGGGCGGCCGGCGTCGACCCGTACCCGGTCGGCTTCCCCCGGACCAGCACCATCGCCGACCTCCGGGCCAAGCACCCGGACCTGGCGCCGGACACGGCGACCGGCGAGCGGGTCGGCATCACCGGCCGGGTGATCCTCTCCCGCACCGGCGGCAAGCTCTGCTTCGCCACCCTGCGCGACGGCAGCGGCGACCTCCAGGTGATGTTCTCCCTGGACAAGCTGGGCGAGGAGCGGCTGGCGGCCTGGAAGTCCGACATCGACCTCGGCGACCAGGTCGGCGTCGAGGGCGAGGTGATCACCTCCCGCCGCGGCGAGCTGTCGGTCATGGTGGACGCCTGGGCGCTCACCGCCAAGTGCCTGCGCCCGCTGCCGGACAAGCACAAGGGCCTGACCGACCCGGAGGCCCGGGTCCGCCAGCGGTACGTCGACCTGATCGTCAACCCCGAGGCCCGCGAGATCCTGCACCTGCGCAGCAAGGTGGTCCGCTCGATCCGCCGCACCTACGAGGAGCGCGGCTACATCGAGGTCGAGACCCCGATGCTGCAGCCGGTGCACGGCGGCGCCAACGCGCGTCCGTTCAAGACCCACATCAACGCGTACGACATCGACCTGTTCATGCGCATCGCCCCCGAGCTGTACCTCAAGCGGCTGGTGGTCGGCGGCGCGGAGAAGGTCTTCGAGATCAACCGCAACTTCCGCAACGAGGGCGCGGACTCCACCCACAACCCGGAGTTCACCTCGCTGGAGTCCTACGAGGCCTACGGCGACTACGACACCCAGGCCGAGCTGATCCGGGCGACGATCATCAACGCCGCCCGGGACGCGCTGGGCACCACGGTGATCCGCGGCCTCGACCCGCACGGCGTGGAGCACGAGATCGACCTGGCCGAGCCGTGGGCGGAGGTCAGCGTGTACCCCGGCATCTCGGCGCACCTGGGCACCGAGGTGACCCCGGAGACCGGCGTCGAGGAGCTGCGCGAGCTGGCCGCCGCGCACGGCATCCCGTTCGAGAAGGACTGGGGCCACGGCCAGATCGTGCTGGAGATGGTCGAGCGCCTGCTGGAGGAGAACGCCGTCGCGCCGACCTTCATCAAGGACTACCCGACCGAGGTCTCGCCGCTGACCCGCCAGCACCGCTCGGTCGCGGGCGTGGCCGAGAAGTGGGACCTGGTGATCTTCGGCACCGAGATCGGCACCGCCTACTCCGAGCTGGTCGACCCGGTCGAGCAGCGCGCCCGGCTGACCGCGCAGTCCCTGCTGGCCGCCGGCGGCGACGTCGAGGCGATGCAGGTCGACGAGGACTTCCTGCGGGCCCTGGAGTACGCGATGCCGCCCACCGGCGGCCTCGGCCTCGGGGTGGACCGCCTGATCATGCTGCTCACCGGCAAGAACATCCGGGAGACCGTGCTCTTCCCGCTCGTGAAGCCGGAGCCCAAGGCGTCCGCCGCCACCGCGGCGGCGGACAGGACCGAGGAGGAGTGACCTGATGGACTACGTCAGCGCGATCGTCCCGCCGCTGGTCATGGCGATCGGCTTCGGCTTCCTGGTGCGGGCCATCATCCGCAGCCAGGGCGGGGCCCAGAAGGCCAAGGAGGACGCGGTCGACTGACCCCGTCCCCGCCCGCGAGCACCGGCGCGCCGCCATTCCCGATTCCCGGGGTGGCGGCGCGCCGGTTTGCCGCACTTCACAAGATTTGCCCCATTCACTCCCTATCCTGGCCGCACTATGGTCCGGCAACTCGGCGAACTTGAGAACGCCATCATGACCCGGGTGTGGCGGTGGAACCGACCGGTCACGGTTCGCGAGGTTCTGCTGGATCTGCGGTCGGAACGGGAAATCGCGTACACCACCGTGATGACCGTCCTGGACAAGCTCCACAGAAAGGGCTGGCTGCGCCGGGACCGCGCCGGGCGGGCCTATCGATATGAACCGGTCTCGTCCCGCGAGGCCTACACGGCGGCTCTGATGAACGACGCCTGGGCCACCAGCGACAATCCCGCGGCCGCCCTGGTGCACTTCTTCGGCCTCATGTCGCCCGAGCAACGGGAGGCGCTGCGCGACGCGTTGCGGGTGGCCGCTCTGTTCCCGACCGATCCGGCCGGGCCGGATTCCGCGGAGTCCGGGCCGGATACCGGGGGGACCGGACCGGCGCCGGCACGATAACGTCCCGCCATGGAGGTCACCATCCGCCGGGCGCGGACCACGGACGTGCGGGCAGTGCGCGGGCTCATCGACGCCTACTCCCGTGACGGCATTCTGCTCGACAAGCCCACCGTCACCCTGTTCGAATCCGTGCAGGAGTTCTGGGTCGCCGAACGCGACGACACCGGGGCGGTCGTGGCCTGCGGCGCGCTGCACGTCATGTGGGAGGACCTCGCCGAGGTGCGCACCCTCGCGGTCGATCCGTCCTGCCGCGGCCACGGGGTCGGCCACCTGCTGCTGGAGAAGCTGCTGCAGACCGCGCGGTGGCTCGGCGTCCGTCGGATTTTCTGCTTGACGTTCGAGGTGCCCTTCTTCGCGAAACACGGTTTCGTCGAGATCGGCGAGGTCCAGGAAACCGATGATGGTACGACAGACCCGGCGGCGATCGCTACGGATGTCTATGAAGAACTTCTCCGCTCGTACGATGAAGGTGTCGCCGAGTTCCTCGACCTGGAGCGGGTGAAGCCCAACACACTGGGCAACTCGCGCATGCTGCTGCACCTGTGAGCGGCTCCCGACCCGGGCAGGGGTTTGTGTTTTCCGGAGAAAGGCGCTTTCCTTTCCTTAGGCAATGGGTCGTTTAGCGGAAAGGGAAGCCCGTGGCACAGAGGGTGCAGGTCATTCTTGAAGACGATCTCGACGGCGGTTCGGCGGACGAGACGGTGACGTTCGCGCTCGACGGCGTTGCCTACGAGATCGATCTGAAGAGCGCCAACGCGGACAAGCTGCGCGGTCTGCTGGCGCCGTACGTGGAGAAGGGCCGCAAGCAGAGCGGTCGGCTCGCCGGCGCCCGGCGCCCGGGCCGCGGCGCGGCTCCGCGCCCGTCCGGCAGCGCGCCGGACACCGCGAAGGTCCGCGCGTGGGCCAAGGAGCAGGGCCTGGAGGTCAACGACCGCGGCCGGGTGCCGAGCACCGTCCGCGAGGCCTACGACAAGGCCAACGCGGCCTGATCCCGGCAGCGCCGGACCGCCGGAGCGGATGCGGGGCCCCGGTGGTCGCCGGAGGCGCACCTGGCACATGCGCGGGGCGCGGAGGAACCTTCTCCGCGCCCTGCGGCGCGTGCCCGCCCGGCCCGCCCGGCCGATCCGGGCCGTCCGCCCGGCTCCGCGGGCACGCCGGCGGACCGGGGCACGGGCGCCCCTTCGGGCACCCGCCCGGGCAGCACCGGATCGGGCGGCGGAACAATCACGAGCTGTGCAACGCTGTAGGGGCGAAGCGGTAACGCCGACACCACCGGGATGGCCTACCGACCCCGAGGGCCGGAGCTGACCCGCCGTCACCGCCGGCCGACTTCTCGCCAGGCGAACACCGCCACCGCGGAAACTGCGCGAGAACCATCCCGATACCGGGTATGAATGCAGGTGGACGGTGCCCCGCGCACCGTCCGGGGCAGTACGTGCGACCCGCCGGAGACCCTCCGGATCCGCCGGGGCCGGTGTTGTTCGCCGATGGCGTAGCGGTATCTGGTGCATCCGGCCCACCTGTGGGAACACCGTCTCCCAGCATCAGGTTGGGATTGGTGTCGGCTGGTCGCGCAGCATCTCGCTCCCGTAACCGGGGAGTGAATCCGTGGGCCGCGCCGCTGAGCGGGACTAGCATGCGGAAGGACAGGGCGGGGACCGACCCCGAACTGCCCGACCGCTCTGAGGAGCGATAAACGATGTTCGAGAGGTTCACCGACCGCGCGCGGCGGGTTGTCGTCCTGGCTCAGGAAGAAGCCCGGATGCTCAACCACAACTACATCGGCACCGAGCACATCCTCCTGGGTCTGATCCACGAGGGTGAGGGTGTCGCCGCTAAGGCCCTGGAGAGCCTCGGGATTTCTCTTGAGGCCGTTCGCCAGCAGGTCGAGGAGATCATCGGCCAGGGCCAGCAGGCCCCGTCCGGTCACATTCCCTTCACCCCCCGGGCGAAGAAGGTCCTGGAGCTGTCGCTCCGGGAGGCCCTGCAGCTCGGCCACAACTACATCGGCACCGAGCACATCCTGCTCGGCCTGATCCGCGAGGGCGAGGGCGTCGCCGCCCAGGTCCTGGTGAAGCTCGGCGCCGACCTCAACCGGGTGCGCCAGCAGGTCATCCAGCTGCTCTCCGGGTACCAGACCGGCGGCGGCAAGGAGTCGGCCACGGCCGGCGGGCCCGCCGAGGGCACCCCGTCGACCTCGCTGGTCCTCGACCAGTTCGGCCGCAACCTGACCCAGGCCGCCCGCGAGGCCAAGCTCGACCCGGTGATCGGGCGCGAGAAGGAGATCGAGCGGGTCATGCAGGTGCTGTCCCGCCGCACCAAGAACAACCCCGTGCTGATCGGTGAGCCCGGCGTCGGCAAGACGGCCGTGGTCGAGGGCCTGGCCCAGGCGATCGTCAAGGGCGAGGTCCCGGAGACGCTCAAGGACAAGCAGCTCTACACGCTGGACCTGGGCGCCCTGGTGGCCGGCTCGCGCTACCGCGGTGACTTCGAGGAGCGCCTGAAGAAGGTCCTCAAGGAGATCCGCACCCGCGGCGACATCATCCTGTTCATCGACGAGCTGCACACCCTGGTCGGCGCGGGCGCCGCCGAGGGCGCCATCGACGCCGCCAGCATCCTCAAGCCGATGCTGGCCCGTGGTGAGCTGCAGACCATCGGTGCCACCACGCTCGACGAGTACCGCAAGCACCTGGAGAAGGACGCCGCGCTGGAGCGCCGCTTCCAGCCGATCCAGGTCGCCGAGCCGTCGCTGCCGCACACCATCGAGATCCTCAAGGGCCTGCGCGACCGCTACGAGGCCCACCACCGGGTCTCCATCACGGACGCCGCCCTGGTCGCCGCCGCCACCCTGGCCGACCGCTACATCTCGGACCGCTTCCTGCCGGACAAGGCGATCGACCTGATCGACGAGGCCGGCTCCCGGATGCGCATCCGCCGGATGACCGCGCCGCCGGACCTGCGCGAGTTCGACGAGAAGATCGCCGACGTGCGCCGCGAGAAGGAGAGCGCGATCGACGCGCAGGACTTCGAGAAGGCCGCGTCCCTGCGCGACGACGAGAAGCAGCTCCTGCAGGCCAAGGCCAAGCGCGAGAAGGAGTGGAAGGCCGGCGACATGGACGTCGTCGCGGAGGTGGACGAGGAGCTCATCGCCGAGGTCCTGGCCACCGCCACCGGCATCCCGGTCTTCAAGCTGACCGAGGAGGAGTCCTCCCGGCTGCTGCGCATGGAGGACGAGCTGCACAAGCGCGTCATCGGCCAGAAGGACGCCATCAAGGCGCTCTCCCAGGCCATCCGGCGCACCCGTGCGGGCCTCAAGGACCCGAAGCGCCCCGGCGGCTCGTTCATCTTCGCCGGCCCGTCCGGTGTCGGTAAGACCGAGCTGTCCAAGACGCTCGCCGAGTTCCTCTTCGGCGACGAGGACGCGCTGATCTCGCTCGACATGTCCGAGTTCTCGGAGAAGCACACCGTCTCCCGGCTCTTCGGTTCGCCCCCCGGCTACGTGGGCTACGAGGAGGGCGGCCAGCTGACCGAGAAGGTCCGCCGCAAGCCGTTCTCCGTCGTCCTCTTCGACGAGGTCGAGAAGGCCCACCCGGACATCTTCAACTCGCTGCTGCAGATCCTGGAGGACGGTCGCCTGACCGACTCCCAGGGCCGCGTGGTCGACTTCAAGAACACCGTCATCATCATGACGACCAACCTCGGCACCCGGGACATCTCCAAGGGGTTCAACCTGGGCTTCGCGGCCACGGGCGACTCCACCACCGGGTACGAGCGGATGAAGGCGAAGGTCGGCGAGGAGCTCAAGCAGCACTTCCGCCCCGAGTTCCTGAACCGCGTCGACGACATCGTGGTCTTCCACCAGCTGTCCGAGGAAGACATCATCCAGATCGTCGACCTGATGATCGACAAGGTGGACGGCCGGCTGCGGGACCGCGACATGGGCCTGGAGCTCAGCATCGAGGCCAAGAAGCTGCTCGCCAAGCGCGGCTACGACCCGCTGCTCGGTGCCCGTCCGCTGCGCCGCACCATTCAGCGCGAGATCGAGGACCACCTCTCCGAGAAGATCCTCTTCGGCGAGCTGCGAGCCGGTCACATCGTGGTCGTCGGTGTCGAGGGCGAGGGCAAGGAAGCGAAGTTCACCTTCCGCGGCGAGGAGAAGTCCGCGGTCGCGGACACTCCGGCGGCCGTTGCCTCGTCCGGTCCGGACCTGACGAAGTAGTAACAGTTAACAGATAACAGCACACCGTCTGAGCCCCCGGCGTTCGCGCCGGGGGCTCAGTCCGTTTACGTGCCGTTACGAAAACTGTGATCCACCCCACGGGCTCGCAGGTGGGAGGCCTGGTCGGGCGGTGGTGCGAGTGCGACCCAGTAAGCAGGCATCTTTAATGCCAATGTTGTTGACGGATCGTCAGTTGATACCGAGTCGCGGAGCATAGCGGTGTGGCCATGTAACGGTCAAGGTCTATCTTTTCCGTCCACGCTTGGATCAAATGTCGTCCACCTGTCTTTCATTGGTTTACCGGAAGGCCAAGAGCCGGACCGGTTTGGGGAGGACGTCACAACGTTGAAGATGACCAGGAAAGCCGCCGCGGCCGCCACGGCCGGGGCGGTCATAGCCGCTCTGGGCGCGGGTCTGTTCCCGAGCACGGCCCTCGCGGCCGGCTCGGCGCCCACGCCGAAGGACCCCGCTGACGCCGTTCAGTCGGTCAAGACGGACCACAACCTGCCGGGCCCGCTGACCGAGAAGGTCGAGGCCGAGCAGAAGGCCGCCACCGAGCAGCTGCTCGCCGGCACCGCGAAGGTCGAGGAGCACGGCGGCAGCTCCAGCATCAAGCTGGGCAAGGACAAGTACGTCGAGCTCGCCCGCGAGCGCACGGACAAGATCTTCACCATCCTGGTCGACTTCAGCGACCAGGTGGACAACACCACGAAGACCCCGGACGGCAAGATCAAGTTCGGTGGGGACCCCGGTCCGCAGCACAACCAGATCGAGAAGCCCGACGCGGCGACCAACAACTCGACGCTCTGGCAGGCTGACTACAACCAGCAGCACTACCAGGACATGTACTTCAGCAAGACCCAGGACTCGCTGAAGACCTTCTACGAGAAGCAGTCCTCGGGCCGCTACTCCGTCGACGGCCAGGTCACCGACTGGGTGAAGGTCCCGTGGAACGAGGCCCGTTACGGCTCGGACTACTGCGGCCAGCACGTCTGCAACAACGCGCAGGACCTGATCCGCGACGGCATCAACGCCTGGGTCGCCGACCAGAAGGCCAAGGGCCAGACGGACGCTCAGATCAAGGCCACCATCGCGCAGTACGACCAGTGGGACCGGTACGACTTCGACCACGACGGCAACTTCAACGAGCCCGACGGTTACATCGACCACTTCCAGATCGTGCACGCCGGTGAGGACCAGTCGGCGGGCGGCGGCAAGCAGGGCGACAACGCGCTGTGGGCCCACCGCTCGTACGTCTACGGCACCCAGGCCGGCTCCACCGGCCCCGCCAACAACCTGCTCGGCGGCACCCCGGTCGGCTCCACCGGCATCTGGATCGGTGACTACACCATGCAGCCGGAGAACGGCGGCCTCGGTGTCTTCGCCCACGAGTACGGCCACGACCTCGGCCTGCCGGACCTGTACGACACCTCGGGCAGCGGGATCGACAACTCGGTCGGCTTCTGGTCGCTGATGTCCTCCGGCTCCTGGCTCGGCGAGGGCAAGAACTCGATCGGCGACATGCCGAACGACCTCGACGCCTGGAGCAAGCTCCAGCTCGGCTGGCTGAAGTACGACAAGGCCAAGGCCGGCACCGAGACGACCCACCACATCGGCCCGGTCGAGTACAACTCGAACCTGCCGCAGGCCCTGGTCGTCGACCTGCCGAAGAAGACCGTCACCACCGAGATCAACACCCCGTTCGCGGGTGCCAACGAGTGGTGGAGCGGCAGCGCCGACGACCTCAACGTGTCGCTGGCCCGTGACGTCGACCTGACCGGCAAGACCAGCGCCGCGCTGACGGCCAAGGCCTGGTACGACATCGAGCAGGACTTCGACTACGGCTACGCCGAGGTCTCCACCGACGGTGGCGCCAACTGGACCGCCCTGAACGGCACCTTCAACGGGGTCGCGATCCCGAAGAACGCCGCAGACAAGGCCGGCCTGACCGGCAACTCGGGCAACAAGTGGGGCGACCTGTCGTTCTCGCTCGACGCCTACGCGGGTAAGGCCGTCAAGGTCCGCTTCCACTACACCACCGACGGCGGTCTGCACCTCAAGGGCCTGGCCCTGGACGACATCGCCATCGCCGCCAACGGCGCCACCGTCTTCACCGACGGTGCCGAGAACGGCGACAACGGCTGGACGGCCAACGGCTTCTCCCGCATCACCGGCAAGTTCTCGAACGACTACGCGCAGTACTACATCGCCGAGAACCGCCAGCACATCTCGTACGACCGGACCCTGAAGACCGGCCCGTACAACTTCGGCTTCTCCAACACCAAGCCGAACTGGGTGGAGCACTACCCCTACCAGGCCGGTCTGCTGATCTGGCTGTGGGACACCTCCCAGAGCGACAACAACGTCACCAACCACCCGGGTTCCGGCCTGATCCTCCCGGTCGACTCGCACCCGACCCCGATCAAGTGGACCGACGGCACCCTGATGCGCCCGCGCATCCAGGGCTACGACTCGACCTTCGGCTCGCGCAAGGTCGACAGCCTGACCCTGCACAAGAGCGGCGTCGAGACGGTCGTCCCGAAGGCCAAGGGCGTCGACGAGTTCAGCGACCTCAAGTCGTACTGGACGAAGGACAACCCGTACAGCAGCGTCATCGTCCCGAAGACCGGCACCAGCATCGAGGTCGAGAACGAGTCCTCGAACTACCTCGAGACCTGGATCCGCGTCCGCCCGGTCGACAACTGATCGAAACGAGCAGTGACGATCAGCCTCTGACCAGGCACTGATTCACCCGTCCGGCCCGTCCCCGCAGCTGCGGGGGCGGGCCGGACGCTTGTCCGCGAGAGGTCCGCGCAGCCGCCGGAGTCCGCCCGTCCGGCGGGGTCCGCGCGGCACTTCCGGTCGGACCTACCGGTCCGGCAGCAGGGCGAGGAAGGCGTCCACCGCCTCGGTGACGTCCTTGCCGGTCCACTCCAGCGCGTCCGCGGCCACCGTGACCTCCGTCATCGACAGCCCCGGCAGGCCCTGCTCGCGCCAGCCGCCGAACAGGGCCGTCCCCGACTCCTCCGCCAGCCGGAGTCCCGCGAGGTCCAGCTCCTGCGGGGGGTAGGGAAGCCAGAGCTGGAACTGGTGGGTGTGCGGCGGGGCCGGGTGGACCCGGGCGCCCGGAACGCCCGCGAACCCCTCGGCGAGCGCCGCCGCGACCGTCCCGGCGTGCGCGACGTACTGCCCCAGGCGCGGCAGTTCGCGGTCCAGGCCGGCCAGCGCGGCGAGCGCCGCCGGCCACTGCTGGAACAGCTGGCCGCCGTAGCGGTGCCGCCAGGCCTTGGCGGTCCGCACGAAGCGGGCCCGGCCGGCCAGCGCCGCGCCGCTGATCCCGCCGAGCGTCTTGTAGAAGGAGACGTAGACCGAGTCGGCCTGGGCGGCGATCTCCGGCAGCGGGCGGTCGAAGTGCACCACCGACTCCCAGATCCGGGCCCCGTCCAGGTGCAGCGCGGCGCCGTGCTCCTCCCGGACCACCGCGGCCACGGCCAGCAGGTCCGCCCAGGACGGCAGGACGAACCCGGCCTCGCGCAGCGGCAGCTCCAGGATCATCGCCGCGTACGGCTCGTCGAAGGCCCGCAGCTCGGCCACGGTGGGCAGCCGCGGCGCGACCGTGGGCCAGACGCTGCGCAGACCGCTGAGCCGCCCCAGCGCGTGCCGCTCGTGCAGTTCGGTGTGCCCGAGCGGGTGGGTGGCCACGGTCGGCAGCGCGGCGGCCTCGGCGTGGATCCGCAGCGCGACCTGCTGGGCCATCGTGCCGGTGGGGAAGAACGCGGCGTCCTCGGTGCCGAGCAGCTCGGCGACCCGGTTCTCCAGGGCCCGCACCACGCCGTCGCCGTACATGTCCGGCCGCCGGTCCAGGTCGTAGGCGCCCTCGCCCTCCTCGGCCAGGGCGGCGAGCCGCTCGCGCAGGCTTCGCGGCCGGGTGCCGGAGAGCAGCCGCTCGCAGCCGCGCAGCGCGGTGTACCGGCGCTCCTGGACGCCGGGCCCGCGGTCGGCTTCGGTCTCTTCGCTCCTGTTGGGATACATGCGTCGATGGTCCCGCAGGGACGGCGCGGGGTCAGCGGTGCGGACACCACGGGCGCCGCGGGCCCGGCCGGAGCCCGGCGCCGGGTGGCACTGGTCACAAGCACCGCCCGTGGTACGAGCGGCGGTAGTAGCGCGACGCGGCGGGGCCCTGGGAGACGCGGGCCGTGACCCTACTGTCGGATCACATGATCGTTACTCCGTCGGCTTGAATCTCCGGCCGGACGGTGACTACACGCCGTAGTACGTCACACCGTTTGGGAGTCCGCTCGGTGACGGTTACACCTGAGTGGTCCCTGCTCAGCACGCCCGAACGGGCTCGTTGCGCTGCCCCCGTACGTCCGTGAGGTCGAGCTACCGATGTCTTCCGTCCCGCCCATGGGGCCGGCCCTGCGCCGCCTCGCCGCCGACGCGGCGAACCGGGCGGCCGCCTGGCAGCCCCGGCTCGGCCAGGCCGTCCGCACCCACGCCGCCCCGCTGCGCACGCTCACCGCGCCCCGCCACGTGCTCCCCGGGGGCCCGCTGCGGGCCGACCGGCACCGCACCGTCACCGCGATCGGCGCGAGCGCGGTGATACTGTCCGGCGCCCTGCTGGTCGCCGCCCCCGGCAGCGCCTCGGCGCAGACGGTCGTACCCACCACCCCCGGCAGCTCCGCCTTCACCTCCTCGCCCGCCGCGGTGCCCGCCCCCACGCCGGTGCAGGTCGCCGGCCCGAGCGCCTACAAGCTGCCGCACGAGCACGGCTCGGCGCAGGAGTACGTGGCGGTCGCCGCCAACCTGCTGCCCCCGGAGCCGCCCGCCCCGGCCGCGCCGTCCGCCGACCAGGCTCCGGCCGCCGAGCCCGCCCCGGCTCCCGCTCCGGCTCCGGCCCCCGCACCCGCACCCGCACCCGCTCCGGCACCCGCGCCCGAGTGGTCCGCGCCGGTGCCGGGCGCGCCGACCAGCAACCCGTACGGCGTGGCCAACCCCGAGTACGCGGCCGGCTACCACACCGGCGTGGACTTCGCGGTGTCCCCGGGCACCGCCCTGCTGGCGGTCGGCAACGCCACCGTCGTGTCGGCCGGCTGGGACGGCGCCTACGGCAAGGAGGTCGTGCTGCGGCTGGCCGACGGGCGGTACGCGCAGTACGCGCACATGTCGTCGATCTCGGTGTCGGCGGGCGACCGGGTGTCGGCCGCCGAGCAGATCGGCCGCTCCGGGAACACCGGCAACTCGACCGGGCCCCACCTGCACTTCGAGATCCGCTCCAGCAACCACTACGGCGCGGTGGTCAACCCGATCGCCTACCTCTCCGGGCACGGGGTCACCGGCTTCTGAGGCCGCGGCACACGACGAGGGGCGGACCGGTCCACGCGACCGGTCCGCCCCTCGGGCGTTCGTGGGCGGGCGCCGGGCCGCTCAGACCCGGACCGGGGGGCTGATCAGGGCGCCGATCTCCAGCGCGACCCGCTGCGCGGCCGCCATCGCCTCCTCCACGGTGGCCACCGGTACGGCGTGCTCCGGGACGTGCCCGGGCTCCTGGCACTCGGCGGCGTCCTGCTTGATCAGGAACAGGGCCGAGTTGATGGTGAACAGCGACATCGCGGCGCGCAGCCGGTCCTCGAAGGTGGCCTCCGGGCCGTGCACCAGCCGGACCATCGCGATCATGCGGTCCTTGAACTCCACCCCGGCGGGCGAGTCGCGCAGCGCGGGCTGGTTCTCGTGGAAGAAGCGCAGCAGCGGGGCCCGCTCCGACATGCCCGCCGCGAACCGGCGGATCAGCTCGTCGCGCAGCGCGGGCGTCCACTCCTGCTCGCGGCCCCAGGCGATGGTGTCGTCGATCGGCGCGGCCATGCTCTGCACGATGCCGTGGACGATGTCGTCCTTGGTCTTGAAGTGGTAGTAGAGCGCGGCCTTGGTGACGCCCAGGCGGTCGGCGATCTCGCGGAGCGAGGTCTGCTCGTACCCCTGTTCGGAGAAGAGCTCCAGTGCGACCGCGACGATACGGGCCCGGGTGTCGCTGCGGGGGCTGTGCGTCGTACCCATGGCCTGCCTCGTTGACTGCGTCGGTGACTGCTGTGGCTGCGTTCGGCCGGCGCCGGTCGACGCCTGCCCGTCCGAACTCATTCTCCCCGTTCCGGTGGTCGACCTGGAAACTGGCTTGACGACCGGCTAGTGCACAACTTACCGTGCCGACGGTCCACAAACTAGCCGGGCGACAAGTAAGTAAGCCTTCCGCAGGCCAGATCGGTCGTCCGCCTCCAGTCCGGGAGACACCACCCCATGTCACAACCCAAGGCCGCCACCCCGGCACCGGAAACGACGACGCCCGAGGAGCAGCAGACGCGCTCCCCCCGGGAGATCCGCCTGGTCATGATCGGCCTGGTGGTCACCATGCTGCTGGCCATGCTCGACAACCTGATCGTCGGCACCGCGATGCCGACGATCGTCGGCGACCTCGGCGGCGCCGAGCACCTGTCCTGGGTGGTGACCGCCTACACCCTGGCCACCGCCGCCTCCACCCCGATCTGGGGCAAGCTCGGCGACCTCTACGGCCGCAAGGGCATCTTCCTCACCTCGATCGTGATCTTCCTCGTGGGTTCGGCGCTGTCCGGCCTCTCGCAGAACATGAACGAGCTGATCGGCTTCCGCGCCCTCCAGGGCCTGGGCGCCGGCGGTCTGATGGTCGGCGTGATGTCGATCATGGGCGCGCTGGTCCCGCCGCGTGACCGCGGCAAGTACCAGGGCATGTTCGCCGCGGTGATGGCGCTCGCCACCATCGGCGGCCCGCTGGTCGGCGGCTTCATCACCGACCACCTGAGCTGGCACTGGACCTTCTACATCAACCTGCCGCTCGGCGTGATCGCGCTCGCCGTCGTCGTGGTCACCCTGAAGCTGCCGAAGGTCCGCAGCAAGGCCCGCATCGACTACGTCGGCGCGCTCCTGCTCACCACCGGCATCACCGCGCTCACCCTGATCACCACCTGGGGCGGCCAGGAGTACGCCTGGGGCTCCAAGCAGATCCTGGGCCTGGGCGCGCTCGCCGCCGCCACGCTGATCGCCTTCTGCTACGTCGAGCAGCGGGTCGAGGAGCCGATGCTCCCGCTCGACCTGTTCAAGAACCTGAACTTCACCCTGGTCTCGCTGATCGGCTTCATCGTCGGCTTCGTGATGTTCGGCTCGACCGTCTTCCTGCCGCTCTACCAGCAGACCGTGCAGGGCGCCTCGGCGACCAACTCCGGCCTGCTGCTGATGCCGATGATGTTCGGCATGCTGGTCGTCTCGCTGGTGGTCGGCCAGGCGGTCACCAAGACCGGCAAGTACCGGATCTACCCGATCATCGGCACCATCGTGATGACCGGCGGCATGCTGCTGCTGTCCATGCTCTCCACCGACACCAGCAGCTTCGCCTCGGCCTGCTACATGGTGGTGCTCGGCGCCGGCATGGGCTTCCTGATGCAGATCACCATGCTGGTCGCGCAGAACAGCGTGGAGCTCAAGGACATGGGCGTGGCCAGCTCCACCGCCACGCTGTTCCGCACCATCGGCGGTTCCTTCGGCGTGGCGCTGTTCGGGGCCCTGTTCAACAACCGGGTGACCGAGACCATGAAGGAGCGGCTCGGCGACGCGGCCGCCAACGGCGGTGGCAAGGGCGACCCGAGCTCCCTGAGCCCGGCCGCGCTGCGGGCGCTGCCCGCCCCGGTCCAGGACGCGTACCACCACGCCGTGGCCAACGGCATGCACACCGTCTTCCTCTGGGGCGCCGCGGCCGCGGTGATCTCGATCGCCGCGGCGGTGTTCCTGCGCGAGGTGCCGCTGCGCGGCGCCGGCTCGCCGGCGAAGGACGACGCCAAGGGCACCGAGCCCAACATCGAGGCCGTCGCGATCTGACGCCCGGAAAGCCCCCCTCCCGCCCTGGGAGGGGGGCTTTCGCGTCTCCGGGCGCGGGTGGTTCCGGTCCGCCGTCCCGCAGGCCGCCAAGGGCCGCCACGGGCCGCCCCCGTGCTACTGCGGCAGGCGGTAGACCCCCTGCTCGACCGGCTCGACCAGGCCGTCGGCGACCAGTCCGTCCAGCGCCCGGGCCCGCTGCACCGCGTCCGGCCAGACCGCGTCCAGCCGTGCCTGCCCGACCGTGCCGTGCGCGTCCCGCAGCACCGCGAGGAGCTTCCCGCGCACCTGCCGGTCCGTTCCCTCGTAGGTCTGGCCGCGCCGGGCCGGGCCCTCGTACGGCGGGCGGCCGGCCCGCTGCCACGCGCAGTGGCTGAACAGCGGACAGCCGCCGCACTCCGGTGCGCGCGCCGTGCAGACCAGGGCACCCAGCTCCATCACGCCGACCGCCCAGCTCGCCGCCGTGTCGGCGTCGTCGGGCAGCAGCGCCGTCGCCGTCCGCCGCTCGGCCGCCGTGGTGGCCTGGGCCGGGTACTCCACCCCGGTCACCGCGCGGGCGAACACCCGCCGGACGTTGGTGTCGAGCACCACGTGCCGCTGGCGGAAGGCGAACGAGGCCACCGCCGCGGCCGTGTACTCCCCGACGCCCGGCAGCGAGAGCAGCGTCGCGTGGTCGTCCGGGACGACGCCGCCGTGCTTCTCGGTGATCGCCACCGCCGCCCCGTGCAGGCGCAGCGCCCGCCGCGGGTAGCCCAGCCGGCCCCACATCCGGACCGCCTCGCCCGGCGCGTCGGCCGCCAGGTCGGCCGGTGTCGGCCAGCGCTCCAGCCATGCCGCGTAGGCCGGCAGCACCCGCTTCACCGGGGTCTGCTGGAGCATGAACTCGCTGACCATCACCGCCCAGGGCGAGGCCTCCGGGGTCCGCCAGGGGAGGTCGCGCCGGTGGGCGTCGTACCAGCCGAGGACGGTCGAGTGCAGCACCGGCAGCGGCAGCGGCAGCGCCGGTACGGCGGCCGCCGCGGACGAGGGGGCGGGGACGGCGGGGGTGACGGTGATGGCAGCCATGGCCCTTCGATCCTCCCATGTCCGCGCCGCGGCTCGAAGCGGGTGCGGGACCGGGTGCGGAGCGGCCTCGGAGCTGCCTCTGAGCGGACGGGCAGGTTCCGGATTGCCTCGGAAGGCCCCCACCCGGACTCCCCCGAACGGCTCATATGGCGGATCATGTGAAGGAAGGGGCGAGTGTGCGGTGTTGATGAGTCACAGGGCACACACTGTCTCGTAGAGTTTGGGCGTGCCTTCTCTGCGTCAACCCGTGGGACCGTTGCCGGCCTCGATCTACTGGCGACGGCGTCTCGTCGTCGCCGTCGCCGCCGCCGCGGTCGTCGCCCTGCTCGTCTGGCTGATGTCCGATCAGGGCGGTGGTGGTGACGGACCGGCGGGCAAGGGCGCGCAGGCCGCTCCCTCCCAGACCCCGGTCCAGACGATCACCCCGGGCGCGTCGTCGACCGGGCCCGCGAACAACTCGCGCCCCGGCAGCGGCGGGACGGGCGGCACCAACCCGGGCGGCGGCGCGGTCTCCGGATCCGGTGGCGGCGACGCGAGTCTCAGCACCGGCGGCACGGGCTCCGGTGGCGCGGCCAACCCGGCCACCGGCGGATCGGCCGGCGGCGGGTCCGCCGCGGGCGGTACCGGCGGCGGCGCGGCCGGCGGCTCCGGCGGCAGCGGCGGCACTCCCCCGGTGAACACCTCCGAGGTGATGGCGCTGCCCGTCTGCGCCTCCTCCCAGGTGACGCTGGAGCTGGCCAGTGCCCAGAACTCCTACCAGCCCAAGGACAAGCCGAAGCTGACGCTGACCGTCCACAACTCCTCCGGCGCCAACTGCCGCGTGGACCTCGGGCGGACGGCCTCCGCCATCACGGTGACGGCCAGCAACGGCGACCGCGTCTGGTCCTCCGGCGACTGCCCGGCCGACCGCGGCGGCAACTGGGTGCAGATCCCGGCCAACAGCGGCCTGACCGAGACCTTCACCTGGGACCGCGGCCGCAGCAAGCCGCAGTGCGCCACCGCCGATCCCGCGGCCGCGCCCGCCGGCACCTACCTGGTGGTCGCCGACCTCACCGGCCTCTCCGGCGGCCAGGTGTCGGCGCGCTCCTCGATCCGCCTGGAGAGCTGAGCGCCCCGAACGCCCCGCTCCCGACGCCCTCCCGCCAAGCCCCGGCGCACGCCGCGCCGGGGCTTCGCGCGTTTCCGGCCACCTCCGGACGGGGTTCGCCGGGGCGGCGCCGCGACACGGAGCGGCCCCCGGGGAAGGTTCCCCGAGGGCCGCCCGCACGTACTGGTCGTCGTCAGACGTAGCGCTCCAGGATGGACGATTCAGCAAGTCGGGACAGGCCCTCGCGCACCGAGCGCGCCCTGGTCTCGCCGACGCCCTCGACCGTCTGCAGATCGTCGATGCTGGCCGCGAGCAGCTTCTGCAGTCCGCCGAAATGCTCGACCAGCCGCTCTATCACGGTGTTGGGCAGGCGCGGGATCTTGGCCAGCAGGCGGTAGCCGCGCGGCGAGACCGCGGAGTCCAGCGACTCCGGCGAGCCCGAGTAGCCGAGCGCCTTGGCGACCGTCTGCAGATCGAGCAGCTCGGCGTGGGTCAGCGCCTCCAGATCGGCCAGCACCTCGGCGACCGTCCGGCCCTTCTTCGCGGCCCGCTCCGGGAAGTAGTCCCGGGCGACCAGCTCGCGCTCCGGCTCCACGCCCGCGATCAGCTCGTCCAGTTGGAGGGAGAGCAGCCGGCCGTCGATACCGAGCTCCAGCACGTAGCCGGCGATCTCGGTGGCGATCAGCCGGACCATCTCCAGCCGCTGGGCGACGGCGGTGACGTCCCGGACCGTCACCAGGTCCTCGATCTCCAGGGCGGAGAGCGTGCCGGCCACCTCGTCCAGCCGGAGCTTGTACCGCTCCAGCGTGGCCAGCGCCTGGTTCGCCCGGGAGAGGACGGTGGTGGAGTCCTCCAGCACCCGACGGGTGCCGTTCACGTACATCGCGATCAGCCGCATCGAGTGCGACACCGCGACCACGGGAAACCCGGTCTGCCGGTTGACCCGCTCCGCGGTGCGGTGGCGGGTGCCCGTCTCGTCGGTGGGGATGGTGGAGTCCGGCATCAGGTGCACCCCGGCCCGGACGATCTTGGTGATGTCCTTGTCCAGCACCACGGCGCCGTCGAGCTTGCACAGCTCGCGGAGCCGGGTCGCGGTGAACTCGACGTCCAGGACGAACCCGCCGGTACAGATCGACTCGACGGTCTTGTCGAAGCCGAGCACGATCAGACCGCCGGTGTTGGCCCGCAGCACGCGTTCCAGGCCGTCACGCAGCCCCGTGCCGGGGGCGATGGCGGTGAGGGAGGCCCGCAGCAGGGCCTCCTCGCGGGAGGACTTGTCCACCCGGTCGCTGCCTGCCACGTGACTCCTCCGGTCGACCCCGTGCCGCGCGCCTCGCGCCGTGCGCCGGCCTACGGTCTGTCGCTCTGTCGCTTATTACTGCCTTATTGCCAATTAGACAGGGGAAAGTCTAACTGCGTGCGGCATTAACAGGGCTTGGGTCAGCGCAGTTCGTCCGAGTCGACCGGCTCCCACCCCTCCATGAGCTCCTCCGGGTAGGCCGCGACGGGCGCCGCGGCGGCGGCCCGGCGCGGGGTCGGCGGCGCCGACGGCGCCTCACCGCGCGGCTTGGCGGCGGCCCGGCGGCGGCCCGGGATGGCCCGCAGCGCCTCACCGATGTCCGCGACCTCGACGACCGTCATCCCCGCCGGCACCTTGCCCGGGTCCGGCGGGACCAGCGCGTGCGTGAAGCCCAGCCGGTGCGCCTCGGCCAGCCGCCGCTGCACACCCGTCACCCGCCGTACCTCGCCCGCCAGACCGACCTCGCCGATCGCCACCAGGTTGCTCGGGAGCGGGGTGTCCGAGGAGGAGCTGGCCACGGCGAGCGCGATCGCGAGGTCCGCCGAGGGCTCGCTCAGCTTCACCCCGCCGACCGTCGCGGTGTAGATGTCCTGTTTGCCCAGCTTGACCCCGCCGTGCCGCTCGACCACGGCCAGGATCATCGCGATCCGGGGCGACTCCAGGCCGGAGGTCGTCCGGCGCGGGGACGGGATCTGCGAATCCACCATCAGCGCCTGCACCTCCGCCACCAGCGGACGCCGGCCCTCCAGCGTGACGGTCAGGCAGGTCCCGGGGACGGGCTTGTCACGCCTGGTCAGGAAGAGGCCGGAGGGATCGGCCAGGCCCACGATGCCCTCGTCGTGCAGCTCGAAGCAGCCGACCTCATCGGTGGCGCCGTAGCGGTTCTTGATCCCGCGGATGATCCGCAGCCGGGCGTGGCGGTCCCCCTCGAAGCTCAGCACCACGTCCACCAGGTGCTCCAGCAGGCGGGGCCCGGCGATCTGGCCGTCCTTGGTGACGTGGCCGACCAGGAGGGTGGCCATGCCGCGGTCCTTGGACGCCCGGATCAGCGCACCGGCCACCTCGCGGACCTGGGCCGGCCCGCCGGGCGCGCCGTCCAGCTCTGCGGAGGCGATGGTCTGCACCGAGTCCAGGATCAGCAGGCCCGGGTTCACCGCGTCGATGTGCCCGAGGACGGCGCCGAGATCGGACTCGGCCGCGAGGTACAGGTGCTCGGAGAGCGCGTTGATCCGGTCCGCCCGCAGCCGGACCTGACCGGCCGACTCCTCACCGGTGACGTAGAGCGTGCGGTGCTGGGCACTGGCCGCCTTGGCCGCGACGTCCAGCAGCAGGGTGGACTTGCCGACGCCGGGCTCGCCGGCAAGCAGCACCACGGCGCCGGGGACGAGGCCGCCGCCGAGCACCCGGTCCAGCTCGGGCACACCGGTGGAGCGGGCCGTCGCGACCTGGCCGTCGATCTGGGCGATCGGGCGCGCGGGCGCGCTCACCGGCCCGGCGGCCGTCGTCCTGATCGGCACCGCGCCGTACTCCTCGACCGTGCCCCAGGCGTTGCACTCCGGGCAGCGGCCGACCCATTTGGGCAGCTGGTTGCCGCACTCGGTGCAGCGGTACGCCGGGCGCGGCTTGGCGGTGGTCTTGGTGCGGGCAGCCATGCGGTCACCGTAGCGCCTGGGTACGACAACGCGGGTCCGGCGGCCGCGGCGCGGGGACGGGACGGTGCGGGCACCTCCGGTCCACGAATGGGCGATGTTGTTACCCGAAAGAAGTACAACAGCGGGGAAGAGCCCGGGCGGGGGCCCGGGTCTCTCTACCGTCGGACGGGTGACAACGCGTATCGAAGGGCCGCGCGACCCCGTGCTCGCGGCGTACGACCGGCAGGTGGACGGCCTGTTCACCTACTGCCTCTCGGTGCTGTGCGAGCACGACGCGGCCGCGGCCGCCCTGCGCGAGGTGCGCGAGCTGGCGCGGCGGCACGGGGCCCGGCTCGCCGAACCGGGGATGGTCCGGGCCTGGCTGTACTCGCTGGCCCGGTACTGCTGCCTGCGACGCCTGGAGGACGGGGGCGGACTCGGCGGCGGTGGCGCTGCCGGTCCTGGTGCCGCCGCCGGGGCCGCCGCCGTCGCCGGCCTGCTCGACGTGGTGACCGGCGCGGGTACCGGCGGTGCGGGCCCGTCGGACGCCGCCGGTCCCTCGGCCGCGGAGGCGGGCCGTCGGCGCCGGGAGCTGGCCTCGCTGGCCTGGCCCGAGGCGGCCGGCACCGACCCCGAGCAGCGCGAGGCGCTGGAGCTGTCGGTGCGCCACCGGCTGAGCCCGATCGAGGTGGCGGCCGTCCTGGGCGTCCCCTTCGAGAGCTGCCGCGCACTGCTCGCCTCGGCCGAGGCCGAGGTCGGCCGGACCAGGGCGGCGCTGCTGGTGCTCGGTGTCGGCAGCTGCCCCGAACTGGACCGGCTCGGCGGGGCCGGGGCGGAGAGCTGGCGGGACTGGGTGCTCGGCCCCGCGCTACGCCGCGAGCTGGTGCAGCACGTGGCGGACTGCCCGACCTGTCGGGGCACCGCCGAGCGGGTGGCCGGCGAGGTGACGCAGGGCGCCGACGGCCTGTCCGGGCTGCCGGTCCTGTCCGCCCCGGCGGCCCCGGCGGCCCCGGCGGCCCCGGCGGCGACCGGGGCAGGGACCGACGGGGCGGTGTTCCTGCCGCGTGCGGCGGAGGAGGCGGCCCGTCGGAGGTCCTCGGGGCCGGCCCCGGTGGTCGAGCCCGGTCTCCGGTTCGACCAGGGCGGGTTCCCGCGCCACCGGGCACCGGACAGCGGCCGGGCCCGGGCGGTACGCCGCCGGGTGGTGACCACCGGGGTGCTGGCCGCCGTCCTGGCCGCGCCGGTGGTGGCGCTCTGGGCCGGCCACCGGGGTGGCGGCGGCACCGGGGCGGCGGCCTCCGTCTCCTCGGTCCGGGTCGAGGACGACGCGCGGTCCGCCGGGCACCGGCCGGGCGGGGCGGTGGCCGGGCAGCCCGGGCTGCCCGGCGGGGTGGTGGGGGCCGTGGGCGCGGCCCCGGCGGTGGCGGGGCTGGAACTGGCCGGGGCCAGGGGTGCAGAAACGTTGCTCCCGGGGATCCAGGGCCCCGCGATTCCGGTCCCCGGCCGGGGCGCCACCCCGCTCGGCAGTCCGACACTGGTCGCCGCACCGGCCCCCGCCGTCACCGGCGGCCCGGGCACCGCGCCGGGCACCGCAGGCCCCGCCGGTGGTCCGGGGGCACCGGCCACCGCGCCGATCGGGCTGCTGACCGTCGAGGCCGGCGAGTACGGCAACCGCACCGTCCTCACCTTGACCAACTCCGGCGCCACCGAGATCCGCTGGCACGCCGAGGTGGCGGCCGCCTGGCTGCGCCTCAGCCGGGACGCCGGAACGCTCGCACCGGGCCAGCGAATCACGGTGATCGTCACCGTCGACGAGGACCTCGCGCCGGACGCGCACTGGACCGCCCGGATCGCCCTGCCGCCCTCGCAGGCGGTGGTCACCCTGGAGGGCGGCCCGCACCACCGGGGCGGCAGCACCTCGGCGCCGGGCGAGCCGACCTCGGCCCCGACCGATCCGGGGCCGACGCCCACCGGCGGTACGCCGACGGGCCCGCCGACCGGCGGTACCCCGACCGGGCCCGGACCCACGGCGGCGCCGACCGGACCGACGGCGACGGCCGCGCCGAACGGCACGCCGACGACCGCTCCCCCGGCGACACCGACCGGGGCTCCGACGGGCACGCCGACAGGGGCGCCCACGGGCGCGCCGACCGGGCCGGGGACGGGGACAGGCACTGGGACGGGGACAGGGACGCCCAGCGGGGCCGCGTCGCCGGGCGGGTCGGCGTCGCCGGCGCCGAGGGGAGGCGCGTCGGCGCCCGCTTCGCCGCGCTGAACCGGGAGGGGAGCGGGAGGCACAACCCGGGGTGGGGACGCCCTGCCCCCGGCCCCGCCACCCGCCCCCGGCCCCGTGTGTCAGCCGGTCAGCCGGTCAGCCCGGCGATGCCGTCGCCGAGGTACTTCGCCCCGAGGACGACCAGGAGGACGATCATGATGGCCGCGTTGTGCGCGGCCATCCACGCCTTCCACTCACCCAGCACCCGGGTCGACCGGTCGCCGCCGAACCGGGACACCGCCAGCGGCACCACCGTGCAGAGCGAGCCGATCACCACCATCAGCGCGGCCGCGCCCGCCTTGCCGCCGCCGGAGGCCGTACTGGTGGCGATCGAGACCGCGCCGCCCACCGCCAGCACCAGGTTCTTCGGGTTGGCCACCACCAGGGCGGCGCCCAGGCCGGCCGCCCGGACCGGGGTGAAGCGGTCGATCGCCTGCATCCACGTCGGCGGCGCGTGCACATGGCCCTCGCGCGGGCGGCCCCGCCACTGCTCGAACCCCAGCAGCAGGAACAGCGCGCCCAGCGCCAGCTTCAGCCACCACGCCCAGGCCGGCGGGGCGGAGCCGGTGCTCAGCCCCGAGCCGGCCGACACCACCACCGCGACCACCGCTCCCAGCGCCGCCACCCAGCCGCCCGTGAAGGCCGACCCGTTGGTCCGGCCCTGCGGGGTGGCCAGCATCAGGATCACGGCGATCAGCGGCATCGGGCTGAGCGCGATGCCGACGGCCGAGGCCAGCATCTGGCCGACGGCGTCACCCATCCCGACTCCTCCCGGTCACCGGTGTGCGGACAACCCGCTCAGCTCCGCCGGATCGGCGGCACCCGGTAGGTGCCGTCGAGGGCGGCCGGCTTCGGCTGGTAGAGCCGGATGATCGGCCGGAACTCCCCCGCCGGGGTCGGCAGCCAGTTCGCCTCCTCCGCCGGGTCGGTGGGGCGGTCGTGCTGCAGCCGGAGCGTCAGCGAGCCGTCCTCGGCGTAGACCAGACCAGGCGTCCGGTCGCCGATCGAATAGCGCTCGATCGGGTTCGCGACCAGGTAGTAGTCCGGCAGGCCGTACATGGTGACGGACCAGAAGGCCTCGGCCGGCGGCGGCTGGTCCAGGCGCAGCGTGTACCTGTGGGCGCCGCTCAGCGGCCGCCCGTCGGCGTCGTCGTACGTCATCGCGTAGGTGGCCTCGTACGCGTGGTTGCCCCAGAGTCCGGCGCGGGCGGCGGCGGCGCGGCTGAGGTAGGCGGCGCGGCGGTCGGGGATACGCCACTCCGGGTCGTCGATGGTGCCGGGGCCGAGGAAGTCGACGTTGAAGTCGAACAGGTGCAGCCCGGAGCGCCACTCGCCGGCCGGGTGGTCCTCCGGCGGCCGGGTGGCGGCCTCGACCCGTTCCCGGCCCGCGGCCAGGCCCTTGAGCAGGGCGAGGGTCCACTCGGGCTCGGCGGCGCGGTACGGCGACGGTCCGGTGTCGAGCAGGCCGAGCGGGGCGAAGCGCTGCTGGTACTCGACGTCCGGCCCGGCGGGCGGGAAGGCCGCCATCCAGATCCGCAGCCGTTCGAAGAAGGCCAGCCGCTCCGGCACCGCGGGGTCCGGCTCGGGCAGCCCGGCGGCCAGGCCGCCGGGCTCCAGCGGTTCGAGCGTCAGCCCTTCCTGGAGGGCCCGGACGCGCGGCAGGTCCTCCGGGCCGGTGCAGGCGAAGCGGCCGACGACGGTGGCCACGGTGGTCGGCGAGACGATCACGCGTTCCCGGTCCGGCGGGGTCCCGTGCCAGCCGGGCGGGACGACCAGCCAGGTCTGCGCGCCGGTACCGGTGGCCCGCCGGCCGAGGTAGGCGAAGTTGTCGGTCCACGCGCCGACGAACTGCAGGACGTAGTAGGCCCCGGCGGTGTCCGGTACCCGCAGCACCTGCGGACCCTCGGAGAGGTCGAGCTGGGCGATCGAGTAGACGGTGTCGTTGTTGACGGAGACGAAGGGGTCGTCCGGGCCGGCCAGTCTGGTCGCGTGGCTGAAGTCGTTGAAGGGGGCCGCCGGCAGGGTCCCCAGGCCGCCCGCGGTGAAGCGCTCGACCATGGTGAGGTCGGAGACCAGCGGGTAGCCGTAGACGTAGGCGTCGGCGGCCAGGGCCTCCAGCTCGGGCTGGGTCATCGGTAGTCCTTCCCGGGGTCCGGGTGGCGGGGTCGGGGTGGGTCAGGGTGTGTCGGTGGTGGGTCGAGGTGGGTGCCGGGTCGTGGGTGGGTGGCGGGTCGTGGGTGGGTGGTGCTGCTCGCGGGGCTGGAGGCGGTGCCGGGCTCAGCGTGGCGTCAGCGGTGGGAGCGCCCAACGGCCTTCGCGGGCCCGCTCGTCCGGTCCGTAGAGCCGGACGACCGCCTCGAACGGGCCGTCGGGCGCGGGCAGCCAGTTGGCCGAGTGCTGGGCGTCGGCCGGGCGCTTGTGCTGGAGGTAGAGGGTGAGGCCGCCGTCGGGGTCGTGGGCCAGCCCGGGGGTGCGGTCGCCGATCGAGTAGCGGTCCAGCGGGTTGTCGACCAGCCGGCGCCCGGGGAGCGCGTACATGGTCGCCGACCAGAAGAACCGCGCGGGCGGGAGCGCGTCCGGTCCGAAGCGCAGGACGTAGTCGTGCTCGCCGGTGTTCGGCGGGCTGTTGCCGTCGCTGTCGGCCGTCCAGGCGCCGTACCAGACCTCCTCGACGGGCAGCCCGTACAGGTCCCGCAAGGCGCCGACGGCCCGCCGGAGGTGGTCCGTGCCGAGCCGCTCGCTCGTGCCGGAGAGGCCGGGCGTGTCCCCGGCCCCTTCCACGGTCCGATCCCCGATCCGATCCGCGGCCCGTTCGGCGGCCCGTTCGGCGGCCTGGGTGAGTTCGGCCCGGGCGTCGGCGATGCCGCGCCCGATCTCGGCGCGGACCTCGATCGGCAGCGCGGCGGGCTCGAACTCGCCCCGGCCGTCGATGCCCAGATCGGTGAGCCGGCCGCGCAGGTCGGCGTCGGCGGGCAGCACGGGGCAGAAGCCGAGCAGGAAGTCGAGGAAGCCGAAGAACTCGATGGTGCCCAGCACCTCCTCCCGCCAGACCGGCCAGACGGGATTGGGTGCGGGCGGCGGTGCCACGGTACCCGCGTACTCGTGCAGCGGGCGCAGCCGGTACTGCCGCTGGAGGCCCTTCAGCTCCTCGACCGCCTCCGGCGAGGTACCGCCGAGGTGGGTGCGGCCGACGATGCCGATCAGCTCGGTGGCGGTGCGGATGACACCGGCCGTTCCCTCGGGCACCGCGCCCTGCCAGCCGGGGCCCGCCACCAGGTAGTCGCCAGCCTCCCGGCCGGTGGCCCGGGTGCCGATGAACCCGGCGTAGGAGGTGTCGAGTTCGTGCAGTGGGAGGACGTAGTAGCGGTCCTCGGCGGGCACCGAGACGACCCACGGTTCGGCCCGGAGGTCGAGCCAGGCCCAGGAGTACCGGGTGTCGTTGTCGGGCGTGACGACGTCGGTGGTCGCCGGGGTGGAGGGCTGCGCATGGTGCCGGAAGACGCCGAAGCCGCCGGTGTGGCGCGGGTCCGCGTCGTCGACGGCCTGCGGGTAGAGCGTCCGGTAGTTCTCCAGGAGCGGGAACCCCCAGATCCATGCCTCGGCGGCGGTCGCGCGGACGGTGGCCGGATCCACGAGTGCCGGGTTGCCCATGCTGTCGCTCTCCCCTGCCTCGGCGCATGCCCCTTATCCGGACATACAGGTTCAAACGGATCCTAGGGGCGGCCCAGTCGATCAGCATGTCGGCGATGCCGGAAGGGGCCCCGCCCGCGCGCCCGGGCGTCCGGGGTACGTCCGGAGTGGGTTCGCGATGCTTCCGGAGTACGCCTGGGGTACCTCCGAGGTAGCTCCGGGTGCGTCCGGATGCCTCCGGAGTGCGCCCGGGGTACCTCCGGGTGCGTCCGCCCACCGCGAACGGAAGCCTGTGGCGGGTCCGACCGGGAGAGGCTGGCGATATGAAGATCCTCTTGCTCGGCGGTTCGTCCTTCCTCGGACGGGCCTACGCTTCGCAGGCCCTCGACCGGGGCCACGACGTGACCACCTTCAACCGCGGCCGCTCCGGCAGCGACCTGCCCGGCGTCGAGACCGTCCGGGGCGAGCGCGACTCCGCCGACGACCTGGCGCGGCTGGTCGAGGGACGGCGGTGGGACGCCGTCGTCGACACCTCGGCGCAGCAGCCCGCCCAGGCCGCGCTCTCCGCCCGGCTGCTGCGCGCGCACGCGGACCACTACACCTTCGTCTCCTCCGTGCACGCCTTCGCCGACTGGCCGGCCCGGGCGGTGGACGAGACCGCGCCCCTGCACCCCTGCCCCGCCGACACCCCGCCCGACCAGCCCCCCGGCAACCCCCTCAAGGCCGGCTGCGAACGCGCGGTGCTGGAGGGGTTCGGGGCCGACCGCACGCTGATCCTCAACAGCGGCCTGCTGATCGGCCCTCACGAGAACGGCGGCCGCCTGCCGTGGTGGCTGGAGCGGATGGCCCGCGGCGCCCGGGTACTGGCTCCGGGTGACCCGACCCGGGCGATGCAGGTCATCGACGTCCGCGACTTCGCGGTGTTCGGCGTGACCGCGCTGGAGGCCGGCCGTACCGGGCGCTACCTCACCACCGCCCCGGCCGGGAACGTCACCTTCGGGGAGTTCCTGGCGACCTGCGTCGAGGTGGTCGGCGAGACCGTCGACGGCGACGGCGCCGCCCACCCGCCGGCGGAGCTCGTCTGGGTCGAGGACGGCCCCCTGCTCGCCGAAGGTCCGGACAGCGTCCAGCCCTGGAGCGAACTCCCGCTCTGGGCACCCGACGTGCCGGAGCTGGCGGGCGTCTGGCTCGCCGACACCGCCCGGGCGCAGGCGGCCGGCCTGCGGTGTCGGCCGTTCGCCGACACCGCCCGGGACACCTGGGCCTGGCTCCGCGCGCGCGGCCCGGCCGAGGACACCGACGCCGACGGGCTCAAGGGCCGCAAGGGTGCCGCTCAGAAGGCCGGCATGGTCCCCGCCAAGGAGCAGCGCCTGCTCGCCGCCCTCGCGTAGCGCGACGCGGGCCGCGCCCTGCGCACCGACGCTGTCTGGCTCGCCGCCCTACCGAGGCGGCGAGCCAGGCGCGTCCATCGGGCCCGGGTGGGCCAGGAGACCGGGGCTGTGGTCACCGGACCGACGCGATCAGTGCGCACGCCCGGGCCGCAGAAAACGGCACGCACGCCGGGCGGCGCGGACCGGACCGTGCGCCGCGGCCGACGGACCCCCGGTCATTGCGTCCGCCGGTCAGTGCGTCCGCCGGGTGACCAACTCGGCGAGCGCCAGCAGTTCGTCGGCCGCGGACGGCTCGGGCACCGCTGTCGCCAACTGGCCGAGCGCGGCGGCCATCCGCTCGCACGACTCCCCCTGCGCCCAGCCCCGGCCGCCCGCACCCTCCACCGCGGCCGCGCAACGGCTCAACTCCTCCGGGCTGAGCGGACGCGCGAGCGCGTACAGCTCGGCCAGCGCCCGCCCGTCCGGCGTGTCGGAGCCCAGCGCCGCCACCACCGGCAGGGACTTCTTGCGTGCCACCAAGTCCGCCCCGACCGGCTTGCCGGTGACGGCGGGATCCCCCCAGATCCCGATCAGATCGTCGATGAGCTGGAACGCCAGGCCGATCTCCCGGCCGAAGCCGTCCATCGCCTGCGCCGCCTCCTCCGAGGCGCCCGCGTACTGGGCGCCCATCGCGCAGGCGGCACCGAGCAGCGCACCCGTCTTCGCCTCCGCCATCGCCAGGCACTCGGCGAGCGAAACGTCACTGCGCTGCTCGAAGGCGCAGTCGATCTGCTGGCCCTCGCAGAGTTCGACCACGCAGTCGGTGAGCCGGCGGATCGCGCCCTGCGCGGCCGGGTGAGTGTCCTCCGCGAGGAGGCGCAGCGCCAGCGAGTGCATGGCGTCGCCCGCCAGGATGGCCTCGGTGGTGCCGAACACCCGCCAGGCGGTGGGGCGGTGGCGCCTGGTCTCGTCACGGTCGATGACGTCGTCGTGGAGCAGGGTGAAGTTGTGGACGAGCTCGACGGCCGCCGCCGCCGCGGTCGCGGTCACCGTGGTGCCGCCGAGCGCCTGGGTGGCGGCCAGGACCATGGCCGGCCTGATCGCCTTGCCGGAGGGTGCGGCGGCCGGTGAGCCGTCGGCCTCCCACCAGCCGAAGTGGTAGCCGGCCACCTTGCGCATCGAGCCGGGCAGCGAGTCGACCGCGGCGCGCAGGACCGGATCGACCAGACCACGGGTGCGGGCGAGCACGTCCTCCGCCTCGTGGCCCTCCCGGTGCTCCCGCTCCAACGTGAAACTTCCCATGGGTTCCTCCCCCTGATGGTGGGCGCCGTCCGGCCGGCCGCGGGACCCCCGCGACCGGCCGGACGGCGCGATGCCGATCGACCCCGGTCAGTCGTGGTGGTGCGCGACGTCGACGTTCTCCAGCACGCCCACCGCGTCGGGCACCAGAATGGCGGCGGAGTAGTAGGCGCTGACGAGATAGGAAATGACGGCCTTCTCGCTGATCCCCATGAACCGCACCGAGAGGCTCGGCTGGTACTCATCGGGAATTCCGGTCTGGTGCAGCCCGATGACACCCTGGTTGTCCTCGCCGGTGCGCAGCGCGAGGATCGAGCTGGTGTGACCACCGACGACCGGGATCTTGTTGCACGGGAAGACCGGCACCCCCCGCCAGGCGAACACCGGCTTGCCCTGGACCTCGACGGTGTCCGGGTAGAGGCCGCGGCGGTTGCATTCCCGGCCGATGGCGGCGATCGCCTTGGGGTGGGCGAGGAACATCTTGGTGCCGCGGCGCCGGCTCAGCAGCTCGTCCATGTCGTCCGGGGTGGGCGGGCCGGAGTGGGTCTGGATGCGCTGCTCGTACGCGGCGTTCCGCAGGAGCCCGAACTCCGGGTTGTTGATCAGCTCGGCCTCCTGGCGCTCGCGCAGCGCCTCGATGGTCAGCCGGAGCTGGTGCTCGGTCTGGTTCATCGGCTGGTTGTAGAGGTCGGCGACCCGACTGTGCACCTTCAGCACCGTCTGGGCGACGCTCAGCTCGTACTCGCGCGGCTTCAGCTCGTAATCCACGAAGGCGCCGGGCAGCTCGTACTCGCCGTGGTGCCCGGCGGAGAGCTCGATCGCCGCCTCGCCGTGCTGGTTCTGCGCCTGCTGGAAGCCTGCCAGGTAGTCCATGATCTGCAGCTGCAGTGCCTCGGAACGCTCCGCGAGCTCCTGGAACGACGGCCAGGAGAGCGCCAGCAGCGTGCCCGCGGTGGCGGCCTTCACCGCGTACGGCCAGCTGCCGTCCTCGCGCTGGAGCACCTCGTCGCCCAGGTGGTCGCCGTCGGCGAGGGAGCCGAGCACCACCGCTTCGCCGTACTTGCCCGTTCCCCACCGGTCGAGCTTGCCGTGCGCGATGATGAGGACCTCGTCGATCGGCGTCCCCGCCGTGACCAGGACCTCACCGGCGGAGAAATCGCGTTGGACGAAGCGACCGGCCAGCGCCTCCAGCACCGCGTCGTCCTCGAACCCGCGCAGCACCGGCACCTCGCGCAGGGTGGGTGGGACGATCCGCACGTCGGAGCCCGTCTGGACGACACTCACCCGGCCGCGGCCGACCGCGTACCGCAGGCGCCGGTTGACCCGGTAGGTACCGCCGGAGACCTGGACCCACGGCAACATCCTGAGCAGCCAGCGCGGGCTGATGCCCTGCATCTGCGGCGCGGACTTGGTGGTCGTCGCGAGGTTCCTCGCGCCGGCCGTACCGAGGCTCTGCTGCGAACCGGATTGCGGCGTACCGCCCGGCGCAGGAATACCGACGTTGGTTTCGGTCGACATAGGGAGCCTTTCGCATACCCGATGAAGTGTCGCCTTGCAAGAATCATGATGGGCCCATTCGAAGGCTTCCACAATCACTCTTTCGAGTGGTCGGAATAACCGAACAAATAGGACCACTAGATCACCTGATCTATTTCAGTTCGATCCCTATTCGAACGCGGTCGAACCCCTCCTTCCGGACCCCGGCCGCACCCCGACGCCACCCGCGGCCGACCCCCGGCTGACCCCCGGCCGGACCCCGCCCCGGCCACCGGCCCACCCGCCGTCCACCCCGGCGAGCCGGGCCGCTAAGGTGCGCCTCAAGGGCCACGGGGCCAGTGACGAACGAGTGGCCGCACCGGATGCCCTCCCCCTCGTTCACCCCTGCCCTGGGAGGCCTTCATGAGTGCCCCCGTACGTGTCTGGCTCAACCGCACCTACGCCGAGAACGTCTTCTTCATCGAACAGTTGCGCGCCGCGCCGCGCCCCGTCCGGATCCACGCGACCCACGTCGACGCCGACTCCCCGGTGCTCGCCGCCGCCGACCACGCCACCCTGGAACCGGGCGACCTCCCCCCGGACGCCTACGTCGCCTACGCGCTCGACTACTGCGCCCGCCACGCGATCGACGTCTTCCTGCCCCGGCTCAACCAGCTCGCGATCTCGCTGCACCACCAGGAGTTCGAGGCGATCGGCACCGCCCTCGTCTGCCCGCCCGCCACCGCCATCGCGGCCTTCGACAGCAAGGCCGACGGCTACGCGGCGATCGCCGCCGCCGGGCTGCCCACCCCGCCGTGGTGGCTGGTCCGGAGCGCCGACGACCTGCTCGCCGCCGTCGACCGGATCGAGTCCGCCGGGCTCACCGCCTGCCTCAAGCCCGCTTCCGGCGCCGGCGGCGAGGGCTTCCGGATGCTCACCCGCGAGCCCTTCGGCCTGCACCGGCTGGCCGGCTGGGACAGCCGGGTCCAGGTCGACCAGGTGGCCGCCGCGCTGGCCGCCGCCGACGAGCCGGCCGACCTGCTGGTGATGCCCTACCTGGAGGGTCCCGAGATATCGGTCGACTGCCTCGGCGACCGCGACGGCACCCTGCTCGCCGCGGTCGGCCGCAGCAAGCACCGGCGCCGCCGGAGCTTCACCACCGCACCGCGGTACCTGGAGCCCACCCGCCGGCTGATCGAGTCCGTCGGGATGTCCTTCCTGTCCAACGTGCAGTTCCGCCACCTGGCCGGGGAGCCGGTGGTCATCGACGTCAACACCCGCCCCTCCGGCGGTCTGCACCAGCTGCGCCTGTGCGGCCTCAACCTGCCGTGGAACGCGGTGCAGTTGGCGCTCGGCGAGCGGCCGGACACCGTGCCCACCGGGGATCCGGCCGGGATCGACTACACCCTGGTCTCCGGGATCCAGCCGGTCCTGCCGCGCCAGGGTTCGTTCGACCGCGGTCCGGCCGCGGTCGAACTCGTGCACTGACACCCGTACCGACACCCGCGAACCGCCGCCGGCGCCACCCCGCCGGCGGCCACCGCCCCGGTCGCCGCCCGTGCTCCGCCCGGCCCCGCTACAGCGGGCCGTCCCAGTCCAGCGTCGGCTCCAGCACGCCCTCCAGGGTGAGCAGCCAGCGCTTGACGTCGATCCCGACCCGGCCGCCGCCGAATCCGCCGATGCCGTCCGCCGCCACCACGCGGTGGCACGGCACCAGCAGCGCGACGGGATTGGCCGCCATCATCTGCCCGACCGTCCTGGCCGCCAGTCCCGGCTCCGCGACACCCTCGAACACCCCGCTGCGGGCCGCCAGTTCGCCGTAGGTGATGGTCCGCCCGAACGGCACCTCGTGCCAGAGCGTCCGCAGCACCGCGCGATGCGGTCCGGTGCTCAGGCTCCAGTCGATGGGCAGCCCCAACTCCCGCCGCCCGCCCGCCAGGTACTCGACTATCCGCCCGGTGACCGCGTCGATCTTGGACCGGTCGGTGCACGGCGGCCGCTCGCCCGGCTGCCCCAGGTAGCCCGCGGCCGCCACTCCCAGCGGCGTCACCGCGATGTGCATCGGACCGCTCGGCAGCGGCGTCTCCACCGTCATCCAGGACATCGCCGTGGGCTGTGACACGGACTGCGGCACGCTCGGGCCCCCACCCTCCTCCGCCGGGCCGGCCACCGGCCACGCCGGTACCCGCGGGGCGCGCGAGGACCACCCGCCCCGCTCGCCATCGTACGGCGGGTCCGCCCGGCGTGGCCGGACCGTCCCTAGAGCCGCCCCTTCAGCTCGGCGGCGATCCCGCGCGACCACCGGGACAGCTCGGTCCGGTCGGCCGCCCGGCCCTCGCACAGGGCGTCGAGCTGCGCTTCGTTGATCCGGTTCGGCCCCGGGATCTCCAGCAGGTACGCGAGCTCCTCCAGCACCGTGGCGAGGCGCTTGGCATCCGCGTGATCGAGGGCGACCGCCGCCTCGTGGTGGCTGATGGTGAGAGAACCGGGCATGGCCAACCTCCTCCGTTCGCCCCCGCCCCTCCACCGTACGACCGCTCCGGCGCCCGTGCCCGCCGCGCGACCGCAGGTGCCTCTCCCGGCCCGGCCGGCCACGCTCCGCGACGTACCCGCCACCTCGCGCGAGGGGCTCGGGAGCCCCTCCTCGCCCGCGACCGCCCCATGGGCGACACGGCCATTTCGCCGCAGACACGCTGACCAGGCGTCAGGAAACCCGGCCGGGGACGGCGGGGCCATGTGGAGGAGCTGGGCGCCGGACGGCCGGGGCGGCCGGACCTCCCACCCCACGACGACGAAGGGCCGGCCCGCCCGGGATCACCCCGGCCCGACCGGCCCTTCGAGCACCGAGCCCCCTGTCGGGTTCGAACCGACGACCCCCGCTTTACAAGAGCGGTGCTCTGGCCAGCTGAGCTAAGGAGGCATGGTGACCGTCCGCGACGAGGTCACGGCGGCACCGGGGGCAGTCTACCGGGCGGCCGTGGGGCGGTGGTGGCATATCCGGGGGATCGCGGGTGGGGCGGGCGTGATGGAACCGATGCCGAATTCCAGGGGTCCGGGGGCTGACAAGCGGCGTAGGCGCAGGTAGCGTCGCCCGGAGTTGACCCGCGCCGTGGTTCGGACCAGGAGCGGGCCCGCCACGACATCCACCTTTACTCGGATCGTCCGGCACGTTCCTGCCGGTGAAGGAGAGCACAGCCATGGCTTCTGTGACGTACGACAAGGCGACCCGTGTCTACCCCGGGTCCGACAAGCCCTCCGTGGACGCGCTGGACCTGGAGATCGCGGACGGTGAGTTCCTCGTCCTGGTCGGCCCCTCCGGCTGTGGCAAGTCCACCAGCCTCCGGATGCTGGCCGGCCTGGAGGACGTGAACGCCGGCGCGATCCGCATCGGCGACCGCGACGTCACGCACCTGCCGCCGAAGGACCGGGACATCGCCATGGTGTTCCAGAACTACGCGCTCTACCCGCACATGACCGTCGCGGAGAACATGGGCTTCGCGCTCAAGATCGCGGGCGTCAACAAGACCGAGATCCGCACCAAGGTCGAAGAGGCCGCGAAGATCCTCGACCTCACCGAGTACCTGGACCGCAAGCCGAAGGCGCTCTCCGGCGGTCAGCGCCAGCGTGTCGCGATGGGCCGCGCGATCGTCCGCGAGCCGCAGGTCTTCCTGATGGACGAGCCGCTGTCGAACCTCGACGCCAAGCTCCGCGTCTCCACCCGCACCCAGATCGCGGGCCTGCAGCGCCGCCTGGGCATCACCACCGTGTACGTCACCCACGACCAGACCGAGGCGCTCACCATGGGCGACCGCGTCGCGGTGCTCAAGGGCGGCGTGCTGCAGCAGGTCGACACCCCGCGCAACATGTACGACCGGCCCGCCAACCTCTTCGTGGCCGGCTTCATCGGCTCGCCCGCGATGAACCTGATCGACGTGCCGCTGGTGGACGGCGGGGTGAAGTTCGGCGGCTCGATCGTCAACATCTCCCGCGAGGACCTCTCCGGCGCCGGCACCGACAAGTCGGTGACCGTCGGCGTCCGCCCGGAGCACTTCGAGATCGTCCCGGCCGGCGGCATCGAGGGCGTCGCCGTGACCGTCAACGTGGTCGAGGAGCTCGGCTCGGACGGCTTCGTCTACGGCACCACCAAGCTCGGCGGCGAGGACAAGGACCTGGTCGTGCGCGTGCACGGCCGCCAGATCCCGCAGCGCGGCGAGACCATCCACGTCGTGCCGATCGCCAACGAGACCCACGTGTTCTCCACCAGCAGCGGTGCCCGCCTGAGCAACTGACGCTCGCGGCGGCGAACGACCCGGGCGGAGCCCCGCCGGACCGCGTGGTCCGGCGGGGCTCCGCCGTCGTTCGGCCGTCCGCACCACCCGCGTCAACACGGTGAAGGGACGAACCCGGACACCACGTCACTCGATGGTGTAACGGAGGGCGATCCGGGCCCCACCCAGCGCTACTCTCCTGAGCGTGAAGCAGCTAGTTCGCCGAATCGGCCAGACCATCGCCCTGACCCTGCCCGTGGTCCTGGTGACCACCGGCACCCTCGCCGTGACCAGGGTGCCGTGGGCTCCGCCGACCGGGCTGGACCAGCAGGTCGTGGCAGCCTCCAGCGAGGACGGCGCCGGCATCGGCCGGGTGCCCGCGGCCAAGGCCCCGGAGGGCCTGGCTCCGCAGGACGCCCTGCGCGTGGCCCTGCTGGAGGAGTTGCGCGCGCACAACCCGGGTAGCGCGCTGGACCTGCTGGAGCGCTCGATGCGCGAGCAGCCGGCCCTGACGCCGTACTGCACCTCGCTCGCCGGTGAGCTCGGCAAGGCGGCCGTGCGCAAGTACCAGGGGGACGTCCAGCGCGCCCGGTCCTTCGCCCGGCCGGTCTGTGACGGCTCGTTCGCCTCCGGGGTCGCCGCCTAGGGGTGCCACGCCCCGGCGGCCGCCCTATTGTGCAGGCATGACCGCTGACTCCGGCTCCGCCGCCGACCTCACGTCCGCCCGGGCACCACAGGCACCGCAGGCTCCGCAGACGGCTCAGGCACCACAGCCGTCGGCGGCCCCGCCCGGCACGACGGCCGTCACCCAGGCCGTCATCCTGGCCGGCGGCCAGGGCTCCCGGCTGCGGCCCTACACGGACGACCGGCCGAAGCCGCTGGTCGAGATCCCCGGCACGGGGACGCCGATCCTCGGACACCAGCTCTCCTGGCTCGCCTCCGAGGGCGTCACCGACGTGGTCATCTCGTGCGGTCACCTGGCCGGCGTGCTGGAGGAGTGGCTCGACCGGACCGACCTGCCGCTGAAGGTCCGCACCGTCGTCGAGGCCGAACCGCTGGGCCGCGGCGGCGGTCTGAAGTACGCCGCCAAGGCGCTGCCCCGGCCGGACGAGCCCTGGTACGCCACCAACGGCGACATCTGGACCCGCTTCAGCCTGCGCGACATGGCCGCCTTCCACCACGAGCGGGACGCCGTAGCGACGCTCGCCCTGGCCCGTCCGCGCATCCCGTGGGGCGCGGTGGAGACGGACCAGTTCGGCAACGTGCTGGACTTCATCGAGGCGCCGCCCTCGCCCTTCCTGATCAACGCCGGCCTGTACGTCTTCAGCCCGGAGTTCGCCGAGCTGCTGCCGGACGTCGGGGACCACGAGCGGACCACGTTCCCCCAACTCGCGCGCGGCAAGCGCCTGGCGGGGTACCAGCTACCGCAGGGCGTCTACTGGCGCGCCATCGACACCGCGAAGGACCTCACCGAGGCGGCCAAGGAACTCGCCGCCGGAGCCGGCCACACGCCCCGGTAACCCACCCCGGCGGCGGCCCCACGGCCCACGGCTCCGGGACCACGAACAGGTGGCCGGGTGCTCCCCCACGGAGCACCCGGCCACCTGTCGTCCCCGAGGGCCCGACGGCCCGTCAGGTCGCCGTCGGCGACCCCGGCCGGGAGTTCCGGGCCCCGCCGCCGGACAGCTCGGCCAGCGGCCCGCTGCCCAGCACGCCGCCGAGCAGCCCCGAGCCGGAGCTGCTGCTCGGGCTCGGCTTGGGTGCCGCCCCCGAACCGTTGCCCGGCGCCGGGGTGCTGCGCGACGCGGGCGCCGAGGCGGCCGGGGCCGCGGTCTGCGGCGCCGCCGGGGCCGAACTCGGACCGCTCTCCGGCTTGGTGGACCGCGCCTTGCCGCTCGGCGTGGGCGTCCCGGCCTTCGGCGAGGCCGCGCCCTGGGCCGGCGCCGAGGACGACGGCGCGGACGAGCCGGCCGCCGGCGAAGCCGGCCGCGCGGGCGCGGGCGAGGTGGACGGCCCCTGCCCACCGGGGGTGGCGGAGGGCCCGCCACTCGGCCAGACCGGCGTGCCGTAGTCCGTCGCCGGCCGGGACGGCCCGGGGTGCGGACGGCCGCCGGTGCGGACCGCCGCGCCCAGCATCGACCCGAGCAGCAGGGTCAGGCCGACCACGACCGAGGTGACCACCGCACCGCGCCGCAGCACCCGCCGGCGCAGTGCCGCCGGCGCGCCCGAGCCGTGGCGCCGCCACGCCTCCAGGTTGAGCCGCCCGTCCAACGAGGCGAACGGCGCTCCGGCGATCAGCAGCGGGCTCCAGGCCGCCAGGAAGATCAGGTCGGGCGTGTCGTAGACCGGCACGGCCCGCCAGCTGACGGTGAACAGCAGGGCGGCGGAGAGCAGCATCGCCGCTCCGGCCGCGAGCCGCTGCCAGAGGCCCAGGATGGTCAGCACGCCCACCACGATCTCGGTGAACGAGACCACCAGCCCCGAGCCCACCGGGTGCGCCATCGCGAACGACAGCAGCGGTTCGGCGACCTTCCAGGGGTGCAGCGAGGAGAGCCAGCGCATCATCGAGCCGCGCTCGCCGCCGTCGAAGTACACCGGGTCGCAGAGCTTGCTGAACCCGGCGTAGACCGAGAGCGAGCCCAGCACCGCGCGCAACGGCAGCAGCACCAGGCCGAGGTCCACCCGGCGGCCGGGGTACCACGGCGGCTTGCCCTCACCGGCGGTGGCGGAGACCTCGGGCAGCTCGCCGCTGGGCGTCCAGCCCTGGGGCGCGCCGACCGGGCCGACGCCCGCCTCGGTGGCGGTACCGGCGCCCTCGCGCGGCTGGCGCGGGACCGTCCGGGCACCCGCGTACGACGGGATCACCCGGGTGTCGTCGTCGGCCGTGGAGCCGCCCGGGGCGCGCCCGCCGACCCCGGCCGGCGCGGGCACGCCGGTCAGCCGGACGGCCTCCAGCAGCCGGGTGGCCGCCTGGTCCCCGGGGGGCGCCTGGCCGCTCCAGGTGACGGCGGTGACCCGGCCCTTGCGCCGCGGCGCGCCGGCACCGCCGGCCCCGGCGAGCGCCGGTACGGCCGAGGCGGGCACGACCACCTGCGGGGTGACCAGCGGACGGCGGATCAGGCCCTGGCCGGCGTACGGGTCGCCGAACGCGGCCCCGGTGGAGAGCGCTCCGGCCGGGGCGTCGATCAGCGGCGCCACCGGGGTGCCGAGCCGCAGCCGGAAGCTGGCCTGGGTGACGCTGAGGCGCGCGGGGTCGGACGGCACCTTGACGGTATTGAGGCCGGGGCCCGCGTCTATCCCGGTGCTGCCGTTGCCCAGGAGGGGGCGCCGAGGTGTTCTGGTGTCCACACCCGTCTAACCGGGTGACACCCGGTTAGGACACTCTCCCGAGTGGATGTCCGGCGCCCACTTGAAGTGATCATGAGAAAAGCGATCGGGCCCGGTCGGGCCCGGTCGCTTTCACCCGAATTGCGGGCGGACTGCGGAGAATCCGGAAGATCTCCTGCGCCGCCCGACCCCGCTGTGCTGCGGCGAAACGGCTCACCCGGGCACGGAAACGGCCCGGCCGGACCGCCGTACCGCCCGCCGGCCCGGTCGGGCCCGGCGCGGTACGACGGCCCGGCCGGGCCGCGCGTCGGGAGGTGTCAGCCGACCTTGCTGCGCAGGCGCGCGGCCTCGTACAGCACGATGCCCGCGGCGACGCCGGCGTTCAGCGACTCGGTGGCACCCGGCATCGGGATCCGCACGCGGATGTCACAGGTCTCCGAGACCAGCCGGGACAGGCCCTTGCCCTCACTGCCCGCGACGATCACGACCGGACCGGCCAGCGCCTCCAGGTCACCGATCTCGGCCTCGCCGTCGGCGGCCAGGCCGACCACCATCACGCCGGCCTTCTGGTAGGCCTCCAGCGTCCGGGTCAGGTTGGTGGCCCGGGCGACGGGCAGCCGCGCCGCGGCACCGGAGGAGGTCTTCCAGGCACCGGCGGTCATGCCCGCCGCCCGGCGCTCGGGGATGACCACGCCGTGCGCGCCGAAGGCGGCGGCGGAGCGGACCACGGCGCCGAGGTTGCGCGAGTCGGTGACCCCGTCGAGCGCCATGATCAGCGCGTCCTCGCCGTTGTCCGCGGCCTGCGCCAGCAGGTCCTCGGGGTGCGCGTACTCGTACGGCGGGACCTGCAGCACCAGGCCCTGGTGGTTCATGTTGCCGGTCATCTGGTCCAGCTGCGGGCGCGGGGCCTCCATCAGCGGGATGCCCCGGTCGTTCGCGGCCTGGAAGGCGTCGCGCACCCGGTCGTCGGTGTCGATGAACTGCAGGACGTAGAGCGCGGTGGCCGGCACCCCGCCCTGCAGGGCCTCGACCACCGAGTTGCGGCCGAAGACCAGCTCCGCCGCGCCGGCACCGCCACGGCCGCCCTTGCCGCCACCGCCGGCCCGGCGCATGCCGGCCCGGGCCTTGGCGTCCCGCTCGCGCTTGACCGCGGCGTTGGCCGCGCGCTGCTTCGGGTGCCCCTTGCGCTCCGCGCCGGGGGGCGTCGGGCCCTTGCCCTGGAGCGCCTTCCGGCTGTGGCCGCCGGTACCGACACTCGCGCCCTTCTTCGACCCGGGGTTGCGGCGGTTCCTGCGTGCACTGTTGCCGGCCATGGCTGTACTTCCTGTCTGTCCGGCATGCCCGGCCGCACCGTGAACCCGGTGCCGGCCGACGACATGCGCTACGTCATGCGGGAGGGCCGCACCGGTTCGGTACGGCCCACCCTCACCCCATCGCTCGAATGGAGTTACTGGTTGTTGATCGTCCAGCGCGGGCCGGACGGGGTGTCCTCGATCGCCAGCCCGGCCTCGCCGAGCTGGTCACGGATGGCATCCGCGGTGGCGAAGTCCTTGCGGGTCCGGGCCGCCTGCCGCTGCTCCAGGACCAGCCTGACCAGCGAGTCGACGACCCCGTGGAGGTCCTCACCGTGCTCGGCCCCGGTCCACTGCGGGTCCAGCGGGTCGAGGCCCAGTACTCCGAGCATCGCACGGACCTCGGCCAGACGCGCCACCGCGTTCTCCTTGTCGTCCGCGGTGAGGGCGCTGTTGCCCTGGCGGACGGCGGTGTGCACGATGGCCAGCGCCTGGGGAACGCCCAGGTCGTCGTCCATCGCCTCGGCGAAGGCCGGCGGCACCTCGGGCGCCGCGTCGACCGCGCCGCAGCGCTCGACCACGCGCTGGACGAAGCCCTCGATCCGGCCGAACCCGGCCTCGGCCTCGCGCAGCGACTCCTCGCTGTACTCGATCATCGAGCGGTAGTGCGGGGCCGCCAGGTAGTACCGGAGCACGATCGGACGCCAGCGCTCGACCATCTCGGAGACCAGCACCGAGTTGCCGAGCGACTTGCTCATCTTCTCGCCGCTCATGGTGACCCAGGCGTTGTGCACCCAGAAGTTCGCGAAGTCGTCGCCGTACGCCTTGGACTGGGCGATCTCGTTCTCGTGGTGCGGGAAGATCAGGTCGATCCCGCCGCCGTGGACGTCGAAGGCCCGGCCCAGGTACTTGTGCGCCATCGCGGAGCACTCCAGGTGCCAGCCGGGACGGCCGCTGCCCCACGGGGTCTCCCAGCTCGGCTCACCGGCCTTGGCGGACTTCCACATCGCGAAGTCGCGCGGGTCGCGCTTGCCGGTCTCGCCCTCGCCCTCGGGCTGGCGCAGGTTCTCCAGCTTCTGGTTGGAGAGTTCGAGGTAGCCGGGGAAGGACTTCACGTCGAAGTAGACGTTGCCGTCCGACGCGTAGGCGTGCCCCTTCGCGATGAGCGTCCGCATCATCTCGATCATCTCGGGGATGTGGCCGGTGGCCCGCGGCTCGACGGTCGGCGGGAGGCAGCCGAGCGCCGCGTAGCCGTCGTTGAAGGCCCGCTCGTTGGCGTAGGCGATCTGCCACCACGGCGTACCGAGCTGGCGCTCCTTGGCGATGACCTTGTCGTCGATGTCGGTGACGTTGCGCGCGAAGGTCACCTGGTAGCCGCGGTAGGCGAACCACCGCTGCATGATGTCGAAGTTGAGCCCGGACCGGATGTGCCCGATGTGTGGCGCCGACTGGACGGTAGCGCCGCACAGGTAGATCGAGACACAACCCGGTACAAGCGGGACGAAGTCGCGTACCTGGCGGGTGCTGGTGTCGTACAGGCGAATGCTCACAGCGTCAAGCGTAGTGGGCATGAGGGGGTGCCCCGCGACATTCTCGAATGTCAATACCGCGGCTACGCCGTTTCTTCTTCATGGCCTACCGGAGCCACCCGCTCCGCCTGGCTCTCTCAGAGGTTGCCGACCACCTTGCGCGGGCTGAGCCGGACCACCACCCGGACGTCCTCCGGGCCGTCGTAGCCGTAGGACTCCTCGCCGCGGTACTTGCGCGCCAGCTCGTCGATCAGCTCCTTGCCGCCCTCCCGGGTGAGGGTGGCCTCGCCGCGCAACTCCACGTAGGAGTAGGGGCTCTCCGGCGGGTTGACCACCAGCGAGATCCGCGGGTCCTTCAGCAGGTTGAGGTGCTTGCGGCGGCCCTCCACCGTGGAGAAGAGGACGTCGTCACCGTCCCGCTTGACCCAGACCACCGAGGACTGGGGGCTGCCGTCGGGCTGGATGGTGGAGACCACGGCGAAGCTCTTGCCGTCGATCAGGGCCTTGGCCCGGTCGGAGAGCTGTGCGGCCATCGGGGACCTCTTCTCGTCAAGCGGCGTCGGACGGCCCGCGGTGAGCGGGCGGGCCTCGCTCGGCCCGCTCCGAACGGTAGCGACTCGGGCACCGGCCAAGGCTCCTGAACACCCGTCACGGGCCGGGTATTCCCGGCCCGGACCACCCGGACGGCCTACCGGCCGCCGCCACCGCTCCTACCGCCCCCGGGCCGCCCCTGCCGCTGTCCGGCGCTCCTGGTGCGCCCCCGGGGGTCAGCGGCGCTCGTACACCAGCGCGGTGGCGATCGCCGCGAGCCCCTCGGCCCGGCCGGTGAGGCCGAGGCCGTCCGTCGTCGTCCCGGAGACCGAGACCGGCGCGCCGACCGCCGCCGAGAGCGCGGCCTGCGCCTCGGCGCGCCGCTTGCCGATCTTCGGCCGGACACCGATCACCTGGACGGAGACGTTGCCGATCTCGAAACCGGCCTCGCGCACCAGCCGGGCCGCCTCGCCGAGCAGCCGGACGCCGGACGCGCCCGACCACTCCGGCCGGTCGGTGCCGAAGTGCGCGCCCAGGTCCCCGATCCCGGCGGCCGAGAACAGCGCGTCGCAGGAGGCGTGCGCGGCCACGTCGGCGTCGGAGTGCCCGGCCAGGCCGTATTCGGCGCTCGGCCACTCCAGGCCGGCCACCCAGAGCGGGCGGCCGGCCTCGAAGGCGTGCACATCGGTGCCGATCCCCACCCGGGGGATCAGCGGCGGCCGCGAGTCCGCGGCGGGCGGCGCCGGGGCGTGGGCGGTCGGCGCCGCGTCCTCGGCGCGCGGGCCGGAGGCCGTGGGATCAGTAGGCATCGGCGGCCCTCCGGCGGGCGAGAACGGCCTCGGCGAGCACGAGGTCCAGTGGACGGGTCACCTTGAACGCCTCCTCGTGGCCGGGCACCACCACCACCCGGCCGCCGAAGCGCTCCACCAGGCCCGCGTCGTCGGTGACCGCCGGCAGAGCGTCGGCCCCCGCGGCGGCCTCCTCGGCGAGCGCCTTCTCGTGCACCTCGGCCAGCGTCTCCCGGCGGAAGCCCTGCGGAGTCTGCACGGCCCGCAGGGTGGAACGGTCGGGCGTGTCGAGCACCGGCTCGGGACCACCCGGCCGCGGCTCGACCCGCTTCACCGTGTCGGCGAGCGGCACGGCGGGCACCACCGCCTCCGCCCCGCCGCGGACGGCGGCCGCGACGGCGTCCACCACCTCGACCGGCACGAGCGGACGCGCCGCGTCGTGCACCAGGACGATCTCCACCTCGGCCGGGATCGCGGCGAGGCCCAGCCGGACCGACTCCTGGCGGGTCGCCCCGCCCGGCACGACCCGGATGTCCTTGCCGTCCAGGCCGTGGGTGTCGAGCAGTCCGACCACCTCGGCCACGCCGTCGGCCGGCGCCGCGACCACGACCAGCCCGACCGCCCGGCTGCGGGTCAGCGCCCTGACGGCGTGCACCAGGAGCGGCACCCCGCCCAGCTCCCGCAGGGCCTTCGGGGCTCCGGGCCCCAGTCGCTCACCGCGTCCCGCGGCGGGCACCACCGCTGCTGCAACTGCTCCTGTGGCGTTCAGGTTTCACTCCTTCGGCGAAGTGGGTATGGCCATGGCGTGCACGACGGGCGCGCGGGACCCCTTCCGAAAAGCTCCACGGTCTCCCGCCCACAGAACACGCAGAAACGGTCATGCGGGCCCGGGGCTGGCCGGCTCGGGTGCGGGGGCGTCGTCCGGACACGCCTCAGCGCCCGAAGTGCCACTGCACCACTCCAGGACGGTTCGTCCGGTGAGCGGCGCGCCGGCATCGGGCGCTGTGAACGTGTGGGCGGTGGGCGCGAGCCCGACTGCGCTACGAGGCGAGCACCTCGTCGAGCAGCGTCTCCGCCTTGTCTTCGTTGGTGTTCTCGGCCAGCGCGAGCTCGCTGACGAGGATCTGGCGCGCCTTGGCGAGCATGCGCTTCTCACCGGCGGACAGACCGCGCTCGCGCTCGCGACGCCAGAGATCGCGCACAACCTCGGCGACCTTGATAACGTCACCCGAAGCGAGCTTCTCCAGGTTTGCCTTGTAGCGACGGGACCAGTTGGTCGGCTCTTCGGTGTACGGTGCGCGAAGCACCTCGAAGACCCGGTCCAGACCCTCCTGGCCGACTACATCGCGCACGCCGACGAACTCCGCGTTCTCGGCGGGCACCCGGAGCGTCAGGTCTCCCTGCTGCACCTTGAGGACCAGGTAGGTCTTGTCCACACCTTTGATCTGGCGAATTTCGATGGCCTCGATCAGCGCGGCCCCGTGATGGGGGTAGACCACCGTGTCGCCAACCTTGAACGTCATGTGACAGGACCCCTTCCGTGGCTTTCCAGAATAACACGCTTTTCGGCGCACCCGAAGGGCGTTTTCGCAGGTCAGGGCCGGTCTCGGGGCTTGACAAGGACCCCCATGACGTGCTGCGGGCGGCCTTCGGCGCGGGCTTCCCGCAGGTCGGAGGCGGTTCCGGTACCTCCCGAAACCTGCGGCAACACTCCTGAAACCGTGATTGGATCTTGAGATTTCACCGTTTATCGGGCCGTTTCCCGATCGTGATCCGATCTTGGTCGACACTTGACCAGGACACGCCGGTGTGTTGCCACGAGTACGGCGCCGGGTCGCGGCCGAGGTCGGAGCCGTACCGCCGTCCGGGCCCGGGCCGTGCCGGTGCCGGGCGCGGGCCCCGCCGACGCCGCCCCGCCGGCCGTCTCCGGGCGTGGCGGGGTGCCGCCGTCCGGGCGCCGGGCGGACTCCCGGAGCGCGACACGGGGACCACCCCGTGAGGAGCGCATAAGCGAGGTCGATAATCTGAGGCCTGACCACCCGACATGTGACCTAGGAGAAGCCGCCGCCGTGAGCCGCAGCATTCGAGTCGGCAGCATCGCCGCCATCGCCGCCCTCGCCATCGCCTCGCTGTCGTCCTGCTCGGCCGGCAACAAGGCGGAGACTCTGGAGATCAAGCCCGACAACGCCTACGCGACGGTCGGCACCGACCTCCGGCTGAACAACATCGTTGTCGTCACCGGGGACGAGTCCTCCGGCGAGCACACCGGTCCGGCCAACGTGTCGGTGAACATCAGCAACACCGGGACGGAGCCCGTCGAGCTCCAGTCGATCGTCGTGGGCGACGGCGGGGCCGCCGCCTTCGCCGACGAGAAGGGCGCCCCGCTGGGTAGCATCGTCGTCCCCGCCGGCGGAGCCGTGCTGATCGGCGGCGAAGGCAACCCCTCCGCCAAGGTCGCCTCGGCCAGCGTCCACGTCGGTGGCTTCGTGCCCACCGCCTTCGCCTTCAAGAACCGCGAGAAGGTCGCGACCGAGGCCGCGGTCAGCCCGAACAAGGGTCTGTACAAGGGCTGGGGCCCGACCGCCTCCCCCGCCGCCGTGCCGTCCAAGGCCGCCGGCTCGCCCAGCGCCTCGGCCGGTGCCGCCACCCCCTCGGGCACCGCCACCCCCTCCGGTACCGCGGCCGGCACCGGTGCGACCACTCCGGCCGGCACCGCCTCGCCGACCGCCGGCTCCCACTGACCCACCGCCTCCGGCGTCCGGTCCCGCGAACGCGGGGTCCGGGCACCGCGGAGGCGGACACGCAGAGGGCCGGCCGGGCTCGGTCGCGCACGCGAAGGACCCCTCCGGGCGGCTGCCCGGAGGGGTCCTTCGTGGGTCCGCCCGGTCCGCGCCGGCGGAGCGGGCCGCTCTACTGAGCCGCTCACCCGCCCCCGGCACGGGGCTCCGGGTCGTCCGGTCTACGGCTCGAACTTGTAGCCCAGGCCACGGACCGTGACCAGGTAGCGCGGCGCGCCCGGGTCCGGCTCGATCTTCGCCCGCAGTCGCTTCACGTGGACGTCGAGCGTCTTGGTGTCACCGACGTAGTCGGCGCCCCAGACCCGGTCGATCAGCTGCATCCGGGTGAGCACCCGGCCCGCGTTGCGCAGCAGCATCTCCAGCAGGTCGAACTCCTTGAGCGGGAGGTCGACCTTGGCGCCGTCGACGGTCACCACGTGGCGGTCGACGTCCATCCGGACCGGGCCCGCCTCCAGCGCGCCCGGGCCGCCACCGTCGCCGGGGCCCTCGGCCTCGCCGCGCCGGCGCAGCACCGCACGGATCCGGGCCACCAGCTCACGGGTGGAGTAGGGCTTGGTCACGTAGTCGTCCGCACCTATCTCCAGGCCGACGACCTTGTCGATCTCGCTGTCCTTGGCGGTGACCATGATCACCGGGACGTTCGAGCGCACCCGGAGCTGGCGGCAGACCTCGGTGCCGGGCAGGCCCGGCAGCATCAGGTCGAGCAGGACGAGATCGGCGCCGTTCCGTTCGAACTGCTCCAGGGCGTCGGGGCCGGTGGCGGCGATGGCCACCTCGAAGCCCTCCTTGCGGAGCATGTACGAGAGAGCGTCGCTGAACGACTCCTCGTCCTCGACCACCAGTACTCGGGTCACGATCAGGCCTCCGGGGCAAGCTGGGGGGTTGTGTCTGACAGGGGTTGCGCGGACTCCCCGGCGGGGAGCGTGTGGTCCTCGGGGGCCTGCCCGGCGGGCAGGCGCACGGTGAAGGTGGAGCCCTGGCCCTCGACGCTCCACACCGAGACGGTGCCGCCGTGCGAGGCGGCCACGTGCTTGACGATGGAGAGGCCGAGGCCGGTGCCGCCGGTCGCCCGGGACCGGGCCGGGTCGACCCGGTAGAACCGTTCGAACACCCGCTCGCGGTCCTTCTCCGAGATGCCGATGCCCTGGTCGGTCACCGAGATCTCGATCAGCTCGCCGTCGGCCTCGCCGAGGGCGGCGGCGCTGGAGATCCGGCGGGTGGCGATCGCGACCCTGGTCCTCGGCGGGCTGTAGTTCACGGCGTTCTCGACCAGGTTGCCGAGCGCCGCGGCCAGCTGGCCGCGGTGGCCGTGCAGGTAGAGGCCGGCGATGCCGCCGGCCGCGATCAGGATCTGCTTGGCGGCGGCCTGCTGGCGGCAGCGGTCGATCGCCTCCGCGATCAGCTCGTCCACCGCGACCGGCTCCGGGTCGACCATCAGCCGGTCGTCCTGGACCCGGGAGAGGTCGATGATCTCCTGGACCAGGCTGGCCAGCCTGGTCGCCTCGATCTGCATCCGGCCGGCGAAGCGCTGCACCGCCTCCGGGTCGTCGGACGCGTCGGCGACCGCCTCGGAGAGCAGCGAGAGCGCGCCGACCGGCGTCTTGAGTTCGTGGCTGACGTTGGCGACGAAGTCGCGGCGGACCGCCTCGACCCGGCGGCGGTCGGTCTGGTCCTCGACCAGGACCAGGACCAGCCGGGAGCCCAGCGGGGCGACCCGGACCGACACCGCGAGCGGCTCGGCGGCCCGCGCCGCGCCGGGGCGGGGCACCTCCAGCTCGACCTGGCGGATCTCACCGTCCCGGCGGGTGGCCCGGGCCAGCGAGAGCATCTGGTCGATGGCGACCGCGCCGCCGCGCACCAGTCCCATCGCGTACGCCGCGGAGCTGGCCTTGACCACCTCGTCGCCCTCGCCGAGCACGATCGCGCAGGAGCGCAGCACGGAGAGGACGGTGTCGACCCCCGGGGGAAGGGGAGGTTCATGGGTGGGGTTGTTGAGCCCCTGCTGTCGGGTTCTGCCGTTGGTGCCGCCGTATCTGCCCTTGGCCTGTTCGCGCTCGCTCCAACGGAAGGCGATGGAGGCCGTGAGGCCGACGCCGAGCCCGGCTATGGCGCAGGCAGCGGCGGCGGCCACGTTCACGTCCATACCGCCAGCCTAAGCGCATGACGTGGCCACTCCTCCAGGGTCGGATCAAGGGATCGGCCGCCCGTTGCCGAGAATTCACCTCCACGTAGCTGCCGATTCACCGCACGGGTCGTGCGCGGTCGCCCGGGCGGCCCAGAGTTGGTCACGCAGCCCGTGTGGGAAGGGCCGGTGGATCGAACGCCTGTCCGTCGTCCCCGGTGCGCGCGTACGATGCGCGCCACCAGCAGCGGTCATTCGTACGCCCTACCGACGGTCGTACGGGATGACCGGTCGGCACCGCCACCGACACAGCTACTGAGGAGAGAGCATGCGCGACGCGTACCACGAGGAACTCGACTCGATCGGCGACAGCCTGATCGAGATGGCCCGGCTGGTCGGCTCGGCCCTGGGCCGGGCCACCACCGCGCTCCTCGACGCGGACCTGGCGCTGGCGGAGAGTGTGATCGCCGCCGACGAGAGGATCAACAACCTGCACCACGAGCTGGAGAACCGGGCGATCGACCTGCTCGCCCGCCAGCAGCCGGTCGCCACCGACCTGCGCATCGTCGTCACCTCGCTGCGGATGAGCGCCGACCTGGAGCGCTGCGGCGACCTGGCCCGGCACGTGGCCAAGGTCGCGCGGCTGCGCTACCCCGAGTCGGCGGTGCCGCGCGACCTGCACGCGACCGTCCTGGAGATGGGCCAGCTCGCCCAGCGGCTGGTGGCCAAGGCCGGCCTGGTGATCGCCACCAAGGACGTCGACAAGGCGCTGGAGCTGGAGCAGGACGACGACGCGATCGACGCGCTGCACCGCGACCTGTTCGCGCACCTGATCGACGACCGCTGGCAGCACGGGATCGAGACCGCGGTCGACGTCACGCTGGTCGGCCGCTACTACGAGCGCTTCGCGGACCACGCGGTCTCGGTGGCCAAGCGCGTGGTGTACCTGGTGACCGGCGAGCACGTGGGCGAGTTCATCGCCTCCTCGGAGGCCGCCGGGGAGTGACCCCGGTACGGCACGGCGCCCCCGGAGGCAGGTCGGTCCCCGCCGCCGGGGGCGGCGCCGTGTCCGCTCCGGGCACCGTGGTCTCCGCTCCGGGCGGTGGGCCGGCCCTGTCCCGGACGGGTGGGTCGCCGCTGGTCGGCGTGGGTGGACCGGCTCCGCCGGTGGCGGGCCGGGGCTTCGACGGGCCGGCGGCGCTCACTCCGCGGGGTGAGTAAACCTCGAACAGGGGTGGTGAGGGCGCACGGCTTCTCGGATCGCCCACCACCGCGCGCCCGTTGACGCCCCGTCCGATCGGCGGTTTCACTCGATTCCGTAGGCACCGAAGTGTGCCCGTCACAAGGAGGGTTCCAGCGCGATGAAGGCAAACCCGACCCGACCGGCACCGGCCCACGAGATCGTCGAGCCGCCCGCCCCGAAGCTGCTGCCCGTCCTCGCGGCCGGCTGCGGCTGTGGTCCGGGCTGCGGCTGCGGCTGCCAGTCCGGCGCCCCCTGCCAGTGCGGCGGGGTCAGCGGCGGCTGCTGCGGCCACTGAGAACCGCCGCACCCGGCGAAGCCCCGTGGTGCACGGCCGCCGTGGGAGACGGTCGTGCACCCCGGCCACCGGGTCGGAGTCCTCCGGCCGCCCGACCGCTCGCTCGCGGCGTGCGGCGCGTGGCGTCCAGCGTGCCGCGCGCTGATCAGAACAGGACGTCGGTGCAGGAGTAGAAGGCGTTGCCGGTGTCGGCGATCTCCCAGACCGCCACGACCACCTGGTGCCCGGTCCGGCCGCTCGGGATCGTCGCGGTGTGGCTGAGCGTGCTCGGCACCTGGGTGCCGTTGTACGGCACGGTCAGGAACGGCGTCAGCTCCAGACCGGCCCGGGTGACCTTCTGGCCCGCGTTGTAGCCGGCCTTGGTCAGGTAGTACTTGAAGTTCGCGGTCGCGTGCCGGGCGGTGAACTTCCAGGTGAAGGTCAGCCGCTGCCCCGCCGCCACCTTGGTGGTCGGCCAGGCACCGCCGCGCGGGTCGTCCAGCTCGGCGAACCGGCTGTTGCCGCCGGCGCAGATGGTGCCGTCGGCCGGCCCGGCGCCAGGGAAGCCCTTCGACCCCTCGACGCTCTGCGGCTCCCAGCGGATCGCACCGCAGTCGGTGACCGTACCCGCCCCGCAGAGCGCGGCCCGGCTGGGCGGGGTGGAGATGTAGCCGTGCGACTGCGCCGGCAGGGCGAGGGTGAGCGGAACCGCGAGCGCGGCGACGGCCGCTCCCACGAGATGACGTGTGCGCATGGTGCTCCTCCGTGGGGGTGGATGGAGAGTGCGCCGGGCACAGACGCGCGCGCCTGGGGGTGCGGCGGCCATGGAAGATCCGTTGGCATGCCTGTGCCAGGACAGTGCTCACACGGTAGGAGCCCCCACGACGACCGTCAATGGTCTGAACCACTTTCGGCACACACCCAACCCCGTTGCCGCGCAGGAGGATTGGCCGTGCAGCAGAAACGGCGACGACCCCGCCTCCCGGAGCGGGAAGCGGGGCCGTTTCGGCAAGTGGATTACTTCTTGCCCTGGTTCTTGACGGCCTCGATGGCGGCCGCGGCGGCGTCCGCGTCGAGGTAGCGGCCGCCCTTGGCGACCGGCTTGAAGTCGGCGTCCAGCTCGTAGACCAGGGGGATGCCGGTCGGGATGTTGAGGCCGGCGATGTCCTCGTCGGAGATGCCGTCGAGGTGCTTCACCAGCGCGCGCAGGCTGTTGCCGTGGGCGGTGACCAGGACGGTCTTGCCGGCGGCGAGGTCCGGGACGATGGCGTCGTACCAGTACGGGAGCATCCGGTCGACGACGTCCTTGAGGCACTCCGTGTTCGGGCGCAGCTCGCTCGGGATGTCGGCGTAGCGGGCGTCACCGGCCTGCGAGTACTCGGCGTCGTCGGCCAGCGCCGGCGGCGGGGTGTCGTACGAGCGGCGCCACAGCTGGAACTGCTCCTCGCCGAACTCGGCCAGGGTCTGGGCCTTGTCCTTCCCCTGGAGGGCGCCGTAGTGGCGCTCGTTCAGACGCCAGCTGCGGCTGACCGGGATCCAGTGGCGGTCGGCCTTGTCCAGGGCGATCTGCGAGGTGCGGATCGCGCGGCGCAGCAGCGAGGTGTGCAGCACGTCGGGGAGCAGGCCCTCGGCGGCGAGGAGCTCGCCGCCACGCGCGGCCTCCTTCTCGCCCTTCTCGTTGAGGTCGACGTCGACCCAACCGGTGAACAGGTTCTTCTGGTTCCACTGGCTCTCGCCGTGGCGGAGGAGGATGAGTCGGTACGTCGTGTCAGCCATGGCCCCCAGCTTAATGGAGGCGTTTAAACGGCTGGTCGGGACCCGTTCCCCTGTGTAATGTGTGCTTCGCGCTAGTGACACTTACCTCGCCGCAGCGCGGACATGCCGGTCCGCTCAGCGGAACGCCTGCCGCCCGGGAGCCCTCAGATGCCCGCTTCGCCCCTTCCTGTCCGAATTCGAAGAGTCGCGAGCGAAACGGTGGGCGGACTGCCCCGGCAGTTCTGGTGGCTCTGGACGTCGACCCTGATCAACAAGCTCGGCGCGTTCGTCGTCACGTTCCTGGCGCTCTACCTGACGACCGACCGAGGGTACTCGGCCGCGTACGCGGGTCTGGTCGCCTCGCTGTTCGGCCTGGGCTCGGCCATCGCCGCGATCGTCGCCGGCGTGCTGACCGACCGGATCGGCCGGCGTCCGACGCTGGTCGCCGCACAGCTCGGCACCGCGCTGTTCACGGCGGTGCTGGGCTTCACCGACGGCCAGGTGGCGATCGCCGCGGTCGCCTTCCTGGTCGGCTTCTGCAACAACGCGACCCGCCCGGCCACCTCGGCGATCATCGCCGACATCGTGCCGGCGGCGGACCGGGTCCGGGCCTACTCGCTGAACTACTGGGCGATCAACATCGGCTTCGGCCTCTCCGCGGCTGCCGCCGGCCTGATCGCCACGCACGGCTACCTCACGCTCTTCCTGCTGGACGCACTCTCCACGCTGGTCTGCGCGGTGGTGATCTTCGTCCGGATCCCCGAGACCAGGCCGGACACCCCGGCCGCCCGGGTCGACCAGCCCGCGGTCGGCCTCGGCACGGTCTTCCGGGACAGCCGGTTCATGGCGGTCGTGGGACTCAACCTGCTGCTCGCGCTGGTCGCCCAGCAGGGCAGTACCACGCTCGCCGTGGACATGGGCCGCAACGGCATCACCTCGACCCAGTACGGCCTGGTCATCGGCCTCAACGGCTTGCTGATCGTGGTGCTGCAGATCCCGCTCACCCGGTGGATGGAGGGGCGCAACCGGACGGCGCTCCTGGTCGCCAGCGCGCTGTTCATCGGCTGGGGCTTCGGGCTGACCATGCTCGCCGGGTCCTCCGCGTGGTTCTACGCGTTCACGGTGGCGGTCTGGACGATCGGCGAGATCCTGAACGCGCCGACCATGATGGGCCTGGTCGCCGAGCTGTCACCGACCCACGCCCGGGGCCGCTACCAGGGCGTCTACTCACTGTCCTGGTCGCTCGCCTCGTTCCTCGGCCCGGCGGTCGGCGGAGTGCTGCTGGAGCGGGCCGGGAGCACGGCGGTGTGGGGCGCCTGTGCGGCCTGCGGCACCGTCGCGGCGGCGGGGTACGTCCTGCTCGGGCGGCGCCCGGGCGCCGCCACGGCCGCCGCTCCGGCGAAGCGGACGCCGGTGGTCGAGGCGTCGGTGGTCGAGGTGTCGGTGGTCGAGGTGTCGGTGGTCGAGGTGTCGGCGGTCGAGGCGTCGGCGGTCGAGGCGTCGGCGGTCGAGGTGCCTTTGGTCGACCTGTCGGGGGTGGAGCCGTCGGCCGACGTGGCGTCGACGAAGGTGCCGACCGCGAAGGCGGCGACGGCGAAGGCCCCGGTCGGCCGCTGAGGCGGAGCGTCCCGGAGCCCCGCCGGTCCGGGGCGCTACTGCTGCGCCGTCGGCGCGGCCAGGTGGGCGAAGGCGGCCAGGTTGCGGGTGGACTCCCCGCGCTTGGTGCGCCACTCCCACTCGCGCCGGATCGCCGAGGCGAAGCCCAGCTCCAGCAGCGTGTTGAACGGCTCGTCGGCGCTCTCCAGCACCGTCCCGAGCAGCCGGTCGACGGAGTCCCCGGTGAGCGCCTCCAGCGGCAGCCGGCCGGCCAGGTAGACGTCGCCGAGCGCGTCGATCGCATAGGCGACGCCGTACATCCGGGTGTTGCGCTCCAGCAGCCAGCGGTAGACGGCCTCGTGGTTCTCGTCGGGCCGGCGGATCACGAAGGCGTTCACCGAGAGCGTGTGGTCGCCGACCCGCAGGGCGCAGGCGGTGCTCAGCTTGCGAGTGCCCGGGAGGGTCGCCACCAGGGTGTACGGGTCGGTGGTGGCCGGCTCCCAGCCGACCCCGGCGTCGTCCAGGGCGGTACGCAGGAGGGTGAGGGCCTCGTCCTTGGTGCGGATTGCCATGGGGGTGACGTTACTCGGCGGTACCGGTGGCGCGCAGCAGCGCAGCTGCGGCGGCTCCGTGGCTCCCGGCCCGGGCCGGGAGCCGGGGCGGCTCGGAGCCGCTCGGCCCCGACCCCGTACCTCCGCCGACCTGCCCCGGCGGCCGCCCCGGCTCAGGCCAGTCGCAGCCGGGACCCGGTGAGCCGGCCGGCCGGGCGGGCCAGGCTGCCGGCGTACACCTCGGCGGTGGTCGCCGCCGCGGTGTCCCAGCCGAACCCGGCGGCGTGCCGGGCCGCCGCCTCGCCGCGCCGGGCGACCAGCGCCGGTTCGGTGACGTACGGCTCCAGCGCCTGTGCCCAGGCGAGCGGATCGTGGCCGTGGACCAGGGTCCCCGTCACGCCGTCGCGGACGGCGACCGGCAGACCGCCGACCGCCGCGGCCACCACCGGCGTCCCACAGGCCTGCGCCTCCAGCGCGACCAGCCCGAAGGACTCGCTGTACGAGGGCATCACCAGCGCCGTGGCGGCGCGGTACCACTCGGCGAGCAGGTCCTGGCCGACCGGCCGGTGGAACCGGACGACGTCGCCGATGCCCAGCTGGGCGGCGAGCTTGTGCAGGCTCTCCGGCTTGGCCAGCCCGGTGCCGGACGGACCGCCGACCACCGGGACCACCAGCCGCTCGCGCAGCTCGGGCCGCGCCTCCAGCAGCGCGGCGACCGCCCGGAGCAGCACGTCCGGCGCCTTCAGCGGCTGTATCCGACCGGCGAACAGCAGCACGGCGGCGTCCTGCGGCAGGCCCAGCCGGGCCCGCGCGGCGGCCCGCGCGTCCGGGGCGCCGGGGCGGAAGACGTCCAGGTTGACGCCCGGGTGGACGACGGCGAGCTGGTCGGGCCGGGCCGCGTAGTGCAGCGCCAGCTCGGCGGCCTCCTCGGTCGTGTTGGCGATCAGCCGGTCGGCGGCCTCCACCACCTGCGTCTCGCCGATCACCCGGGCGGCCGGCTCGGGGGTGTCGCCCTCCGCCAGCGCGGCGTTCTTGACCTTCGCCATGGTGTGCATGGTGTGCACCAGCGGCACGCCCCAGCGCTGGGCGGCCAGCCAGCCGACCTGACCGGACAGCCAGTAGTGCGAGTGCACCAGGTCGTAGTGGCCGGGGCGGTGGCCGGCCTCGGTGCGCAGCACGCCGTGGGTGAAGGCGCAGAGCTGGGCCGGCAGGTCCTCCTTCACCAGGCCCTCGTACGGGCCGGCGGTGACGTGGCGCACCAGGACGCCGGGGGCCAGCTCGACGGTGGGCGCGTCGTCCGAGCAGATCGCCCGGGTGAAGACCTCCACCTCGATGTCGAGCTCGGCGAGGCGCTTGGCCAGCTCCACGATGTAGACGTTCATCCCGCCCGCGTCACCGGTACCGGGCTGGTGCAGCGGGGAGGTGTGGACGCTGAGCATGGCGATCCGGCGCGGACGGCGCTGGCGGCCCGGGACGAGCGACTGGAGCCGGCTCCGCACGGGCGGGGTCGGCTGGGCACGGCGTACCGGACGGACGGGGTGCTGGATCACCTGGCTGAAGCCTCCTCTGAGCTGCCCGTCTCTGCAGCCTGCTTGCCTGCTGTTCGGTGTGTGCGGCCGCCCACGCCGTACCGCCGCGTCACGGGATGTGGCGCGGCGGCGTGCCGCCCCGTCCGGGCGCACATCACCACCAGTGTGCCAACCACGTGGTCATCGACCGGCATTCCCGTCCCGGCCCATGAGATGGCCCACGGACGGGAACCCGGGCGGCGGGCGGGGGTGCGGGGTGGTGCGGGGAGGCGGCCGGGCGGGCCGCCGCGCCGGGGCGGAGCGGAGCGCAGGGGTCGTCGGAAGGCTTCAGGAGGTGCGGCGGGGGCGCGTGACTCGCCGCGCGGGCGTGTGTCGGGCGGCCGGCGCGGACCGTCCGGGCCGGATCTGCCGCGGGGCGAGCCCGTGCGGCGGCCGGAGCCGGGGCGCGCGGGCGGCCGCGGGCGGGCCGTACGATTTCCGGCATGGCCGCCTTCTTCGACTCCGCGACCGCGCCTGCCCGCGGACGGACGGGGCGCCCGGTCGGGACGGTGACCCGGGGGACCACCAACACCAACCGGCTGCGCCGGATGGACCGCTGGATCGCCCACACGCTGGGACCGGCACTGCGCTCCGCCGACCGCCCGCCGGTCGCCGTCGACCTCGGGTACGGTGCCGCGCCCTGGACGGCCGTGGAGCTCTCCGGGCGGCTGCGGACGGTGCGGCCGGACGTCCGGGTGGTGGGGATCGAGATCGAGCCGGAGCGGGTCGCCGCCGCGCTGCCGTACGCCGAACCGCCGCTGCTCACCTTCCGGCGCGGCGGCTTCGAGGTGCCGCTGGACGGCGGCGCGCCCGCCCAGCTGATCCGGGCCGCCAACGTGCTGCGGCAGTACGACGAGTCGGCGGTGGCCGGCGTCTGGGACCGGCTCCGGGCCCGGCTGGCGCCGGACGGGCTGCTGGTCGAGGGGACCTGCGACGAGATCGGGCGCCGGCACGTCTGGGTCGCGATCGGTCCGGAGGGCCCCCGCACGGTGACCTTCGCGGCCCGGCTGGGCGGCCTCGGGCTCCCCTCCGACCTGGCCGAGCGGCTGCCCAAGGCGCTGATCCACCACAACGTGGCGGGCCGGCCGGTGCACGCCTTCCTCACCGACTTCGACCGCGCCTGGGCGGCCGCCGCGCCGTACGGGGCGTTCGGCGCCCGGCAGCGCTGGGTGGCCGCGTGCACGGCGCTGGCGGGCAGCTGGCCGTTGGTGGACGCGCGCGGGCGGTGGCGGCAGGGCGAGGTCACCGTCCCCTGGACGGCGCTCGCCCCGTAGCGGGGGCGGCGGCCGGACGGCCGGACCGGCCTGCCGGACCTGCCTGCCGGACCGGACGGCCTGCGGGACCGGCCTCGGGCGTGCGCGGATGAGCGAACCCGGGGATTCACTCGAACGAGTTATCGAATACCTCTGGCGTGTTGACGCCTCGTCACGCCACGATGGGGGCACTCGGCCGGCACCTCGTGTGCCACCCCTCCGACCCGACGCTTCGCCTCCTCCCAGCCCCTCCGTTCCCGCTCCGCCACGCCCCTACGACTCATGCCCGCTCCTCCGGCTCCCGCCCCTCGGCCTCCTCGGCCTCTTGTCCGTGCGACCGGCCCCCGTCGAGCCCCAGCGCCCGCCACTCGCGCTCGAACGCCCGGTACGCCTCCGCCCCGAACAGCACGAACCGCACCTCCTCCAGCTCTCCCACCGGCCCCGACACCGACCCCGACACCGACCTCGCGGCCGCGGCCGCGACGGTGCCGAGGGCGATCCGGGCCGCATCGTCCAGCGGCCACCCGTACACCCCGGCCGACACCGCCGGAAAGGCCACCGTGCGCGCGCCGAGCTCCACCGCCACCCGGAGCGACTCGCGGTAGCACGAGGCCAGCTGCTCCGCCCTCTTGTCGTACTCCTCCGCCAGATGAACCGGCCCCACCGTGTGGACCACCCAGCGGGCCGGCAGCCGTCCCGCCGCGGTCGCCACCGCGCACCCGGTGGGCAGCCCCTTGCCGTACTGCGAGGCCCGAAGCCTTCGGCACTCCTCCAGGATCTGCGGTCCGCCCTTGCGGTGGATCGCACCGTCCACGCCACCGCCTCCCAGCAGGGAGGAGTTGGCAGCGTTCACCACCACGTCCACCTGCTGTTCCGTGATGTCACCCTCGACCAGGGTGATCCGCGTCACCGTCATGTCCGACCTCCACCGTCCGTTCCGGAGCTCGCGGGCGCGTGCCCCGGCTGTCGCTGTCGTTCCCGTCATTCCCGTACCCACCGCACCGCCACCGGCGTGGCAGGAGCCACCACAGCGCCGGGCGGCCGAAGAAATCCCCGGAGTCACGTTATGGTCGCGAGAAGTTCCCCGGCGCAGAGTGCCAGGCGGGCACTGCGGACGGGCTCCGACCGTTACGCACTCGGGGAAAAGGAGGAGCAGTCGATGCCCGCTACGGGAGACGGGCGGGCACCTGGTGCCGCGGACCTGTGGGGTGCCCTCGACGGCACCCTCACCGACCGCGCCCGCATTCGGCCCGCCGCCACCGAGCAGTCGGCCGGACCGGCCACGGCGACTCCGCCGATACCCCACCCCCGGTCGGTCACCGCCGGAGCCCCCTCCCGGGGCGCCTCCTCCGCCGTTCCGTCGGCCGCCCTGCTCAAGCTGCTGGTGATCGAGGACGACGCCTCCGACGCCCAGCTGCTCAAGGACGCCGTGGCCGACAGCGGCGCCCAGATCGAGATCCACTGGGCCCGCGGGCTGGAGCAGGCCTCCGAGCTGCTGACGACCGGCACCTCGGGAGGCCGGCGTGGACGGCAGCGCGCCGCCGGTTTCAGCTGCGTCCTGCTCGACCTGGCCGCCCCCGCCGACCTGCCGCACCCCTCGGACGCCTCCGACGGCCTGGAAGGTCTGCACGAGCTGCTCCGGCGGGCCCCGCACACCGCCGTCGTGGTGCTCACCGACGCCGCGGGCGCCGAACTCGGTGCCGCCGCGGTGGCCGCCGGGGCACAGGACTTCCTGATCAAGCACGAGACGGACGGTCCGCTGCTGGCCCGCGCCCTGCGGTACGCCGTCGAGCGCAAGCGCGCCGACGAGTCGCAGCGGCGACTGGTCGAGGCCGAGCTGCGCGGCCAGGAGAACGCCCGCCTCCAGCGCCACTTGCTGCCCACTCCCCTGCTGGACGGCGCCGGGTTGTCCTTCACCCGGCGCTACCGCCCCGGCCGCCGCCGCGCCCTGCTCGGCGGCGACTTCTACGACGCCGTCCGCACCGACGACGGCACCGTCCACGTGGTGATCGGCGATGTCTGCGGTCACGGACCGGACGAGGCGGCCCTCGGGGTCGCCCTCCGGATAGCGTGGCGCACCCTGGTCTTCGCCGGCCTCACCGGTGAGGCCCTGCTGACCACCCTCCAGCACGTTCTGGAGCACGAGCGCCGCAGCGACGAGATCTTCGCGACGCTCTGCATGCTGGTCATCGAACCCAACGACGCGACCGGCGAACTCGGCTCACTCGGCGCCGTCGAGCACGCGCAGCTGTACCTCGCCGGGCATCCCGCTCCGCTGCTGCTCGGCACGGACCACAAGCCGGTGACGCTGCCGTCCGACCCGGCCGGCCCCGCGCTCGGTCTGCTGCCCTGCGACGACGGCCTGGCCGTCTGGCCCTCGCACCCGCTCGAACTCCGCCCCGGCTGGCGGCTGCTGCTCTACACCGACGGGCTCATCGAGGGCCGGGTCGGCGCCGGCTCCCGGCGTCTCGGCCAGGACGGGCTGGCCGACCTCGTCGGCGACCACCAGGCCGCCGGGCTGACCAGGGGCCGCCTGATCGACAGCGCGATCGCCGAGGTCGAGGAGCTCAACGGCGGCGCGCTGACGGACGATGTGGCCGTCCTGCTGCTGGAGCGCAACCCGGTGCAGCTGATCCTCGGCTGACGCTCCTCGGCCGAGGCGGCCGGCCCTGCTACCAGGGGCCGCGTCGAGGTGGCACGGGGCACCGGCACAGCAGCGAGCCCCGGTGCGCGCGGATCGGTCCCGCGCGCACCGGGGCTCGTCGCTGAAGTGCCCGGAGTCCTACCAGGGTCCGTACGGGCCCATGTTGCGCTGGTCGCCCCGGCCACCGCCCCGGTTGGTCAGCTCCCGGATCGCCGGCCGCACGTCGACCATGTAGACGATCGCGGCGACGAGACCCGCCAGGGTCAGGAAGCTGGTCAGGAAGTTCGCCCCGAACAGCAGGTCCAGCCCGAACGCGATGCCCAGGACGGCCAGCCAGAACCCCTTGGTCTTCTTGTCCGTCGCCCGATAGGCGTCCTCCGGGCGGGTGGCCGCGTCGATCAGTGCGAACAACTTGAAGCCCAGGATGGCGACGGCCAGCCACCAGAACGGGTTCAGGTAGTCCAAGCCCAGGATCTGAGCCACTCCGCCCATCGCGGTCTCCTCTGCGTCTCGGCTCCGGCGTGTCGACCGTCGTCCATCCTGGCACGACGGACCGCTCGCCACGGTGTCAACGTCCCGAGGTCACCGGATGTGCCCTGCGGGCAGCCCGGTCCCACCGGAGTGCGGCGGTGCCGGTGCTACTCGGCGGCCTTCTTGGCCCGGGCCTTCTTCGGGGCGGGCTCCTCGGCGGGGGCGACGGCCGGCTCGTCGTCCTCGACCAGCTCGGCCTCGACCAGCTCGGGGCCCTCGGCGGACTGCGCCGCCCCGACCGGCTCGACCGCGTCGGCCGGGCCGCCCCGCTCGACGACGCCCTTGCCGCGCTCGGCCAGCTCGTCGTAGGCCTCCTTGGCCTTCACCGCCAGCTCGACCGCGCGGCCGACCTGCTGGAGGGCGAAGCTCTGCGCCTTCTCCTGGAGCACCTTGAGGTCGGCGGGCAGGGTGGTCACGGTGCCCGCGACCTTCGCCTGCGCCTCGACCAGCCTGGCCTGCGCGTCCTGGAGCCTGGCGGCGGCCTTGTCCTGCGTGCCCTTGCGGTCCGCGGCCAGGGCCTCGACCTTGCCGGGCACCTCGCGCAGCTTCTCGTAGGCGAGGTCGCCCGCGCCGGCGAGTGCGTAGAGCGGGGTCGGGTCGCTCAGGGTCTTCTTGATCTCGTCCGTGATCGGCATGCCGGTCCTCCCGTGGTCTAGGTTGCCGAGCCGACGGCGGTCGGACCGTCGGCCTCGGGGTCGTGCGGCGCCGCGTCCGTTTCCTTGCGGGCGGCGTTCTCCTTGAGGAAGGCGTCGTAGACCGCGAGCAGCGCCTGCTTCTGCTGCTCGTTGATCAGTGGATCGGCCAGGATCGAGGCCCTCAGCTCCAGGCCCTCACCCCGCCGCTCCTCCAGGATCCCGGCCTGGACGTACAGCGTCTCCGCCGAGATCCGCAGCGCCTTGGCGATCTGCTGCAGGATCTCCGCACTCGGCTTGCGCAACCCTCGCTCGATCTGGCTGAGGTAGGGGTTGGACACGCCGGCGGCCTCGGCGAGTTGCCTCAGCGAGTACTGCGCGTTCCGCCGCTGCTCGCGGATGTACTCGCCCAGCGAGCCGACGTTCAGTGAGGCCATGGGCCCAGCCTGCCCCACCGTGCTTGCAAATGCAAGCACGGTGCTAGCAACAGCAAACGCGTCGGCTGCGACTCGCCACGATAGTTGGCGAGTGATCGGGAAATCTGGCGAGGTCAGCGCCCTGCGACTCGGACTGTGATGGGATGCCGCGACTCGGAAGGCCAGGGCAAGTTCACCCGTTAGTGGACGGTGAGTCATGGTTCGGTAACTCCATGCATTCGAGTCCGCGCCGGACAGACACCCCCTCGGCCGAGCCGGGGCCCATCCGGTCGGATCTCTGCGGCCTGGGCGACCTCTGCGTCATGTACGCCATCCCGGACGACGCACGGTCTGCGTTGAATCATTCGGACGCGGCTGGGCGCGGAAAGATGGCAACAGTTCAACTCTGCGGTAATGACGCTCGCCGTCGAACTCGACGGCACAGAGCGTCTGACAAATTACGGGAAGCGGCGCAACTATCTAGCGAGTTGGATTATCCCATCGGAAGACTGGAGCCGCCTCCATGGCGGTCTTCCCGACGGCCACAGGAATCCAGTTCCCAGCGACCGTTCGCGAATTTTCGATTCAATCATTGTCTGGACCCATATCACGAAAGGCGAGTACACGCTCGCCCCGTTACTGCACTACAAATCTACTGCACCTGCAGATTCGTCATTGCGCGCTTACGTCTATGCCAAGTGGCACCGCCGGAAGCGCAGAGCCGCGACCCGACACCAGGTCGAGCTAGCCACCCGCCTATACGCTTACGCCGACCAATTGGCGGCCGAGATCGATATCAGGGCCCACCCGCAATAGGCGCCACGGTCGCCAGCAAATCGGCAGCCCCAATGGGAAAGCCGCCGCCTCGGTCGCAATAGGCCGAAAGGGCTGGGGTTGAGTCCTACCTCTGCCGCAGGCGCTTTATAAACCCAGGCTTGGATGTGGCGTGGCTGATCGATCCGTCGTCGTTTCGCCGGGTTCGGGCTTCGATGGCGGTGCCCTTCACGTGCTCTCGCCGGCGGAGCTGACCGGCTTCGTCTCGCTCCCACCTGTGTCCCCGGGCGTCCTGGAACCAGATGGTGACAGGCCGTCGAAGGATCTCCCTTGGCACCGCGATGTCGATCTCGCGTTGCACTGTCTCCCCAGGCGGGATCAAGCCGATTGCTATGTTCACCACGTCGGTCTCGCCTGGCAATCCGCCAGGTTCGGCGGTCTCCAGGACCGCCACTGCATTGAAAACCGGCTGATCCGAGCCGTTGTGCACGACTATCGAGTTGTAGCGGTAGAGGTCGCCAGGGCCCTCTCCGGTGTCCGGGCCGGTCCAGGCAGCGACTTTCGCCGCATACTCCTCGCTGTCCTTACGTCGATCGCGCCAGTGGGTGCGCAGGTAGTTCGCGAGGGCCCCTGCCGCCGCAACGATGCTGACGATAAGTCCGGTATAGGAGACCCACGACGGCGCAGAGCCGCCTTGGACAGCAATGAAATGTGCGTGGGGCGCACTGGTGATCGTCACGGCGCAACCATAGGGGCGGCGCCCGCCGCACGAGAAGGCCTCTGCCGTGACCTGTCGGGTCGTCCCGCCACCGGCCACAAAGCCTGTTGCTGACCGGTGGCAGCAGACGACAACGGGTTCCGGCACGACTACCGCCCCTCGAGCTCGCGTGTTACCGAGGACGTCAGTCCGGCTGATCTCGGAACGGGCCAGGACCACGGCTCGGACAGCGTTCCGTCTGCCTCGACGCCGTACCGCTGGTACTGGTCGGCCGGTTCCCCGCGCAATGCAGCCAGATCGCTGACGTTGAACCACGCGTTGCCCCCGGTAGCGAGCGCGGCCAGGTACAGCCGCTCCGCCTTCCCGCTGTTCCCCAACTCCGCTGCCCGATCTGCCAGTTTTCGGAGCGACTTGGGATCCCCCAGCCCAGCGGCCGCCCAGTACAGGCGTTCCGCCTCCTTGTGGTTGCCTTGACGCTCATGCTGATCCGCGAACAGCTCGTGCAGACCGCCGTACTCCAGGAACCTGCGGATAGTCGGCTTGGCATCCGGCCTGTTGTGGCGCAACACATAGGCATCGACGTCCTCCAGGACGAACAGGGAGGTGCCCTCAGCCCCCGGGCGTAGGGACTTCGGCGCATTCCGCCGCTCGGCTTCCCCCTTCGACTCCCAGTCGATCTGCGATTGCGCGAACTCGCTTCCTAGTTCGGCGGCGGCCCGGTACAGCTGCTTGGCCTGTTCCTTGTCCCCGAACAGATCGTGCTTGAGTGCCAGCCTCGTCAGGGCGTCCGGGCGCATGGCATCGGTGGCATCCCGGAGAATCCGATCCGCTTCCTCAGGTTCCCCCGCCTCCATGCACCGCCATGCCAGTTCACCCGTCGACCATCCGTCGCCCGTGGCTGCAGCGACCTCAAGGAGCTGGCGCGCCGTCTCTTGATGCTCTCCGGCTTGCTCCATCCGCATGGCAATCGCAAACAGAGCCGAGGGGTTTCCCGCGTCCGCACTGGCGGCGTACAAGGTCGCGGCATGGCGCTTCCTCCACTGCTGCTCGGCAGCGTAGGCGAGCCGGTCGAGGTCCGTCGGGTCTGTGAGGTGCTCGGCTGCGGCGTCCCAGAAGGAGGCCGGCGGGCATACAGTACGGCGGGTCCGGCCGCCGTGCTGCTGCAGGTAGTCAGCGAGGCGGACCACTCCTGGCACGACGCCCATCCGGCCCGGTCGCGCGACGTCCTGCAGTGGGCTGGTGGTCTGCTTGACGACGGTACGAGCGCGGGCGAGCGCCCGAGTGAACCACCTGGGAGCGACGGCCCTTTCGTCGTCGTTCAGGTAACCCGGGACCGCGGCCTCCAGGAAGACAAGCGGCAACGGACCGGTGACGCCGAGGCGGTAAGCGTCCATCGCGACGCTGAGAACGGCCCTGCAGTGGATCCCTGCCTCACCGATGGGGTGCTCGTAGAAGTCGACGAGGTCCGGACCGGCAGCCAGGGTCTGGGCCAAATTGGCGAGCCCGGAGTCCAGGGCCACGGCCAACGAAATGTCCTCGCTGGCAAGTTCCCTGGCGGACTCCAGCGCGTCGGCGAAGGTCCGGGGTACGTGGACGTATGCGGCCTGGGCGAGGAGTGCACGGGACAGCCGGTGCTGATCTGGGCTACCGGGCCGGGATCCGCTGCCATAGCTATGGTCTGTGTCTCGCAGGGTCTCAAGGTGCTCCGGCCACAGCGTGGCGACCACCACGAACGGTCCCTCACCATCCAGCCGTCGCAGCAACGCCGCAGCGACCGCCTCACCCGTAGGGCCTGTGAGGTAGTCCTGGGCCTCGTTGAGCCACAGCACGCTCCCCGGCCCGAGGGCCTCCGCCGCCAGGACGTCCAGCAGGCCGGTCTGGTCCGCTGGGAAGAACAGCGGGGCGTTCGGCGGCATCGACGCCCGCAGCCCCTCGAAGGCCGTCCTGGTCTTCCCCGTGCAGGAACCCCCCTCCACCACAATCAGGCTCGGCCGCGCCCCAGTCGCTACCGCTTCCGACAGCAGGCGACGCAACTGCTCATCGTGTGGGCGGAGCACGTAGCGGGGCAGGACGAAGGCCGGTCCGCCGCCGACACCGTCGCGGAAGCCATCGCCGACGGGGCGCCCGGGGATGGCGGGGTGCACGCCGAGCCGCTGGGCGCTCCACGACCCAACCGGTCGCGGGCGGTCCGCGAGCGCGGCCTGGCGGGCGCGCCGCTCGTCCTCCACCAACGCCGCATGGGCTTGCCAGCGCTCGACCGCCGACCGGGTGTTCTCGGCCCGGCGCTCGCGCTCCTTGGCGAAGGCCTCACGCCAGCGCCCGGGGGCGAGCAGCTCGGCGGCAGTCTTCCCGGACTCGTCGACGGGACTGCCGAGAACACCCGTGCGGGCGGCCTCGGCACGGATAGCGTCGAGTACGGCGATCAGCTTCCCGAGGTCCTGCGGCAGGTTCCTGCCGGCTAACCATGTGCCCGGCGTACCGGGGGCGACCTTTGCCAGCCGGGCCAAGTCTCGATTCGACGGACAGTCGCGCAGCGCACGGCGCTTGAACTCCCCCACCCGGCGGAGATCCGCTAACACGTCGTCGCCCACGCACGCGCTCCTCACCGGCCGCTGCGGTCCCTGCGGCCCGGGTGTCCGATCGGCCAGCATCGGACACCCGGGAGCGTAACAATCGGAGCGGCGCCTCGGGCGCCGCATGACCGATCCATCGCAGAACCTCGCCGGACACGCCTTCGGACGGACAGGGTCTCCGTCAGGCCCGCCACATGGCGGGGAAAGTTCCCGAGAAACGGATCGTTCCGATGACCCAACAGCAGCTCCTGGCCCTGCTCCTGGCCTTGTCCGTCTCTCTCCACCTCGGGTGCGCGGCCGCGTTCGTCGCGTGGCGTCAGGGGGCTGGCCCCGGTGCGGCTCTCCGGATCGGCGGGAGCGCCGCGGGCGCCGTGGGCGGTCTGTACCTGGCCGCCGTCAGTGCCTACCGCTGAGGACTCCTAGCAATGCTCCTCTTCGTGTTGTGGGCTTCAGCGCCCCGAAATCGCCAAGTGTGCTGGAGAACCGTGCCAAGAGCACTGATCCACACGTGCTCCACATGGGGACATGACGCCTCAGACTCGCCATGTATCACGAGCAGTCACATCGCCGCCGGGTGCTGCCGCCCGCGCGCCTGCGGGCACGTCCGGCCCGCTCAGGCCGGCGGGCCGCCTACTCGTCGCCGCCGCTGGACCGCTTGATGCTGCGGCGGCGGTTCCGCCGCGCGATGTGCAGCAGCTCGCCCGCGGCCAGGGTCACCGCCGCCACCGCGCGGACCCATCGGGGCCCACCCCGATCGGCCCACACGACACAGACGCACCCGCCGATGGCGAGCGCCAGGATCCCCAGCAACAGAACGATCATGAGCCCACCCCTGCGGTCGTTCGTCCATCCATGACATGGAGTCTTCCGGAGTGGCGACGTTCTACGCGTGGCACGACGGGATTGCCGGGCAGCTGAGGTGTTCGACCGGATCGGTGCCGCCGACCGGGTTGCCGTTCGGCGGCACCTGGCCGGCGGCCCGGCTTCCTCGAAGTTCCACGCCGGCCGACGGGCCCGACCGGCCAGAGCGACGGCAGCGGGCCCTTCGGACCGGCGGCCGGAAGTCAGGCCGACCGGTGCCCGTCGAGCCGGGGGCGGAGGCCGGATCCGGACCGCGTGGCAGGGGCGCGCGCCGTCCAGAATTCGCCGATACCGCCGGTGCTCCCCCGTGGTGGTCGAGGCCCGCGACCAGCGCCGCCCCGACCGACCTCGGCTGATCAGACGCCGTCCGCCACCCGGACCGGCATCAGGATGGAGAAGGTGCCGTCGCGGCCGGCCGTGCGGATGGCCAGGGGGGCGATGGGACCGGCGAGTTCGAGGACGAGCTGCTCGGAGCCGGCGGCCGGCAGGGCGTCGAGGAGGAAGTCGCGGTTGACGGCCACCCGGAGGTCCCCGGGGGCCGGGTCGCCGTCGGCGGCGACGGTGAGCCGCCCGTCCCGGCCGACGGTGAGCACGGTGACCTCGCAGACTCCGCCGTTCGGGCCCGAGGGCAGGCTGCGGGTGGCACCGGACTCGACGGCGTCGCGCAGCTCGGCGGCGGCCAGGTCGATCCGGTGGACCGGGTCCAGCCGGGTCAGCGAACGGTAGTCGGGGAAGTCGTGGTCGAGGGCGGCGCCCTCGATCCGGTGGCCGCCGGTCTCGGCCCGGACCAGGCCCGCGCCGAGGGTCAGTTCGGCCTCCTCGGCCCCGGATCCCAGCAGCGCGCGGATACCGTCGACCAGGGCGGTCGGAGCGATCGCGGCGACCGGGGCCCAGCCCTCGTCAGGTGCGTCCGGCAGGTCGGGCGCGTCCGGCAGCCGCACCTCGGCGAGCGCCATCCGGTACCGGTCGGTGGCGACCAGCCGCAGCAGTCCACCCTCCAGGTCGAACAGCACCCCGGACAGCACCGGGAGTTCGGGGTCCGCGCCGACCGCGAAGCGGACCGCACCGAGGGCCTCGGCCAGTTCGCGCGCGGGGACGGTGACGGTACGGGCGGCGGGCGTGGCGGTCATGGGGTTCTCCCTCTGGTCGATCAGCGTGCGGATCAGGGAGAGCTCCCGCCGGGCGTCCGCGAGACCGGCCTCCAGCCGGCGCAGGTGCGCGTCGACCACCCGGTGGGCCGCGCCGGAACCGGCTTCCGCGCCGAGCACGGCCCGGATGTCGGCCAGCGGCAGGCCCACCCGGCGGAGGCGGCAGAGCAGCCGGGCGTCGGCGAGCTGGGCGGGCGCGTACCAGCGGTAGCCGGTCTGCGGGTCGACCCAGGCGGGGGTGAGCACGTCGGCGCCGTCGTAGAAGCGCAGCGCGCTGACGCCGAGGCCGCTGTCGCGGGCCAGTTCACCGATGCTGCGCAGGTCGCTCTCCATGCCCGGGACTCTCCGGCCTCGACCAGGTCGAGGGTCAAGCCGCACGGCCGGACCGGACGTGACGATACCGATCGCCGCCCGCCGGCCACCCCCGGGGCGGCAGGCGCCCGCCACCCCCTCGCCGCTCCGTCGTCCGGGTGATTCCGCGAGCCGCGCGGACCTCATGGTTGAACTTTGAACGAAACCGTCCTATGGTGGAGGCAACAAGTTGAAGCCTAAACAAATGGCTTCCGACCCGAGGAGGAGCCATGGGCCTTTTCAACCGCACCAAGACCGCCGCCACCGCCACCGCCGTCGTCGAGACCCCGGCCGGACCGGACCTCGCCCACCTCACCGGTGACTGGGCGATCGACACCACCCACAGCGAGGTCGGCTTCTCGGTGCGCCACGCCATGGTCACCAACGTCAAGGGCCGCTTCACCGAGTACGACGGCAAGCTGCACCTGGACGGCGCCCTCCCGCACAACTCCACCGCCGAGCTGGTGATCAAGGTGGCGAGCATCGACACCAACCAGGCCCAGCGCGACGAGCACCTGCGCACCGGCGACTTCTTCGCGGCCGAGGCCCACCCGGAGATCCGCTTCCGCAGCACCTCCGCCGAGCGCCTGCGCGGCGACTCGTACCGGATGACGGGCGACCTCACCATCAAGGGCACCACCCGGTCGATCGTCCTGGACCTCGACTACACGGGCAGCGCCACCGACGCCTACGGCGCCGAGCGGGTCGGCTTCGAGGGGACGGCCGTGCTGGACCGCACCGACTGGGGCCTCAGCTACAACGCCGCGCTGGAGACCGGCGGCGTGCTGATCGGCGAGAAGGTCAAGCTCAGCTTCGACATCTCCGCCGTCAAGGCGGCCTGACCCGGCCGACCGCTGTCACGGCCCCGCGTTCGACCCGCCCCTGCCGACCCCCGAACGGCAGGGGCGGGTTCATGCCGCGAACCGCGCCCGCCCGGGCCGCGCCCCGAGCCTCCCCGCCCCACGGCTACGGACGCCTACGCCGCGAGCAGCGCGGCGTCCGCCTCCGCCAGCCAGCTGCCGGCCGGGCGGCTCAGCCAGCCCTCGCGCGCCCCGAGTTCGGCGGCCGCCGCCTCCAGCGCGGACAGCCCCGGGTGCCGCAGGTCCGACCGGCGCACCAGGCTCACCAGCGTCAACGGCACCGGATCGACCAGTGGCACGTTCACCACACCGGGGATCAGCGGGCCCCCGACGGTGGTCAGCATCGGGTCGCCGTGCCGGGTGAGGTAGCGGGCGGTCTCGTCCACCCCGACCGGCGGCGCGTACGGCGCGGCGGGCGTGAGGCCGTAGTCGCGCAGCAGGCAGGTCCCCAGGTCGGCCCACTCGGTGGTGGCCGGATTGCCCGCGCAGACGTCCACCGGGTGCCCGGCCAGGTCCGCGAGCCGCAGCGCGGGCCGGTCGGCGAGCGGGTGGCCGACCGCCATCATCACCGAGACCCGCTCCAGCCGGACCGGCGTCTGGGCCAGTTGAGCACGCAGGCCGGCCGGCAGACCGGCGAAGCGCCCGAACGCCGCATCCAGCCGGTGCGCCGCCAACTCCTCGGCGGCCGCGGCGAGTCCGCCGAGGAAGCGGGCCAGGATCTCGCCCTCCGGCCAGGCGGCCCGGGCCCGTTCGAGCACCCGCTCGGTGGTCAGGTCCGGCCCGGAGACGTCGCTGTTGAGGTCGAGCAGCAGTGGGCGCCGCTCGGCACCGTTGACGATCTCGTCGTGCAGGGCCAGCAGCCGGCGGGCCTGCGGCAGCAACCGTCGCCCGGCCGGGGTGAGGTCGACGCTGCGGGTGGTACGGGTGAAGAGCGCGTCGCCGAGCAGCTTCTCCAGCGTGCGGACGTCGCGGCTGAGCGCCTGTTGGGCGACGTGCAGCCGCTGGGCGGCCCGGCCGAAGTGCAGCGTCTCGGCCGTGGCGACGAAGCCGCGGAGCAGCCGGGGGTGCAGGTCATGGGGCATGGCGGCAGATTAACAACAGCCTGATGTGAGTACGGCGAAACAGGTGTTGGACCGGAAGCGGGCGGCTGTTCGAGGCTGGAGCCCTCCCCCACCCCTCCACGAGGAGTTCCATGCCCGCCTCCTACCGCCGGCTGTTCGCACTGCCCGGTACCGCCGCCTTCACCCTGGCCGGGCTGCTCGGCCGGCTCACGATGTCGATGACCGGCGTCGCCCTGGTGGTGCTGCTCTCGGAGCGGCGCGGCTCGTACGCGCTGGCGGGCACCGTCGCGGCGGTCGGCCTGGCCACCGGGGCGATCGGCATGCCGCTGCTCGGCCGGCTGGTCGACCGGTACGGGCAGGCCCGCGTCACCGTCCCGGCCACCCTGTACAACGCCGTCCCGCTCGTCGGCCTGCTGCTCTGCGTCCGGTTCGACGCACCGGACTGGACGCTGTACGCCTGCTGGGCGGCCTGCGCGGCGGCACCGAACCTGGGCGGCATGGCGCGGGCCCGCTGGGCACACCTGTACCGGGACGACGCGGCGGCCCGGCACCTGGCCAACTCCTTCGAGCAGTCGTTGGACGAGCTCTGCTTCATGGCCGGTCCGGTGCTCGCGATGGTGCTCTGCACCACCGTCGCACCGGAGGCCGGTCTGCTCGCCGCCGGGGTCTTCGGCAGCGCCGGCGCCCTGCTGTTCGCCGCCCAGCGCCGGACCGAACCCCCGCTCGCGGACCGGCGCCCCGGCTCGACGCCCGACCGGTCCGGACCCCGCCCCGAGTGCTCGGACCCCGCCGATCGCGCGCACCGGCACGGCTCTCCGCTCCGGACCCCCGGGCTACGGGTGCTGCTGCTGACCTTCCTCGCCACCGGCGTGGTCTTCGGTTCGATGGAGCTCACCACCGTGGCGTACGCCGACGCGCTCGGCCACAAGCCGCTGGCGGGCGGGCTGTTGGCGCTGGTGGCAGGCGGTTCCTGCGTGGCCGGACTGGTCTTCGGCCTGCTTCGGCCCCGCCGGGCGGCGGGCGTCCGCTTCCTGTTCGGCGTCACGGCGATGGCCGTGCTGCTGCTCCTCCCGCTGGCCGCCGGGCTCGGCGGGGCCGGGCTCGTCCTGCTCGGCGCGGCGCTGTTCGTGGCCGGGACGGGCACCGCCCCGACCATGGTCACCGGTATGACGCTCGTCCAGGAGCTGCTGCCGGAGCGGCAGTTGAACGAGGGCATGGCGGTGGCGGTGTCCGGCATCGTGGTCGGCATCTCGGCCGGGGCGGCGCTCGCCGGCGCGGTCGCCGAGCACACCGCCCCCGGCACCGGCTACTGGCTGCCGGCCGGCGCCGCCTCGCTCGCCCTGCTGATCGCCCTGGCCGGCCGCCGCCACCTGCGGACGCCGGCCGCTCCCCCGGCGCCCCGGGGTTCCGGACGGATTGTCAGTGCCGCGCACTAGCGTGCTCGACATGGAACCGGCGACCATCCGATACGTCCGTGGCGATGCCACCGCGCCCCAGGGCAAGGGCGTGAAGGTGATCGCCCATGTCTGCAACGACCTCGGCGGCTGGGGGAAGGGCTTCGTCCTGGCGCTCTCACGGCGCTGGCCGGAGCCTGAGGCGGCGTTCCGCCGCTGGCACCGGGAGCGCGCGAAGAACGACTTCGGCCTGGGCGCGGTGCAGATGGTCCAGGTCGAGCCGTACATCCGGGTGGCCAACATGGTCGGCCAGCGCGGCATCCGGACGGGCCGGTCGACGGGCCCACCGGTGCGGTACGGGGCGATCGACTCCGCGCTGGCGGCACTGGCCGGACACGCACTCGCGCTCGGCGCCTCCGTCCACATGCCCCGGATCGGCTGCGGCCTGGCGGGCGGGCGCTGGGAGCTGGTCGAGCCGCTGGTGACGGCCCGACTGGTGGATCAGGGGGTGCCGGTGACGGTCTACGACCATGACTAGCCGACCACCACCGGTTCGCTACCTCCGCGATCCGACCGTCAGTGTGGCGGCGGGCCAGGTGTACTCGTACTCGGGCAGCACGTATCCGCCCGGGAAGACGCCCTCCTGCTCCGCCGTCCGGTGACCGCCCTCGCGCTCGTAGAAGGCGACCGCCCGGGTGTTGTCGCGCAGCACCTCCAGGTAGAGGTCGGCTCCGGGGTGGCGCTCGGCGACGTGCAGGCGCACGGCGTCGAGCAGCGCGCGGCCGATGCCGCCACCGGTGCGGTCGGGCCGGACGTGCAGGTTGTCAATCAGCACCCGGCCGTCGGGCTGCGGCACCACGTAGGCGAACCCGACGGCGCTCCCGGCCTGCTCGGCGATCAGCAGCTCCGGGGTGTTGGCCGGTTCGCCGTAGTCGGCGGCCAGCCGCAGGGCCCACACCTCGTGCCGCTCGGCGGTCAGTCCGTCGCCCAGCGCCCGCGCCGGGACGATGCCGGTGTAGGTGGTCCGCCAGCTGAGGGCGTGCAGCTCGGCGACGGCCCCGCTGTCGTCCGCGGTGCCGCGGCGGATGGTGATGTCCATGGGACGAGCGTCCCACACGGCCGGACTTGATCATGATCGAACTTTGCGCCTACAGTCTCCCGATGCTTTTGAACGCGTTCGAAATGGATGGGGCGGGGCGTCGGTACCGGATGTGGAGGGGGCATCCGGTACCGCACGCACCGACACCGGCCGCCGCGGGGCGATCCGGCTAGGCTCGGGGCCGTGGACGACCTGGCAGCGACGAACGGTACGAACAAGAAGAGCGGCACGAACGGCACGGACGGCCCCGAGGTCGCGCCCGGCACGCCGTCGACCCCGGCGGCACCACCCGCCGAGGTGCACGGCAGTCGCGCGCAGCCGAAGACCGACAAGAGCGAGGCGACCAGGGCCCTGATCCTGGAGACCGCGATGCGGCTCTTCCAGGAACGGGGCTACGAGAAGACCACCATGCGCGCCATCGCCTCCGAGGCCGGTGTCTCGGTCGGCAACGCGTATTACTACTTCTCGGCGAAAGAATTCCTGATCCAGGGGTTCTACGACCGGATGACGTACGACCATGCGGCGGACGCCAGGAATCGCATGGCCAAGACGCGGGATTTCTCCGAGCGACTGGAGATCGCGCTGACCTCCTGGCTCGACACGGCCGCGCCGTACCACGAGTTCGCGGCGCAGTTCTTCCGGACGGCGGCGGACCCGAACAGCGCGCTGAGCCCGTTCTCCAACGAATCGCACCCGGCCCGGGCCACGGCTGTGGAGCTGTTCCGTGATGTGCTGCAGGGCTCCGACCTGGCGCCGAAGCTGGACGCCGAGCTGGTCGAGCTGCTGCCCGACGTGCTCTGGCTGCACCTCATGGTCGTGGTCCTCTACTGGGTCTTCGACCGGACCGAGGACACCGAGCGGACCCGGGAGTTCGTCCGGCGCTCGACCCCCATGGCGGCCCGGGTGATCAACCTCTCGCGCTATCGGGTGTTCCGGCCGATCGTCCGCGACGCCAAGGGCCTCATTCAGGACTTCATCCTGCCCACCATCGGAAAGAACGCCGTCAAATAGGGCCCACCTCCGCCCTGGAACACATGCGACGGCCGGGCGCTCCCGATATCGGGAACGCCCGGCCGTGAACACGCGGCCGTGAACACCCGGATGCGTGGGCTCACCCGCGCGACTCAGAAGTTGTCCGGGTTCCAGGCGAGCAGGGGCGTGCGCAGCAGCAGGTCGGCGGCGGCGGCCGCGCCCGGGCGCAGTTCGGTGACCAGGCCCGCCGCGGCCAGTCGGGGGGCGGTCTCGCCGCCCAGGTACAGCGAGCCGAGCGCGGAGACGCCCAGCGCGAGGTCGGCCTCGTCGTCGGTGCGGGTGCAGCGGCCGCTGCCGTCGGCGGCGACCTCGACGGCCCACCGGCCGGCCGCGTAGCCGTCCCGGTCCTCGACCTCCAGGACGACCCGGCCGGGCGCGCCGTACGTCCGGGCGTTGAAGGCCGCCTCGACGTCGAGCACCCGGAGCCACATGAAGTCGGCGTTCTCCGCGTAGGGCGTGGCGGCGCGCGGGTCGGCCAGCAGCAGCGGCAGCGGGTCGTCCGGTCCGATGTTCTCCACCACGACCTTGCGCACCCAGTCGACGGAGAGGACGAACCGCCACAGCTCGGCGGCGGTGCCCCGGTCCAGTGCGAGGAAGTCGACGACGGTGAGGGTGCAGTTCGGGTAGCTGCCGTCCCAGGTGTCGTCGACCCGGTAGACGACCAGGCCGGTCGCGGTGCCCTCGGCGTCGCGGTGGACGGCGGCGAAGGGCTCCTTCCACTCGAAGCCCGGTACCTGGACGTCCCCGGTCTGGCGCCTCCACCAGAGCTCGTTGCGGGCGATCGCACCGGGCTGGGTGCGCCGCCAGCGGTCGTGCAGCTCGGAGCCGACCTTGCGCAGCTCCTCCATACGGACGAGATCGATCCGCCCACCGGGAACGGTCGGCAGGCCCTCGCGCAGACCCCGGGCCCGCAGCAGGTCGATGTTCCAGCCGTGGCCGCGGGTGGCCGGGCCGAAGCCGTAGCGCCCGTAGATGTTGTACTCGGCGGCGACCAGGATGGCGACGGCCGAACCGCGTTCCCGGGCGGCCGCCAGATCCTCCGTCATCATCCGGCGGAGCAGGCCGCGCCGGCGGTGGGTGGCGGTCACGGTGACGGAGGTGATGGCGTCCGCCTCGACGACCGCTCCGCCGGGGACGGTCAGCTCGACGTCGAAGCTGCGGAAGGTGGCGACGTAGCGGCCGGCGTCCAGGGCGCCGAGCACCCGGCCGGGCGCCCACTGCTGGCGACGGAAGTCCGCCGCGCTGTCCACGTGTGAACGGAGGAATCCGAGAGCGAGCGCCCGGTCCCAGCCCTCGATCTCGTCCTTGGCGATCGCACGGATCTCGACTCCGCCGATGCCTTCTGTCTGCTGGGCGCTGCCCGGATCGCGGGTACCGCCGTCCACATCGTTGCCCATGACGTCACGGTACGACCGCCCTCCGGCGACGGCACCTCATTTTCGGCCGCCCCGAAATCGGCCGCGCGGGCCGGTGCACGGCCGGGTCCCGCGCTGTCGGCCCACCCTTCCGCGCCGGTGGCGTCAGGCGGCGCACCCCGGCACCACCAGGCCGGACTCGTAAGCGATCACCACCGCATGGGTCCGGTTCTGTGCGCCGAGCTTGGTCAGCACGTTTCCGACGTGCGTCTTGACCGTCTCCTGGCTCACCGTGAGCGAGTCCGCGATCTCCGGGTTGGACAGACCGGTGGCCATCAACCGCAGCACCTCCTCCTCCCGCCCGGTCAGCGCCGCCCTCGGCAACGCCTCGGCCGAACCCAGCGGCCGGGCGGCGACCATCCGGCGCAGGGCCGCCGGGAAGAGGATCGCCTCTCCCGCCGCCACCACCCTCACCGCCTCGGCGATCTGCCGGACCGGGAGCCGCTTGAGCACGAACCCGCTGGCCCCCGCGCTGAGCGCGGCGGTGACGTAGCCGTCGTTCTCGAAGGTGGTGATGACCACGACCTTCGGCGCATCGGCCGAGTCGGCCAGCAGCTGCCTGGTCGCCTCGATTCCGTTGCGACGCGGCATCCGCACGTCCATCAGGACCACGTCCGGCCGCAGCAGCCGCGCCTGCTCGACCGCCTCGACGCCGTCGGCGGCCTCCCCGACCACGACGATGCCCGGCTGCACCGCGAGCAACATGCGCAGACCGCTGCGCGTCACCTCGTCGTCGTCCGCGATCAGCAGGGTGACGGGGTTGCCGGTGGGGCCGGCGGTGGCCCGGCTCGTGGTGGCGGCGCCGGTGTCGTCACCGGTCGCGCCCGCCGGGCTCGCGTCCGGGCCGGTCGCGGCGGCCTCAGCCGGCCCGGAGCCGGTCGTGCCGATCATGCGGACAACCGTACCGGCAGCCGGACGTCCAACCGCCAGTGCTGCGGCCCGTGTGGGCCGGCCTCGATCTCACCGTGCAGCAACCGCACGCGCTCGGCCAGCCCGGGCAGGCCGTGGCCGGACGTGGGGAAGGCGCCCGGGCCCTTGCCGGCTGCCGCCGACCTGACCGGGTTGACCACGCTGAGCGACAGTCCGTCCGGCGCGGCCGCCACCCGGACCTCGATCGGACCGCCCGCCCCGTGGCGCAACGCGTTCGTCAGGCCCTCCTGGAGGATCCGGTACGCCGCCCGGGAGAGCGTCCCCTGCACCTGCGCCGGCTCGCCCGACAGCTCCGACACCACCACCGCGCCCGCATGCCGCAAGCGGTCCAGCAGCTCCGGCAGGTCGGCCAAGGTCCTGGTCGGGGCCGTTCCCGCCTTCTCCTCGCGCAGCACGCCCAGCACGTAGTCCAAGTCCTCCAACGCGGCCCGGGTCGACTCCTCGATGCTGCGCAGGGCGGCCCGCGCGGCCACCGGATCGGCGGCGAGCACCTCGCCCGCCACCGCCGCCTGGATCGTGGCGGACGTCAGCGTGTGACCGATCGAGTCGTGCAACTCGTGTGCCAACCGGTTGCGTTCGGCCAGCCGCAGCTCACGCTCGGCCGCCAGCGCGAGGCGCTCCGCCGCCGACGGGCCCAACAGCCTTGGTGCGAGCCACCGCAGGGCGCCCGTCACGACGATGCAGCCGGCCGCTGCCAGCAGCAGGCAGACCAGCGCCACCCCCCAGCTCGCCCAGCCCGTCCCCGGCCGCATCGAACGGCCGAAGAGGCTCAGCCCCGCCTCGGCCCCGGTCCAGCCCCCTGGCAGGGTGAGGCCGGCGATGAACAGGGCGCCGCTCACCAGCACTCCCGTCCACCCCAGTGCCGCGTGCAGGAGCAGCCAGGCCGGGGTCCGCCAACGGTCGGCCCCGGACCGGCCAGTGACGGACTGCGCGCTGACGGCAGGCCCGGTCACGGCCTGCACGCTGACGGACGGCGCTCCGGGAAGAGTGTCGTGCGAAAGGGAGGGGACGGGGCGGCGGGCGGCCACGAGATCCGGCAGCGGTACCCGCAGCAGACGGCGGGCGCACGAGATCAGCACCTGCCGCGTGGGGCGCGCGAGCCCGACCGCGGCGATCATCGCCGCCCAGGCCGACAGCGTCATGGCGACCTGTGCCCCGTAGGGAGCGGTCCGCCAGGCTGCCGCCGGCAGCATCGCGAGAGGAACCAGCGGAAGGCTTGCCAGCGCGCCGCCGAACGCGAACAGCGCGCCCGAGAATGTGAAGCCGCGCAACAGCGGCGGGAGTCCCTTAACCATGATCGAGCCAGTATTGCCGGAACGTCCGCCGTCGACCTCCCCCGATCGGGGGATCGATATATCCCGCCTTTCAGCGATGTGCACCCCGCCCCCCGGAACTCACAATCATGCCCTGACCAATCGACGGGACGGGAGTACGGCTGATGAATGCTCAAGGACGGACGACGGCGCCGGAAGTACCGAGCCGGCCGGCACCGCCCCGCACCGGGGCGGGCCTCCACGGCCCGACCTCCCGTCAGGGCCCGCAGCCTCCGACGGCGAGCAACGGCGCCGCGGTGGCCGCCTGGGTGGTGGGCATCACCGCCCTGGTCACCTCGATCATCCTCATCGGCGGCCCGCTCGGCGTCATCGGCCTGGTCCTGGGCGTCCTCGCGCTGAGGACGGCCAAGCGCACCGGAGTCGGCCGGGCCGGCGCCATCACCGGTGTGGTGGCGTCGTGCGTCGCGATCGTGCTGTCCGCCCTGATGGCCGTCTTCTTTGTCTGGTACGCCGACAACACCCAGGAGTGCTATCAGCCCGACAGCTTCCGGCAGTACACGGAATGCGTCCACCACCAGCTGACCGGAGGGTGACCAGTGCCACGCGAAATGAAGTGGCCCCTCTCCCCGGGGCCGTATCCGCTACGGGCGGGCGTAGAAGTCCGGGGTGCCCATGATCCAGAGGCTGGCCTGTTTGACGGGCATGCCCTGGCGGGGGGCCTCGATCATCTGGTCGTCGCCGATGTAGAGGCCGACGTGGTGGATGTCGGCGGCTCGGCCGGTGTCGGTCCAGAAGACCAGGTCGCCGGGGCGGAGCTGGCGGTAGCCGATCGGGGTGCTCTGCGCGTACTGGTCGGCGGCGAAGTGGTTGAGCTGCTTGCCGCCCTGGCGCCAGGCCATCATGGTCAGCCCCGAGCAGTCGTAGCCGCCGGGGCCCTCGCCGCCCCAGACGTAGGGGAGGCCGATCTTGGAACGGGCGAAGGCGACGGCGGCGGCCGCGCCCTCGGCCGACCACGGGCGGGCAGCCGGAGGCGAGCTCGGAGCCGGCGCCATCGCGGTGCCCGCCGCCTCGGCTGCCGTCTTCTCCGCCGCGGCCTTCTCCGCTGCCGCCTGTTCAGCCGCCGCCTTCTCGGCAGCGGCCTTCTCGGCGGCCGCCCGGGCCGCGGCCTCGGCCTCACGGGCGGCGATCGCCTCCAGCGCCTCGCGCCGCTGCCGCTCCAGTTCGACGGTGGTGTGGCGGGCGGCGGCGAGATCGGCGAGCAGTTGTTCGCGGCGCAGCCCGACCGCCGTGACCTGCGCCTGCTGCGCGGCCAGCCGCGCCTCGGCCCGGCCCCGCGCCGCACCGACCTCGGCGGCGGCCTTCTCGGCGGCCTCGGCGGCGGCGCGGGCGGCGGCCGAGGCGCGGGCCGCGGTGGCTGCCGTGGAGGTGGCCGCGTCCAGGATCTGCCGGGTGCGGTCGCTGGCGACGCCGACCACCGCCGCCTGGTCGCCGGCCTCGCGCGGCCCATGGGCGCCGATGAGGGCGTTGACGGCGGAGAGCTCGGCGCTGGTGCCTTGACGGTACGTTTCGGCGGCGAGCCGGGCGGCGTCCTCGGCGGCCTCGGTCCGCGCCGCCTGGGCGGTGGCGGCCCGTCCGGCGGCGGCGGACTCCTCGGTGCGAGCGCGGGCGAGTGCGACCTGCGCGCCGTTGTAGGCCTCGACAGCCTGCTCGGCGGTGCGGGCGGCCCGGTCCAGTTCGGCGGTCGCCGCGGTGAGCCCGGCTTCGATGGTGGAGACCGAGGCGGCCCGGCGGTCGGCCTCGACCCGGGAGCGGTCGACCTCCTCGGCGGAGGGGTAGGCCCCGTCGGCCGGCGCCCCCACTGCAGAACCGGACTCGGAACCGGCCCCGGCCCCGGAACCGGCCCCGGAACCGGAACCGGAACCGGCTGCGGCCCCGGACGCCGCGTCATCGAGCGCGTCCGCCGGGACTGCCGCAGCGGCGGGAAGCAGCCCGAGCAGAGCGGTGAGGGACAACAGGAGGGTCGGCAGGAGCCTGCGCACCACGGGACATCCCTTCTCAGGTGTCGGACGTGGGCCTTCGGAGAGCCCCAGGCGGACCTGGTCACCCCGACCACCCAGCGAATCTGGCGAAGTATCCCATCACGTGACAAGTCGGTCACTCATCGCCATATTCTCAAGCCGGACGGCCTTCACACCCCAAGCCCGCACCGCTGGCCGGGTGACCCATCAGATGATCTGACCGGGAATCATCATCAGCCAGGGGCTCAGGGTATACGAACTACCGATGAATCCGAGGGGTGTGCGGCCTCAGCCGGGGGTGTCGGTCGGGCCGGGGCTCCAGACCGGTCGGACGTACCGCGTAGGTGCGGTGACGGCCCGCCCGGACGGTGCGGCGGCGTTGCTGCGCGAGCGGCCGGGGGCCGGGCTCGGGCCCGATGGGAGCGGGCCCGCCGGGGCCGGGGCGCTGCCTGCCCCCCGGCCCCGGCGTCGCCGCCGAGCGGCGATCGGCCAGCCGGGCGGAACGCCGGGCCAGCGCGCGGGCGGCGTGCGCGTCCAGGTGGGCGGAGGCCCGGGCGGCCATCCGCTCGGCGACCCGGTGAGCGGCGGGGTGGCCGGCCGGCACCTTGTCGGGGGCGCCCGCGATCAGGTCGAAAAGCCAGGTACGGGCGATGTCCGCACGCCGGTGCAGTCGTCGCTCACGCCGGAGCGCGCGGGCCCGGCGCCGCGGACGGGTCGCGTAGCGCCAGCGCGCCCACGGGCTGCTCGGGCGGGCCAGCCGGATGGCACCGATCCAGGACAGGCCGGGCACCAGGATGCCGAGCAGTCCGGTCCACATCTTGCCCTTGAGCAGGGTGATGACCGAGACCAGGGCGTTCACCGAGATCACTGTGACCAGTCCCCACCTGGTCTCCTGACTGGGTACCACGCCGAGCGGCACGTACCCGACGAGCAGCAGTGAGGTGCAGAGGATGCCGAAGATCACCGCGTCCACCGACTTGCGGCCCTGCTCGCTCCAGTAGACGTCGTCCAGGTGCAGGATCAGCGCGAACTCGTCCAGCACCAGGCCGCAGCCGATGCCGAAGAGCAGTCCGAAGACATCGATCCACGGGTGGCCGCCGTAGGTCGCGAACACCCCGATGCCGCCGGTCAGCAGGAAGCCGAGACCGAAGACCATGTGGTGGATGTGCAGGCCGCCGGGGGTCACATTGCCGGGCCACCAGCGGACCTTGGCCCGGATCATCCGGACGCTGAACCGGATCAGAACGAAGGAGGTGATGAATCCGACCAACAGCAGGAACAGCGGTTGCTTGTGCGCGGCGACGATGTGCTCGCGGTAGCCGTCCAGCAGTGTGGTCATGCGTCTTACCTTCGTTCCTGGTCCTGCGTACGTCCTGCCACGACATGACCCGGGGGCCAACACCGGCCCAACGAGCCCACCACCCGCACCGACGCGGCGCCGGGGGCCGGGGCCCGGGGCCCGGAGGCCGGGGTGCGCGTCGGTGCGGGCGGTCAGAAGCCGCGGGTGCGCTTGGCCGCCCGGCGGGGGGCGGCGAGGTACGGTTCCGGCCGCTCGGCGCCGGCCGGGAGCTTCATGAAGAGCCGGGCGATCTCACCCCCGAGGTTCACCCCGATCGCCAGCGCCAGGGCGATCGCGGCGGCCCGGGTGATCTGCACCAGACCGGCGCTGGCGTGCCCCTGGGTGAACGAGAGCATCCCGAGGTAGAGCGCCGAACCGGGCATCAGCGGGCCGATCGCGGCGGTCACGTAGGGCAGCGCCGAGCCGTTGCGGTAACGGGCCATCAGCTGGCCGAAGAGGCCGACCAGGCCCGCCGCCACTCCGGTGGCGGCGATCGGGGAGACCCCGGCGTTGTAGACCAGCACGCCGTAGCTGGCCCAGCCGATGCCGCTGTTCAGGGTGACCAGCGCGAGCGAGCGGCGGTCGGTCTGCAGCAGCATCGCGAAGGCCAGCGTGAGCACCAGGGCGGCGATCATCTGGACCGGTGGGTAGTTCGCCCCGGCCAGGCTCTCGTCCGGTTTGAGCTGGGGGTCGAACCCGACCCCCAGGTAGAGGATCAGCATCACGCCGATGACGATGCCCGACACCAGGTAGATCACTTCGAGCAGCCGGGCGGCGGCGGTGATGTAGAAACCGGTCAGGCCGTCCTGGACGGCGGCCACCAGGGCGCGGCCGGGCAGCAGGGCGAACAGCCCGCCGGTGATCACCACCGAACCGCGCAGGCCCAAGGTGTTGAACGAGAGGATGATGCCGGAGGCCGCGGCCGGCATCGCGGCCAGCACGAACTGGTAGAACTCCGGCAGCCCGCGCCGGGCGATCAGTGAGGCCAGCCGGTCGCCGAGGACGGCCGCGATGAACGCGCTGGCGAACACCAGCCAGGCCTTGTCGTCGATCCGGCCGCCGACCAGGAAGGTCGCCGCGCCGGCCAGCAGTCCGGTGTTCAGCGCGAGCAGCCAGGTCGGGTACGGGTGCCGGTTGCGGCGGATCAGCGCGAGGCGGCGGTACGCGTCGTTGACCGAGACCGTCTCGGCGGTGATGTCGGCGACCAGCTCGTACACCGCGTTCAGCCGGGTGTAGTCCGAGGTGCGGCGGCGCACCACCCGGTCCGCGGTGACCGGCGGTTCGACCAGCGAGGGCTGGTGCGAGATCCCGATCAGGGTGAAGGTGACCTGCGGCTCGCAGTGGTCCAGCCGGTAGGCGTGGGCGATGCCGAGCATGGCCGCCTCGACGTCCTCGGCGGCCTCGCCGCTGGCGAGCAGCAGTTCGCCGATGCGCAGGGTCAGGTCGAGGATGCGCGGGACGCTCCGGCCGGCGGAGGGGTGCAGCTCACGGGGGGTCCGCTCGAAGGCCGGGCGCTCGGACATCGGGGTGCGCAGCAGGGTGCGCATCCGGTCCGGCCAGGGCGCCTCGCCGGGCGCGCCCGCCGTCAGGGTGGGGATGGCGATGCCGTCGGGCGGGGTGTAGCCGGCGGCCCGCCACTCCTCGGGGGTGAGGGTGTCCTCGGCGACCGAGCGCCGACGGCTGCCGGGCACGGTGTCGGTGTCCAGCCCCCCGGCGACCCCAGCGGCCGCGGCGGCACCAGCGACGACGCCCTCGGCGACGACCGCGCCCGCCGCACCGACCGGCCCCGGCTGGGGCTCCGCCTCCAAGAGCTCGGCCTCCAAGAGCTCCGCCTCCGCGAGCTCCGGCTCCGAGGGCTCGGCGGCCGGCTCCGGGTTCAGCAGGCCCTTGGTCTCCCGGACCGGCGTGACCAGCGGGATCACGGTGGCGGGTTCGACGGTCGGGGCGGGGTGGCCGAGCAGGCCCTCGGTGGGCGGGGCCTCGGAGGGGTGGAGCGGACGCGGCTCCGGCCCCGGGCGTGTCTGTCGCGCCTGACGGGCCACCCTGCCGCCCCTGGCCCGCTTGCCTCCGCCCGGTCGGCCCCGCTTAGGCACTTCCGCTCCTTGCCGCCCCTGATGGCGCCGGGTCGGCCCGGCGCCGTTCGATCACGGGTTACACCTTGCCTGATCGAACTGCCGGACGCACATGTACGTCGCGGCGGGCGGCCGCCCGCGCGGGTGCCTACCCGGCGCGGTGGCGGGCGGGGACGGACCGGCCGGACCGGCGGGCCCGCAGCAGTTCGACCGCCACCGGCACCACCGAGACCAGCACGATGCCGACCAGGATCGCCTCGATGTGCTCCCGGACGAAGGGGATCTGGCCGAGGAAGTAGCCGAGCACCGTGACGCCGGCACCCCAGAGCACACCGCCGATGACGTTGTAGACGACGAACGTGCGGTAGTTCATCCTGCTCACCCCGGCGACGATCGGGGTGAAGGTCCGCACGATCGGCACGAAGCGGGCCAGCACGATCGCCTTGGGGCCGTGCCGGTCGAAGAAGGCGGCCGCCTTCTCCACGTTCTCCTGCTTGAAGACCCGGGAGTCGGGCCGCCGGAAGAGGCCCGGTCCGACCTTGCGGCCGAAGAGGTAGCCGACCTGGTCGCCGGCCACGGCCGCGGCCACGATCAGCAGGCACATCAGCCAGAGCGGCAGGTGCAGGTAGGTGCCGTCGGCGATCAGCAGGCCGGTGGTGAAGAGCAGGGAGTCGCCGGGCAGGAAGAAACCGATCAGCAGACCGGACTCGGCGAAGACGATGGCGAGGATGCCGAGCGGCCCGAAGGTGGAGATCAGGGTGGTCGGATCGAGCCAGGACGGGCCGAGGGCGAGGCTGGTCACGGGGCAGGCACTCCTGGAGGTCGAGTCTTGGCAATGAAACAGTAAAGCATTTGCCAAGAGCCTCTTGATCCGGGAGTCCCTGCCCCGCACCGGGGGCACTCCTCGGGGCGGCTACTCGGGGTCGAAACCCGGGCCCGCTACCAGCGGCCCGCTACAGCCCGTAGCGCTCGATGATCTCCTCGTGCCGGGCGGTGTCCGTGCCCGCCGCCCGGGCCAGGTCGAGCCAGGCGGGCGGGTGCGGCCAGGCCGCGGTGAGGCGGCGCAGCAGCGCGTCGGCGTCGGTGGCCCGCTCGGTGGGCGGCACCCCGACGGCGGCGTAGATCCCGGGCAGGACCTCGTCCTCGTCGGTCGGGTCGGTGACGCTGTACTGCTCCCCGCTGTAGGCCCAGACCGCGTACCCGGCCTGTCCGAGCTCCTCGCGCAGCCGGGCCCAGGCCTCGTCGCCGGGCCAGCCGCCGTCGATCCAGTAGGTGGTGTAGCCGGCCGGGTCGAGCAGTGCCAGCAGTCCGAACACCGGGCGGTGGCGGCGCCGCTCCTCCTCCGGAGTGTCCTCGCCGGGCGGCTCCTCCAGCAGGGCCGGGGCGAAGACCACCACGTCGCCGTGGTTGAGCGTGAGGTCGTCACCGAGCACCGGCAGGATGCGGGCGGTGGCCGGGCCGGTGCGGACGGCCGGGAGGTCCGCGGTCGCGCCGTTGGTCCGGGTGGCCCGGACGGTGACGATGTGCCACTCCTCGTCGACCGGGCCCTCGGCCTCGTCGAACTCCATGCCTATCAGCGCGCCGGTCGAGCGGACCGTCGCCCAGTCCCGGTTGACGGTGGCCGCGGTGATCAGGTGCCAGAGGTCGGGCTCCTGGACGGTGCGGTGCCGCTGCTCGTCCGGAGTGCCCTCGGCGGGCAGCGCGTGCTCCAGCAGTTCCTGGTAGTACCGCTGCGCGGCCGCGTGGTCGCCCAGCTCGGTGGCCGCGGCGGCGGCCAGCCGGCGGGTGTTGATCCGGTCCGGGTGCAGGGCCAGGATCGCCTCGCACTGCTCCACCACGTCGGCCCAGCGGCTCTCGGCGGCGGCCCAGCGCGCCCGGATCCAGTGGCCGCCGGACGGGTTGGTCCCGGTGATCCGGTCGGCGAGCCGACGGATGCCCTCGTCGTCCCCGGCGTCGATCAGGGCGCTGCCGAGCATCGCGGTCAGGCCCTCACTCGCCGGGTCGGCGTCCAGCCGGTCCCAGAGCAGGTCCGCGGCGGCCCGGGAGTGGCCGAGGCCGCCCAGCACCGCGGCCAGGTCGAGCGCCAGCCCGGTGGCGCCGGCCGGCTCGCCCCGGTACTCGTCCAGGGCGGCGGCGAGCAGGTCGGCGCCGGCCTCGTAGGGCACCTGCGCCTCCCCGAGGTACGCGGACAGCTCGGCCGCCGGGACGGGCAGCTCCGGCACGGGCAGCGCCTCGGCGTCCGCGCGCAGCCGGGCGACCTGCTCGGCGACGCCGTCGGTGCGGCGCAGCCGGGTCAGCTTCCGTTCGCCGAAGGCCGCCAGGGTGAGCGCGATCGTCCGGGCGCCGCGTGCGACGGCCAGCCGGCCGGCGGCCAGCAGCAGGTCGACGCAGGGGCGGTGCGAACCGGTGCCGTCCAGGTACCCGACCCAGCCGGCCAGCGCGGCGCCGAGCTCGGCGTCGTTCTCGCGGGCGCCGGCGGCGACCAGCAGCTCGACCGTCGCCGTCCAGGCGGCCCGGATGTCGGCGTGGCGCTCGGCGTCCGCCAGGCTCGGCAGCAGGGCCAGCGCCTCGTCGGTGCGGCCGAGCGAGGCGAGCGCGCGGGCGCGCAGCACGGCGCCCCAGCGCCGGTCGCTCTCGTCGATCTCACGACCCCGGCCGCGCTCGGCCTGCTCGGCGGTGTCGAGCAGGGCCAGTACGTCCTCGTGCCGGCCGAGCAGGTGCAGGGTGCCGGCCCGGGAGTGGTGGAAGTGCAGCGAGAGCCGCTGGCCGGCGGACTGCATCCGGGCGGCGGCGGTGTCGAGGTGACTGAGCGCCTCGGCCGGCCGACCGTCGTCCTCCAGGGCGTCCGAGTACTCCCGGGAGAGGCAGTCGAAGCAGGCCCGGGCGGGCTCGATCCGCTCCAGCGTCTCGCTCAGCACGGCGAGCCGCTCGGGCACGTAGCCGGGACCGTCGACCCGGGCGTGGCAGATCGCGAAGTCCTGCACCACGCAGACGGACTGCGGGCAGCCCGCCGTCTCCTCGCGGTGCGCGAACTCCAGCAGGTCGACCGCCTCGGGCAGCGCCTGCTCGCCCTGGTGGCGCTTGTTCAGCAGGTTCTGCATCCGCCAGTGCCGCAGGTAGACCTCGACCCAGGGCAGGCCGAGCGCCCGGGCGGCGGCGACCGCCTCCGGGTAGACGGCGTCGAGCTGGTCGTTGCGCCCCTCGTTGGCGTGGCCGGGGAGTTCGTAGATGGCGTCGGCCAGCCGCCGGTGGCCGGCCTCGGCCAGCTGCTGGTGGGTGTCGTGCACCCAGGCCCAGATGTCGGTGCTCATACTGCTTGCGTCTCCCCCTGCGGGTGGTGCGCTGTGCTGGTGGACAGTGTGCTGACCACCTCTGACAATCCGTCCGACGGTCCCGGACGGGCGGGTCCCGGATGGGCGGGTCCCGGCCGAACAGGTTCCGGCCGACCGGGACCCGAACGGGCAGGTCCCGGACGGTCGGGCCCTGGACGGCCGGTGCGGGGCATGACCCCCGGGCGGGCCTCGGGGGCCGCGCCGTTCAGCCCCGGTCGCGAAGGCCCCCCGGGTCACCGGGTCCGCCCGGTTCCCCGAGCTCGCCGGGGCTGTCCGGCACCGTGCCCAGCCCGGCCGGCACGGCGGCGGTCAGCGCGGAGACCGCCGTCCCGATGCCCGCCAGCGCGCCGCCCAGGTCGCCACCGCCCGAGCCCGAGCCGGCGGACGCGGCGGACCCGGCGGACCCGGCCGAGGCCGCCGCCATGATCACCTTGAGCGAGCGGAGCAGCCCCGCCGCGGTCGCGCTGCCGGTGTGCCCGCCGCGGTAGGCGGTGAGCAGGTCCTGGACGGCCGGGCAGGCCAGGTTGAGGTAGAGCCGGGCCTTCACCTCGCCGCCGGACCGCGCGGTGAAGGCCCGGGCCAGACGCAGTGCGGCGGACGGGATCCGGGCGTCCGCCTGGTCGTCCTCGATCCGCGCCTTCAGCTCGGCCTCGCGGTCCGGGACGAGGACGAGCGGCAGGCCCGGCGGGTCGAACCGGGCCGGGACGAGTTGCTCGCCGGGGTCGGCCAGGGCGCCGGTCAGCCAGGCGGTCTCCTCGGCCGGCAGCGGCCGCTCCGGGTCGCGGAACAGCTCACGGTTCCCGTTCTCACTGCCGAGTTCGACGATCCGGCAGTCGCGCAGTGCGGCGTAGCGGCGCAGGAAGGGCAGTACCGCGTAGCGGTCGCCGCGCGCGATCGGCACCTGCATCGCCCGGTACAGCATCTCCTCGAAGCCGCCGCCGCTGCCGAGCGCGACGTGCACCGCGCCGCCGCCGGCGGCCCGCAGCGCACCGGCCGTCAGGTCGCCCTGTGAGGTGGGCACCGGGACGTCGTCGGCGAGCAGGGTGAAGAGCCGGTCGTCGCAGAGCGCGGCGCCGAGCAGGTCCTGGCCGTGCCGGGCGAGGATGCGGCGCCAGACGGCGGGGCGCAGCCGGGCGGTCTCGTAGAGGCCCTCCACCACGGCGTCGGTGAGGGCCTGCTGGAGCGCCCGGTAGTGCTCGTCGCGCTGGAGGTCCTCGCGGCTGGCGGTGGGGGTGAGCCGGCTGGACTCGACCACACCGCCGATGAACCCGGCCCAGCTGGGCAGCAGGTCGCGGGCGTCCTCGGCGAGCAGCATGCCGCGCAGGTAGACGGCGAGGTCGCGGTTGTCGCTGCTGCCGTAGGTGCCGCCGTCCTGGACCCAGAGCAGGCCGACCGCGTCGCTGCCGCCTTCGACGGGCTGCACGGGGAAGGCGGTGAGCGGTTCGAAGCGGCGGCCGAAGGCGCCGGCGAACCGCATCCGGGCCGCGTACGGGTCGCCGTCGACCGCCTGGCGCCAGGGCACCGGGACGGCGTTGACGGGTTGTTCGTCGTCGCCGACGTAGACCGGGATCGGCAGCAGGACGCAGTACCGGCCGAGCACCTCGCGCAGCGCGTTCTCGTCGGCGAGGTGGGCGTGCTCGGTCTTCAGCGCGAGCTCGACCAGGGTGCCGGGGGCCGGCCGGGCGGGCACCCGCTCGACGCTGTACTGCTCGCCGCCGAAGCTGCGGTAGCGGTGGCCGAGCAGCGGCTCGCGGTGCGAGGTGGTGGTGACGGTGACCTCGTCGGCCACCGAGAAGGCGGAGAGGAAGCCGAGCCCGAAGGCGCCGATGAGCTCCTGGTTACCGGTGAGTTCGCGCAGCATCCGGGTGTAGCCGGTGCCGACGGTGGCCAGGTAGGCGTGGATCTCCGGCTCGGTGAGGCCCGCGCCGGTGTCCTCGATGCCGACGGTGCGCCGGACGGCGTCGGCGCGTACCCGGATCAGCGGGCGGTGGCCGCCGTCCGGGTCCTCCAGGAGCCGCCGGGTGTGCGAGTCGTGCGCGTTCTGGACGAGTTCGCGCAGGGCCACCAGCGGGGTGGAGTAGAGGTGGGTGGCGAGGACGTTCACCAGTCCGCCGAGATCGACCTCGGTCGTACGCAGATCCTCGGTGGGCACGGGGTCGGGCGGGAGACCATCAGACATGGGTCCTCAGTGTGCCAGTGCGACTATCCGGCGACCATTTCTTTCTGAGGCCGGCCCGGAATCGGTTCGGGATCGACCGGGACTCGGTCCGGGGTCGACCGGGACTCGGCCTGAGAGGGCCTGACACCGGGCTGACACCGGAGGACCGGTCAACCTGGCATTGACAGTGCAGTCCCGTCGAAGCCGCCGTCCGGTGGACCCAATCCGCCCTCCTTCGAGGGAACTTGCCGCTCTCCGCGTGACCGCGCGCGGCTCCTCCCACCCCTCCCGGTTCGTCGTCTTCATGACACCATCGGGCGAATTGCCACCCATTCGGTGGAGTTCGCCCAGGTGCTGGTGAATGCTGGTCGTGCGACGTCAGGAACCGGCGCTGCGGGGCGGCCACCCCGGACGCGCCACTTTTTCGCACTCTCTCAGGGAGATCAGCGTGTCCCGTATCCGCGCAGCCGCCGCCGTCACCGCCCTCGGGGCCTTCCTCCTGGTCGGTCTCGGGTCCGCCACGGCGTACGCCGACAACGGCGCCGGTGCCAACGACCACTCCAACAGCAGCGTCGTGAACAACAACGGCTCCGGCAACGTGATCGGCAACGTGACCGGCAACCTGGTCAGCACCCAGCAGACGGCCACCGGCTCCGGCGCCGGCAACCAGAACAACGGCCTCGCGGTCGCCGGCAACGCCGGCAACGTCGGCGCCCTCCAGGGCAACGGCAACCTCGCCGCCGACGTGCACCCGCACATCTTCTTCTAGTCCCGGCCCTCCTCGCCGCCGCTTCCGCTCCGGCGGCGGCGAGACCCGGACCGAGCACCAGTGCGCTCGCGGCCCCGACCGGATCCACCGGGTCGCGACGCCGGCCGGGTGCCTGCCCCCACCATCCTCGGGGGCGGGCACCCGGCCGTCGCTATGCGGGCCCGGGGAGGCCCAGGACGGCCCGGCCGAGCCGCCGCAGGCAGTCCCCGAGGTCCGGCCATTCACAGTACGGGCGGTTCCGCACCCCGTCGTTGACCAGGGCGAACAGCGCGTGCACCCGGATCCTGGCCTGGGCCGCGTCGTACTCGGGGCGGACCTGGCAGAGCAGTTCGACCCAGGTCCGCAGGAAGTCCCGGCGGAAGTCCACCGCGGCCCGCCGGTCCGACGCGGCCAGCCGCTCGGTCTCGCTCAGCATCGCGCCCAGGTAGTCGCTGTTGCGCCGGGCGAAGCCCACGTAGGCGGCCAGCGCGGCCTCCAGGGCCGGCCCGGGCCCGTCGGCGACGGCGATCGCGCCCTCGACCTCGTGCCAGAGCCGTTCCCTGCTGCGCACCAGTGAGGCGGCCAGCAGCTGGGCCTTGCTCTCGAAGTGCCGGTACACGCTGGGCCCCGAAATGCCGACCGCGGCGCCGAGTTCGTCGGTGCTGACGTTGTCGAACCCGCGCTGGTGGAACAACCGCACCGCCGCCGCGAGCAGTTCCTCCCGGCGGGACTGCGCCCGGGACACCGGCGCGGCCGCCGGGCAGTAGTCCCGCGGGTCGGGCGAGGTGTCGCCCAGCGGCACCGCCAGGATCGCCGCCACCAGCTCGCGCACCAGCCGCTCGGCCCGGCGCGGTTGCGGCACGGCCGACTGGTAGGAGAGGCCGGCTCCGGCGGAGAGCGCCGACCAGCAGAGCAACTCGGCGTCGGCGCTCCCGAGTTCCGGGCGCTCCGCCCGGAGCACCCCGGCCATCAGCGCGACGTCCGCGCGCAGCTCGCGGCGCAGTCCGGCCCGTCGGACCGGCGGCAGCAACCGGGCGTCCCGCTGCACCAGCGTGCCGAGCGGCCGGTGCCCGACCGCGACGGCGGCCAGCGCGGCGCCGACGTCAGCCGTGGTCGAAGCCGCGCGCAGTCCGCCGGACAGCTCGTCCAGCCCCAACCGGAGAGTGCGGTCCAGCAGTTCGGGCTTGCCCCGGAAGTGCCGGTAGAGGGCCGGCGCGGTGATGCCGACCCCGGCGGCGACCTCCGTCATGGAGACCTGGTGGTAACCGCTGCGGTGGAAGCGCTCGGCGGCCACGGCGAGGATCTGCGCCTGCCGGGATCGCGCGGGCGGCCGTCGTACCACCATGACGTCGCTCCTCGCCCTCGCCAGCCCGTATGCCGGGCACCTCGCCCGGATGCCGGTCCACGAGGTCTGCGGCGCCGCGGCCCCGCACCGCGGTCGGAGCGGACTACGGGCGCCACCCGCCGACCGTAGGCTAGCAAGGATTCACTTGTGGGGGGCCGGGGCCGGTCACAGCGGGCTCGGTCACGGTACGGACACCGCCGCGCCGACCCTGGACAAGTCGAAGCTACCCGGGATTAACTTGTGGGGCGATCAGCTGTCCACCGGCCCGCAGCCGCCCGTGCCGGCCCGCACCGCCTGGCACCACCGAAGGGAGCGCCGTCGTGCGCCGCACCGTGTTCACCGAGGACCACGAGGCCTTCCGGGAGACCATCCGGGACTTCATCGCCAACGAGGTGGTGCCCGTCTACGAGGGCTGGGAGGCCGAGGGCCACCCGCCGCGCGACTTCTACCGCCAGCTCGGCGCGCTCGGCGTCTTCGGCATCGAGGTCCCCGAGGAGTACGGCGGCGCGGGCGAGAGCGGCTTCAAGTACCAGGCCGTGGTGGCCGAGGAGACCGCCCGGGCGGGCGTCAGCTTCGGCTCCTCGGGCGTGCACACCGGCCTGGTGCTGCCGTACCTGCTGGAGTACGCCGACGAGGAGCAGAAGCAGCGCTGGCTGCCCGGTTTCGTCTCCGGCGACATCATGACCGCCATCGCGATGACCGAGCCGGGCGCCGGCTCCGACCTCGCGGGCATCACCACCACGGCCCGGCTCTCCGAGGACGGCACCCACTACGTCCTCAACGGCGCCAAGACCTTCATCACCGGCGGCGTGCTCGCCGACCTCGTCCTGGTGATCTGCCGGACCGCGCCGTACGACCCGGAGAACCGCCGGGCCGGCCTCTCCATCCTCTGCGTGGACACGGCCTCCGCGGGCTACACCGTGGGCCGCAAGCTGCAGAAGATCGGTCTGCGCACCTCCGACACCGCCGAGCTGGCCTTCAGCGACGTCAAGGTGCCGGTGGAGAACCTGCTCGGCGAGGAGGGCAAGGCCTTCTCCTACCTGACCCACAACCTGGTCCAGGAGCGGCTGGCGATCGCGGTCGGCGCCTACGCGGCCTCCGCGGCGGCGGTGCGGTTCGCGGTCCAGTACGTCAAGGACCGCAAGGTGTTCGGCAAGGCGGTGGCCGAGTTCCAGAACACCAAGTTCACGCTGGCCGACTGCGAGGCCCAGGTGGTCGCCCAGCAGTCGATGGTCGACCGCGCGCTGGAGCTCTACCAGAGCGGCGAGCTGACGGTCGCGGACGCGGCGGCGACCAAGCTGTTCTGCACCGAGTCGGCCTCCGGCGTGATCGACAAGTGCCTCCAGCTGCACGGTGGTTACGGCTACATCCTGGAGTACCCGATCGCCCGCCTCTACACCGACAACCGGGTGTTCCGGATCTACGGCGGCACCAGCGAGGTCATGCGCAGCATCGTCGCGAAGTCGCTCGGCCTGTAGCGAGGACCCTGTAGCGAGGACCCTGCGGCGGGGCACCGGCGGCGAGCGCCCGGCGGCGAGGACCCCCGCAACGGGAGCCGGGCCGGCCGCACCCACCGGGCCGGCACAGCCGGGAAAGCCGGCGGGCCGCACCCCCATGGCGGCCCGCCGGCGCTCCCCCCGCCCGCGCGGTCACGACGGTTGCGCCGCCCGGGTGAAGCCGGGCGGCGCGGCGGGACGGTGGAGAGGGCGGCGGGGCGGCCCGGCGGGCAGCGGGACGGCACGCGGACCGCGCCCGGGCCGCTCAGTTGGGCGAGCTGTGCTCGGCGCGCCAGGCCTCCCAGCCGGCCGCCGAGGCCACCTTCGCCTCGCGCAGCGCCCGCTGCGCGACGGCCGTCGCGACCGCCGTCGGCGGGGTCTCCAACCGCCTGATCCACGTACGCCCGGCCGTGGCCAGCGCCGCGCACACCATGGCCGCACCGGCCGCGCCGAGCACCGCGCCGATGCCCGTGAGAACCGCTCCGCCGGCCAGCAGCGAACGGTTGACCTGGAAGCCACTGAGGAAACTGTCATTGGTCGCCATGCGTCCACCATGGGCGCAGTCGGCGATCCCCGCACGCCGAGCCGCTCCGGGGTGCGGGAGCCGGGCCCGTCCGCGACGCTGGCCCCAGGGCCGCCGCGAACGGCCCGGCAGGCGGGCCCGGCGACGGACCCGCCGACGGACCCGGCAGGCAGGCCCAGGAGGACACCCATGGTCGATCTCGAACAGCTCGCCGTGGAGCACGCGGCCAAAGCCACCGAGAGCCCGCACGGGCGCAGCGCCCACCTCGTGGTGCACGACGGCGTGCTGCGGCAGACCGTGATCGCGCTGACCGCCGGGACGTCGCTGGACGAGCACAACGCCCCCGCCGCCGCGAGCATCCAGGTGCTGCGCGGCCGGGTCTCGCTCACCGTCGCCGGGCATCTGCAGGAGCTGTCGGCGGGCCAGCTGCACCCGATCCCGCAGGACCGGCACGGGCTGCTGGCCCACGTCGACTCGGTGGTGCTGCTGACGGCGGTCACGGCGTAGCCGCCGGGCGACGCGGCCCACGGCGGCCCACGGCGGCCTACGGCGCGGCCGCGCCGAGCACGGAGGGGGCGACCAGCTGGAGGCCGCGCAGGAAGTCCCGCCCGGTCGGCGCCATCTCGGGCGCGGCCAGCCACTGGGCGGCCAGGCCGACCAGCAGCGCCTGGTAGAACATCCCGCGGGCCAGTTCGTCCTCGGTGTCCGGCACCTCGGCGAGGCCCTGGAACAGGGCCGCGAGCCCGAGCCGCCCGCCCTTCTGCGCCGCGGTGAGCGCCGCCGCCAGCTCGGGTGCCCGGTCGGTCTGCACCATCGCCTCGAACTGCGCCGCCCAGAGGCCGCGGTGCTCGACGAAGGTCTCCTTCACCCCGTCCCAGACCGCGACGAACCGTTCCTCCGGCCCGTCCGCGAGTTCGTTCGCGTGCGCCACCACGGCGCCCAGTGCGACGCCCCACTCCCCCGTCGCCTCGATCAGCGCCGTGTTGAGCAGCGCCTCCTTCGAGCCGAAGTGGTAGCCGATCGCCGCCAGGCTGACGCCGGAGGCGGTGGCGACGTCCCGGGCGGTGGTCCGCCCGTAGCCCTTCTCGTACAGACAGCGCTTGGCGCCGGCCAGCAGGTCCTCACGATTTCCCATGGCCCGATGCTACGGCCTGTCTGGACAGATGTCTTGCACGTTCGTCTCACACGGAAGACTGAGACAGGCGATTTAGACATCTGTACTAGACAAGCGTCTGACACGCCCGTACCGTCTTCCCCATGACCGCAACCACCGGCCGCGCAGGCCGTCGCGAATGGATCGGCCTGGCCGTCCTCCTGCTCCCCACGCTCGTCCTGACCATGGACATGGGCGTGCTCTTCTTCGCCGTCCCGTACATCTCCACCACGCTGGCGCCGAGCGGCACCCAGCAGCTCTGGATCATGGACATGTACTCGTTCCTGCTGGCCGGGCTGCTGATCACGATGGGCTCGCTGGGCGACCGGATCGGCCGGCGCCGGCTGCTGATGATCGGCGCCGCCGGCTTCATCGGGGCCTCGGTCCTGGCCGCCTACGCCGACGGCGCGGGCCAGCTGATCGCCGCCCGCGCCGTGCTCGGCGCCGCCGGGGCGACCGTGATGCCCTCGACCCTCGCGCTGATCCGGAACATGTTCCACGACCCCAAGCAGCGGCAGCTCGCCCTCGGCGCCTGGGGCGGCGTCCTCACCACCGGGGCCACGCTCGGCCCGGTCGTCGGCGGGTTCCTGCTGGCCCACTTCTGGTGGGGTTCGGTCTTCCTGGTCGCCGTCCCCGTGATGGCCCTGCTGCTGGTCGTGGCCCCCTTCCTGCTGCCCGAGTACCGCTCCCCGCAGCAGGGCGGCTTCGACCTGCTCGGCGCCGGCCTCTCGCTGGCCTCGATCCTGCCGCTGGTCTACGGCGTCAAGACCCTCGCGGTGGACGGCTGGAGCCCGCTCGCCGCCGCGGCCGTCCCGGTCGGGCTGGTCTTCGCCGCCCTCTTCGTCCTCCGCCAGCGCACCGCCGCCGCCCCGCTGCTCGACCTGAGCCTGTTCAGGATCCGCGCCTTCACCGGGGCGATCAGCGTCAACATGGTCGCGATGTTCGCGATGATGGGCTTCACCCTCTTCACCTCGCAGTACCTGCAGCTGGTCAAGGGCATGAGCCCGCTGACGGCCTCGCTCTGGTCGCTCGTCCCCAGCGTCGGCGTCGGTGCGGCGGTCGGGCTGGGCGCGGCGCTCGCCGGGAAGGTCCGGCCGGCGGTGCTGATGGCCGGCGGCTTCCTGATCGGCGCGGCCGGCTTCGCGATGATGACCCAGGTCGGCGCCGACTCGCCGCTCGCCCTCATCCTCACCGCGGCGGGGGTCCTGGCCGCCGGCACCGTCGGCACCATGACGCTCACCGCCGAGATGGTCGTCTCCGCCGCACCGATCGAGCGGGCCGGCACCGCCTCCGCCACCTCCGAGACGGCGGTCGAACTCGGCAGCTCGCTCGGCATCGCCCTGCTCGGTGCGGCCGGCGCCGCGGTCTACCGGTCTCGGCTGGACGGCGCCCTCCCCGCCGGGATCGACGGCGAGGCCGCCCGCACCGCCCAGGACACCCTCGGTGGCGCGGTCACCGTCGCCGCCCGGCTGCCCGGCCGCCTCGGCACCGAGCTGCTCGACACCGCCCGGGCCGCCTTCACCGACGGCCTGCACGTGGCCGCCCTGGTCGGCCTGGTCTTCGCGGTCGGCGCCGCCCTCCTCGCCTACCGCCTGATGTCCCACCTCCCCGCCCGGCCGGCCACGGACGACACCGAGGGTGTCGACCGAAAGGGCGCCGAGCCCGCCACCGTCTGAGCGAAGAAGCTGACCGGAGCATCCGCCCCCGCGCGTCATCAAGAGCCCCCGCCCCCGGGCGGGGGCTCTCGCCCGTAAGCGGCCACCCGGCGGGGGCTACCTGCCGGCCCGTCGGGACGCCGACCCCACCGGGGCCGCGTCACCGGGAGCTGACGTCACGCGGTCGACGTCACGGGGAGCGCAGGCCGACCGGCTACTCGACGGGTGAGCCGAAGCGCGCCAGGTAGTGCCAGACCCGCTTGAGGGCCTGCGGATCGTGCCGGCCGGTGCGGACGGCGTCACCGATGACGCGCGGGTCGAGCAGCCCGTCCTCGGCGATCGCGAGGCCGAGGGCGACGAACTCGGCTCCCCGGTAGTCGGGGTGGCGGCTCAGCTCCTCGGTCGACAGCCGCAGGCCGGGGTGCCAGGCGAGCGGGCACGGCAGCCGGCGGGCCCGCTCCTCGACCGCGGTGCCCCGGTAGCTCGGGTCCAGCACCACCGCCTCCACGTCCCTGTCGAGCCGGACCGGCCCGTGCACCTGGGCCTCGATGTAGTCGTCCAGCTCGTCCGCGTCGTCGGCCTCGGCGAGGGCGATCAGGGCCATCCGGTCGGCGGTGCCGAAGTCGGACGGGTCGAGGTAGCTGTCCGGGTAGCAGAAGGTGGCCCGGGCGAGGGCGTGCGGGGCGAGCCGGAGATGGGCCGAGCCGAAGCGCGGCGCCGCGCCGACGGGCTTGCGCCGGTAGTCCAGCGCCCCGTACACCGGGCGCTCCTCGGCCGGGGCCTCGTCGTAGGCGCCGCCGAAGATCCGGCTCTCCCAGCGCCAGCGGTCACCGCCGGGGTGGGCGGTCAGCCCGCCGTTGCCGGTACCGGTGACGAACTGGGAGCGGTAGACGCCGTCCTGGGCGAGCGCCTCCAGGACGTCCCGGCCGCCGTCGGCGCGGTCGGGGTGGAAGTTGAGGGTGATGCGCAGTCCGGCGGCGAGCGGGCCGCCGGTGGCGAGCGCCGTGACGTGCCGCAGGGCTCGTTCCTGGGCGGGGCTGGGGGTCGCGGGGCCGGCCGTGTCGATGCTCATCGCGGCAGTCTGGCCGAGGCCGGCCGCCCTCCGCACCCGAGTTCCCGCCGGCCGGGCGGCCCGCCCGGCCCTGAGCTGCGGGGCCGGGCGCGCCAGGGCAGCCTGGGGTTCGACGGGAACACTCGGGAGAGCGGCGGGAGGACCGATGCCGGAGGCGGGGCCGGGGCCGGGGCCGGGGCCGGAGGCGGACGGCGCGCGGTCGCCGGGCGGTGGCGAGCCGGACTACCGGTTCTCGCTGGCCAACGAGCGGACCTTCCTGGCCTGGATCCGGACGGCACTCGGCCTGCTCGCGGGCGGCATCGCCGTCGACCAGCTGACCCCCGACGTCGCCCCCGCGCCGCTGCGGATCGCCCTGGCCGTGATCTGCGCCCTCGGCGGGGCGGTGCTCGGTGCCACCGCGTACCGGCGGTGGATCCGGGTCGAGGCGGCGATCCGCGCCGGGGCGCCGCTGCCGGGCACCCGGGTCCTGCTGGTGCTGTCGGTCGGGGTGGCGCTGGTGGCGGCGGTGTTCTGCGGCCTCATCATCGGATACGGCAATTGACCCGGTGGCCGGAATTCACCGCGCGGCCTGCGACTAATCGCCATCCGCCTGGTCAACACCTGGTTTTTGACCAGCGTTTCCCGACCGGTGTATACGTTCGCCTCCGCGGCCATGCATACTGGCCAGGTCGGGCGCTTTGCCCACCCGTGACTCTAGACAAGAAGGGACCGGTGGCCGGGGATGCTGCGGAACGGTCTTGAGCCCTGGCACCTCCTGGTGGTGCTGGCTGTCGTAATCCTGCTGTTCGGATCGAAGAAGCTGCCGGAGATGGCCCGTGGCCTCGGCAAGTCGATGCGCATCCTGAAGGCGGAGACCAAGGCGCTGCGCGAGGACGAGGCTCCGGCCGCGGACGCCGCTGCCGCCCCCGCGCCGGGTACGGCGCAGAGCACCGCTGCTCCGCAGGCGCAGACCGCGCCGCAGCAGCCGGTGGCCCCGCAGGTGGTCGCGCCGACCAACGTGACCAAGGCCACCGAGACCCCCCGGGCCACGACCACCGCCTGAGGTTTCTCCGACCGAGCCCCCACCGGCAACGGTGGGGGCTTCGTCGTGTCCGGGCCCCGCCCTGGCCGGCCGGTCCGTTCGGAGCAGCCCGGCGAGCGGGACCGGTGGCACTGCGACAGGCTGAGCGGGATGTCCGCGACCCCGACCCCCCTCGCCCAGGAGCACCGCGTCGACGTGCGGGCCTGGTTCCTGCTGCTCGGCTCGTTCGCCGTTCTGATGCTCGCGTACTTCACGCTGCCGCTGCGCTACTTCGGCGAACGCCGCCCGGTCCTCAGCTGGCTCGTGTTCGCCGGTGTCCTGACCCTGCTGAGCGGCCTGCTGCTGGGCCGGGTCCTCGACCTGCTGCGCGGGACGGGCCGACGGCCGGGGCTGTGGCTGGTCGTGCTGATCTGCCTGTCGATGAACGTCTTCGCGGGCACGTACTACGTGCTGGCCGCCTCGGTGGGCGAGTTCGACGGCCTGCACACCCGGCTCGACGCGCTCTACTTCACCGTCGTCACGATGGCCACCGTCGGCTACGGCGACATCACGGCGGCCGGGCAGGGGCCCCGGCTGGTGGTGATCCTGCAGATCGTCTACAACTTCGTCTTCCTCGCGACCGCCGCCGGGACACTGACGCAGCGGCTCCGCACCGGGTTGGAGAGCCGGCTCCCCCGGGCGCAGGGCGGGGAGCACCGGCACGGCCTCCCCCGCCGCCGTCACCGGGCGGAGGAGCAGGACGAACACGACGAGCGGGGCGACTGACGGAGCCCGACCGGCCGTCAGCCGTGAGTGGTGTCGATCACGCAGAACCGGTTGCCGTCGGGATCTGCGAGGACGACGAAGTCCGGGTCCTCGGGGTAGCTGTCCCAGTCGACCGAGCTGGCTCCGAGGGCGAGCAGCCGCTCGATCTCGGCCGCCTGCTCGGCGGCGTCCGCCGTGTACAGGTCGAGGTGGACGCGGGGGTGCTCCTGGAGGGGCGATCCGCTGAGGCCGAGTGCCAGTTGCACGCCCGGCCCCTCGGCGGGTTCCAGGACGGCCCAGTGGTCCTCGACCTCGTCACGGGCCGCGTAGCCCAGCGCCTCCGTCCAGAAGTCGACGGCCCGCCGCACGTCCGCGACACCCAACACGATGGATCCGATGGTCAACATGGGCCCGATTCTGCCCGGTCGCGAGCTCCGGCCACCGGGAATTCCACCCGGGTCGCCCGGAGCGACGGGCGGATGGCCCATCACCCCGGCACGGGCGTCCGGTCAGTGCGGTTGGGCGTGGCGTGCGGGTTTCTTCGGTGGGGTGCGGTGGTGGGTTTCGGGGCCGTAGTGGCCGGCCTGGCGGGCGATCCAGGCGTATTCGTGGGTGCCGTCGGGGCGGGTGCGCAGTTCCCAGCGGCCGTGGCGGGTGATCGGGGGTGGTGTGGGCTGCTGGTCGTCGTTGACCTTGAGGGTGGTGAGGACGCCGAGGGCGACGGTGGTGAGGGCGAGGGCGAGGAGGGTGAGGAGGGCCGCGCCGACGAGGAAGTTGGCGGTGCCGGTTCTCATCGGCGGATCCCGAGGACGCGGTGGCCGAGGTGGGCGGCGAGGTCGTGGAGGAGTTCGTGGGCCTGGTCGTGGGTGAGGGGGAGGGCGAGGTGTTCGCCGGGGCCGGTGTGGATGTCGAGGTCGACGGCGAGGCGGAGCTGGACGGTGGCGTCGGGGGTGTGTTCGACGGTGAGGTAGGCGACGGTGGTGCGCTCGGTGTGGATGGCGTCGGTGGTCATCGGGATCAGGACTCCCACGGGGGGTTCCTCTCGGTGTCGGGTCGGGGGGTGGTGGTCACGCGGCGGCGTCCAGTTCGAACCAGACGCGTTTGCCGTGCTTGCGGGGGTCGGTGCCGAAGCGGTGGGTGAGGGAGCGGACGAGGTGCAGGCCCCGGCCGGAGAGGGCGTAGGGGTCGGCGGGGGT
>NZ_JBEXYC010000013.1:0-171163 GCF_040630835.1 Kitasatospora sp. NPDC005751
TCCGGAGCAGCGCCGCAGCGTGCTGGCCGTGCTGCGCACCGGGGAGCGCCGTGGCCGCGCTGCCGAACCGCTCGGTCGGTGCGCCCGGGTTCGCTCTTCGCCGGGGCTCCGCGTGCCGGTCGTCGGCCTGTCAACCGCCGGGGAAACGGTAGATGACGATCAGTCGGCCGGCCGGCCGCGCGCCTCGGGGGTGGGCCCGTGGGCTGCTGTCCGTGCGAGGTCGGTTCGTTCCCGCGCTGCGCGGGTCGTTCGATGAGGGTGTCGTGCGCGCCGGGACGCCGTCCGCGCGGGGCGCTCCGGGCGGGTGCCGTCCTGTCCGTGCGGTCCTTCCGGGGCGGGCCCGTGGCCGGCCGTCAGCCGTGGCCGATGCGGTAGCCGATCCCGCGGACGGTGATGACCCAGGTGCTGGCGCCGAGCTTCGCGCGAAGGTTGCGCACATGCGTGTCGATGGTCCGGCTGGAGTCCACCCAGTCGGTGTCCCAGACCCGGGCCATCAGATCCTTGCGTGACATGACGTGGCCCTGGTTCGAGGCCAGGATGTGCAGCAGCTCGAACTCCTTGGCGGTGAGGCTCACCCGCTCGCCGTGCAGGCGGACTTCACGGGTCCTTTCGTCGACGTGGAGCGGGCCGATGGATAATATCCGGACCGGGGCCGGTCTGGGGCGGGCCCGGCGGAGCACGGCTTCGATACGGGCCGTCATTTCCCTGGGGCCGCACGAGCGGACGACGCAGTCGTCCGCGCCGGCCTGCAGGGCGAGCACCCGGTCCAGTTCGGTGTCGCGGCCGGTGAGAGTGATAATGGGCTTGTCTCCACTCGCTCGTATCGAACGGCAGACTTCCAGGCCGTCGATGTCGGGAAGATCGAGGTCGAGCAGGATCATGTCCGAGTGCTCATGTGTTCTCAGCACTTCCGCGCCGGTTCCGGCAAGTCTCGTGCAGTACCCCTGTCGTCGGAGGTCATGAGCCCTTCCTTCGGCGGCGTCGTGGTCGCCGGCGACCACGAGCACCCGGATCGCCTGCGGCTCGGAGGCCTTCTCGGTCCGTCGGTACGGGATCGACACCACGGCCCGGGGCTGACCTGGTAGTTCGGTTCGAGAGGTTGTCGCCAGAGTCATAAAGTCCCCCCTGTACACCAGTTCTACACAGGATGCACCACGGGGAGGCGGCCCCGCTACAAAAATAGTGGCATTCTTTTTTTACGCCTATGGTGCGGGTGTATGAACGCCACATCTGACAGGAGCATGATGATGCAAGAGAGGGCGGCCCGGACGCGACAGAACCTGGTCAGCGCGGCCGCTGGCGAGTTCGACCGCGACGGATACGCGGGGGCGTCCCTGGCGCGGATCGCCAGGTCGGCCGGAATCACCACCGGAGCCCTGACGTTCCACTTCCAGAGCAAGGAGGAGATGGCCGCGGTGGTCAGGACGCAGGGCCACGCCGTGACCCAGGCCGTCGTGGGCCAGGTGACGGCGCGGAGCGAACCCCCGGTCCAGTCGGTCATCTCGCTGACCCTGGCGCTGGCCGATCTGCTGGAGCGGGAGGCCGTGGTGCGCGCCGCGGCCCGGCTCGCCCGGGAGCAACCCGGGGAGCCGGACTGGTCGACGACCTGGGCGCCGGTGATCCACGAGCGCCTGCAGGCGACGCACGAAGCCGAGTTGGGCCCGTACGGGGACCGGAGCACCCTCGCCACCCTGGCCGGGTACCTGGTCACCGGCGCGGAGTCCTGCATCCGGCAGCGGGCCTGCCGGAAGGAACCCCTGGACGGGCAGTCCGTGGAGCACATCAGCCGCATCTGGGACCTCCTCAGCTGCGGCGAGCGGTGCCTGACTTGAGCCCACCGGCGAGAGTCACCCCGCCGGGCCCGACCCCCGGCTCCGCCGGCCCCGTCAGACGGCGCTGCAGCCGCCGTCGACGGGGACGGCACCACCGGTGACGAACGAGGCCTGGTCGCTCAGCAGCCAGGCCGCCGCGCGCGCCACCTCCACGGGTTCGGCGAGCCGGGGCTGGATGGATCTGCCCACCGCGACCTGCTCCAACTGCGGGACCTGGCGCATGGCGTCCTCGATCAGCTCGGTGCGGGTGGTCCCGACGACCAGCGCGTTGACCCGGATCCCGCGCGCCCCGTACTCGGCCGCCGCGGCCCGGCTCAGGCCGAGCACGGCGTGCTTGGCCGCGACGTAGGGGGAGACCGCTCCGGTGGCGAACAGGCTCGCGATGCTGGCGGTGTTGACGATCGAGCCGCCCGACTCCTGGCCGAGCATCACCGGCACCTGGTGCTTGAGGCAGTTCCACACGCCGCGTACGTTGACGTCCATGATCCGGTCGTAGACCGCGTCGTCCGTCTCGTGCAACTGTGAGCCGATCGCCCCCCAGCCGGCGTTGTTGAAGGCGCCGTCCAGGCCGCCGAAGGCCGCCACGGCGGTGGCGACGACCCGTTCGACGTCGGCCGTCGCCGTGACGTCCCCCGGGGCCACCTCGGCCCGGCCGCCCGCGGAGCGGATCTCCTCGGCGAGCCGGTCGAGCAGTTCCTTGCGCCGGGCCGTCAGTACCACGGCCGCGCCTTCGGCGGCGAACAGCCGGGCGGCGGCCGCGCCTATCCCGCTGGACGCCCCGGTGATCATGACGGTCCTGCCCTGCAACAGCCCCTGACGGTGCTCCATGTGCTTCGCCCCCCTGCCCGCGGCGCCGACCGGCCCGCGAGCCGGTCTCGGTGTCGTCGAACTCGGATGTCGATCATTGTCCCGGGCCCGCGCGGGGCGGCACCAGTCGGGACGGTCGACCGTCCGGGGAGCGGGCCGGCACGGGGCGGCCCCCGGCCGTCGGCGCTACTCGGGCCGACCGCGGCACTCCGAGAGCTCGATTCGCTTCGCGGTGGCGGGAGTTGCGACGGCCGGCAGCAGCAGCTGCCAGAACTCCACGACGCGCTCCGGGAGATCGGCGCGCCGGGTCTCTATGAACGAGTGCATCTGGGCCCCCGTACACGCGTAGACCACCAGGCGGGAGAGCGCCTGGACGTCGGTGCCGGCCCGCAGTTCCCGCCGGCGCTGGGCGACCAGGAGGTCGTCCATGATGATCTCGGCCCACTGGCGGTGGGAGTTCTCGTCCGGGGAGTTGAACTGCTCCTGCTCCCAGACCAGTCGGGCCCCGGCCTGGAGGATGGGGTTGTCGAGCAGCTGGCAGGCCCAGGTGAGGGACACGTCGACGACGCGCTGCAGCCCCTCCGAGGGGCGGGGGGTCACCACCCACTCGGGCTGGCGGAAGACGATCTCCCGGGCCAGCTCGCTCTTGTTGCGGAAGTGGAAGTACACCGCGCCCAGGGTCAGGCCGGCCTCGTCGGCGATCTTCACGACGCTGGTTCCGGAGAAGCCCTGCTCCCCGAAGAGCTTCGCGGCGGCCTGGATCAGGGCGGCCCGCGTCCGCTCGGCCCGCTCCTGTTTCACTGGGCGTCCCACCATACGACTGCACCTCATGTTGCTTGATAAAGAAGAGTATTCTTCATTTTATAGGCTGGGGGGACGATTGCACCGCTCCCGTCCCCCGCCACACTGACTCCGGGGGGAGACGGCTCATCATGGAGTCGCGTCCAACGATCGTTCAGCACACGGCGGCCACACGCACCCGGCCGTCGGTCCCGCCGGAGATGCCGGCCCTGGTCGGCAAGTCCGTGGCGGGCGAAGCGCTCGTCACCGACTGGGGCGACGTCTCCGGCGCCACCCAGTGGGTCACCGTCCACTGGCCGCACGACCACCCCTTCTACACCGAGGGCGGCCGCTACAGCCCCCTGCTGTTCACCGAGAGTGCCCGCCAGGCGCTCACCGTGCTGAGCCACGCCGTCCACGGCGTCCCGCTCGGACACCGCTTCGGCATGGAGCGTATCCGAACGTCCGTCAACTCGGGTGAGCTGCTCACCACTTCCGGCCCGCCCGAGGTCGACCTGCTGATCACCCACACCTCGGTGACCAGGCGGCGGCTCGGCTCCGCCCACCTGGTCTCCCAGGTCGAGGCCCGGCGCGGGGGGCGCCACCTCGGCACCGCCGAACTCCACTACACCAGCCACCCGCCCGCCCTCTACGACCGCCTGCGCGGCCGCTACGCCGACGCGGCCCAGGCGTTCGCGCGGGCGCTCCCGCTCCTCCCGCCGGCCCCCACCGCCGTGGTCGGCCGCCTGCACGAGCGGGACGTCGTCATCTCACCGGCGGGCGCGCCGGACCACTGGCAGCTCCGTACGGACACCGGCCACCGCGTCCTCTTCGACCACCCGCACGACCACGTCCCCGGCATGGTCCTCCTGGAGGCCGCCGTCCAGGCGACCCGGGCCACGCTTCCCCACCCCGCCGTCCCGGTCGCCTTTGACAGCACCTTCCTGCGCTACGTCGAGTTCGACCAGCCCTGCCTCCTGACCACCACCCCCGCACCCCCCACCCCCGACGGCCACCCCCGCACCCACATCCGAGCGACCCAGTCCGGCACCCCCGTCTTCACCACCACCCTCACCACCGAGCCCCACCCGGCCTGACCCACCGGGCCGGGGGCCGGCCGCCCGGTGGTGATGACCCTTTGGGCCGGATGCCTGAAGGGGCTCAGAACCCCCTTGTGACGGTCCGTCGAGTCCTGCCAGGATCTCAGTCCGGTGTTTCCTCCGGTGTACGGCGGGCGAGATACTTCCGGGACGAAGGAAAAGGAGGCCGGATGGCACGAGTGAACCTGCGGGCCGCGTTCATGAACGGCCTGGAGTCGACCGTCACAGCACAACAGGTCTTCATCAACCGGGTCGACGAGGTGGCCGCGTTCGGGCGGTCCGTGGGCGGGCTTTACCGGATGCTGGACGAGTCCGAGGTCTCGCCGGTCGTCGACCGTGCCCAGGGGCGACGCAATGTCCTGACGTTCTACGGGGTGGGCGGGATAGGGAAGTCCACGCTCTCGCACGAGTTGGAGCGTCGTTTCCTCGCCGACGCGGCCGCCGAAGGCCGCGACGACGTCGTGACCCTGCGCCTCGACGTGTCCGAGGACGGCGCCTGCGACATCGAGAACCTGCTGCTGCGCCTGCGGGCCGGCCTGGGACGGTTGGGAGACCGCTGGCCGGCCTTCGACCTGGCGCTGGCCTCCTACTGGGCCCGTGCCCACCCCGGGGAGGCCTTGCAGGAGTTCCTGGACACCTCGCCCACGCTTCGACGGGCCGCGCGGAGCGTCGGTCTGGGCGACCAGATCGCGGAGAGCGTGCGCCAGGTGGACCCGGCGGGCCTGGGCGGTCTGGCCGGGCTCGCCCACCGGGCGGCGCTGGCCACGTACCGTACGATCCGGGACCGGGTGCGTGAAGGCCGCCTGCTGTCGGACTGCGAGCTCTTCGCCGAACTCGTCGAAGCGGACGCCGACTACGAGACCCTGTCCTACTTCCCCTACCTGCTGGCCTGGGACCTGGAGCAGCGGCCCCGACGCGGCCGGTCGGTCGGCCGGCCGAGGGTGTGCGTGTTCCTCGACACCTTCGAGGTGGTCAACGGCCGGACCGACCGCGCCCTGGAACGCTTCGTGCAGCGCTGTGTCTACCTGATGCCGAACGTGCTGTTCGTGATCACCGGTCGCAATCGCGTCGACTGGGCCGACGCCGGCGTAGGTAGTGAGCTGGACTTCACCGGACCACAGTGCTGGCCCAATCTGCACTTCAGCAACGACACGATCGAGCCGCGGCAGCACCTCGTCGGCTACCTCTCGGACTCCGACGCGGACAGCTACCTCAGCGAGGCGCTCACCCGGGACGGCCGCCCCGCCATGTCGGCGGCGATCCGGGAGCGGATCATCGCGGGGGGCCAGGGACTCCCGCTGTACCTGGACCTCTCGGTGTCGCACTTCGCCGCGTTGCTGGCGCGCGGAGGGCAGCCGGAGGTCGCGGACTTCGGCGGATCGTTCACGGCCGTCGCCACCCGGTCGATCCGGGACCTCCCCCGTGACGAGCGCGACCTGGTCCGTACGGCGGCACTCATCGACCGGGTCGGCGCCGAGCTGCTTCGGGCGGGTCGGCCCGGGGTCCCCGACGGATGCGTGGCACGCTTCCTGCGGCGCCCGTTCCTGACCCACGACGACGCCTACGAGCGGCCGTACGCCTTGCACACGGCGCTGCGCCAGGCCATCGGCGAGGCGGACCGGACGCTGCCGGACGGTTGGTCGGATCGGGACCGCCGCGAGACCGCCATCCGACTGCTGGCCTGGCTGGGCGAGCGCGCGGGAGCCTCCGGCGGGCGCGTCGCGACTGCGCAGGCTCTCGAATCCGGGCTCAAGCTCGCGGCCGAGCACGGGGTCTTCGACGACTGGATGGTCCGTGCCACGCAACGGCTCGTCGAGGCCGGCCAGTGGACGGAACTCGGAGCCGGGCTCGCCGGGGTTCCGGCGGAACAGCCTGAATACCGGGCGATCCGTGCCGCGATCCAGGGCGTCCGGCTGCGACGCACCGGCAAGGTGGAGGAGGCGATCGCGGTGTTGAGCGACGCCGACGCGTCGGTACGGCCCGGCAGCCTGACGGCGCACCTGGTGCGGGTCCACCTCGCACACGCTCTGCGCAACCACGGCCAGTACACGGAGGCCTCGGCGATCTACCAGGACCTCCTGGGTGGCGAGTTCGACGCAACGGCCCGGTACTGGCTCTGCGACTACGACTACCTCAACGGGCGGTTCGCGACCGCGCTCGCCTCTCTGCACGGGCAGCAGGGCCGCGGGCCGGAGGGCGAGGGCGAACGGCTGCGGTTGCTGGGACATGTCTGGCGGGTCAACGCCCGCTTCGACGAGGCGGCCGCCGCCTATCGGGATGCCATCGTCCTGGCACGGTCCGAGGGGTTGGCCGCCGCCGAGGCGAAGGCGCTGGCCAACCTCGCTCAGACGGCGTGCTGGTCCGCGGACACGGTCACCGTCTCCGAAGCGGCAACGCGGGCCCGGGAGCTCCTGGACCTGGTGCCCAACCCCGTGGAACTGGTCAAGATCAGGTCTGCCGAGGCGGTCGCCCAGGCGATGGCCGGTGCCACCGGCGAGGCAAGGACCGCGGTCGGAGACACCCGGCAGCTCGCGGACAGGATCGCGTATCGGGGCGGACACACCCTGGCGGACGTGGCCGAGATCCTTCTCGGAACGCTCGTCGGCGACCATGCCGGCGCCCGCCGTACTCGGGCCGCTCTCGACGAGCGCACCCGTACGTCGGGGGGCAACATCTACTGGGTGCCCATCGTGAGCAGTTGGATCGACGGTCCCGCGAGCGCGGCGGAGAGCGGTCCTGCGGTCGACTGGGTGGACGGGCCGGTGGCCGCGCTCGGTCGCTGGGCCGAGGTGGTGGCCGGATGACGGCCGTGGACGCCGGCCGCCATCCGCACCGGACAAGGGGAGCGCTGCCTCATGACTGACGCCGTACGGGTGGGGCTGGTCGGATTGGGGACGATCGCCGGCACCCATCTCGCTGTCCTGGCCGAACGAGCCGAGGTCTCAATCGAGTTCACCGTCGATCCCGGCCCGGCGGAGCGGCCCGTCTTCAAGGGCGGCAGGCCGCCGCACTACGCTGGCCTCGCGGAGGCGCTCGAAGCGCACCAGCCCGACCTCGTCGTGCTGGCCACGCCGACGGAGACACACGCGGAGCTGGCCCGTCAGGCGCTGGTCCGGTCCACCGCCCGGGTGCTCGTCGAGAAGCCCCTCGTCCACGACCTCGCCTCGCTGGCCCGGCTGAGAACGCTGGAGGAGTCGGTCGATCTGCGGAGCCGACTGTTCACGGCGCACCACTTCGCGTTCTCGCCGGAGGTGGACTGGGCGGCCGAGCTGGTCCACGGGCGTCCCGATTGGGGGCCGGTGACGGAAATCACCTCGGCGTTCTACGACCCGTACGTGCTGAAAGGGGCCGAGGCATTCGCCTCGTACACCTCCAGCTGGACGGACTCCGGGGTGAACCAGCTGAGCATGCTCACCCGGTTCGTCGACCTCATCGTGCTCAGCTCCGGGCAGCAGACGGACGACGGCGCGAGTGCCTGGTGCACGGCCGAGTACCGGTCGCGGGACGTGCCGGGCACGGCCAGGTTGCGCAGCAGTTGGCTCACGGGATCCAGCAGCAAGGAGAGCAGTCTCACATTCGGGCATTCGGGCGTGGAGATCTGGATCGATCACACGGCCATGACGGGCTTCGCGGCGCGTGGCGGCGAGCTGATCGCCACCCACGGCCATGACGGGCGGACTCCTCGGAAGGTCGCGCACTACCGACCGCTGTACGAGAGTCTGCTTTCCGGGCGACCCGATCCGGTGCTGGGGTTCGACGCGGCCGTGACGATCACCGGGATCCACCAGGCGGTGCCCGGCGTCGGATAGCGGAGCGGTGCTTGTCCCGACGCGCCTCCGGGCGGGGGAAGTGCTGTTCGGGTGGGTCCGGCTGAGAGGCCAAAATGGCTCAAAGCTAGCATGTGGGCATTCGCCTAGCTCGAAAGATGGACCTGTGACTGTCAACGAAGACGTGTTCACTAACTGGATGAACCGCGAGGAGATCGCGGAGTCGATGATCCCGATCATCGGGAGGCTGCAGCGTGAGCGGGACGTCACCGTTCTGCTGCACAGCCGTTCCCTGGTGAACAAGTCGGTGGTCAGCATTCTGAAGACTCACCGGTTCGCCCGCCAGATAGCCGGGGCGGAGCTCTCGGTCACCGAGACGCTGCCGTTCCTGCACGCGCTCACCGCGCTGGATCTCGGCCCCTCCCAGATCGACATCGGCATGCTCGCCGCGACGTACAAGGCCGATGACCGCGGTCTGTCGGTGGCGGAGTTCACCGCGGAGGCGGTGGCCGGCGCCACGGGTGCCAACAAGCTGGAGCGCCGCGGGTCGCGCGATGTCGTGCTGTACGGGTTCGGCCGGATCGGCCGGCTGCTGGCCCGCCTGCTGATCGAGAAGGCCGGGTCGGGCAACGGCCTGCGGCTGCGTGCCATCGTCGTCCGCAAGGGTGCGGGCGACGACCTGGTGAAGCGCGCCTCGCTGCTGCGGCGCGACTCGATCCACGGCCAGTTCAACGGCACGATCACCGTCGACGAGGCGAACAACAAGATCATCGCCAATGGTCACGAGATCACGGTGATCTACTCCGACGACCCGACCACGGTGGACTACACCGCGTACGGGATCAAGGACGCGATCCTGATCGACAACACCGGCCGGTGGCGGGACCGCGAGGGGCTCTCGAAGCACCTGCGCCCCGGGATCGAGAAGGTCGTCCTGACCGCGCCGGGCAAGGGCGACGTCCCGAACATCGTGCACGGCGTGAACCACGACATGATCAAGCCGGACGAGCAGATCCTTTCCTGCGCCTCCTGCACCACCAACGCGATCGTCCCGCCGCTGAAGGCGATGGCGGACGAGTACGGCGTGCTGCGCGGCCACGTGGAGACCGTCCACTCGTTCACCAACGACCAGAACCTGCTGGACAACTACCACAGCTCGGACCGCCGCGGCCGTTCGGCACCGCTGAACATGGTGATCACCGAGACCGGCGCCGCCTCCGCCGTCGCGAAGGCGCTGCCGGACCTCGACGCGAAGATCACCGGCAGCTCGATCCGGGTGCCGGTGCCGGACGTCTCGATCGCGATCCTCAGCCTGCGGCTCGGTCGCGAGACCACCCGCGAGGAGGTCCTCGACTACCTCCGGGAGGTGTCGCTGACCTCGCCGCTGAAGCGCCAGATCGACTTCGTCACCGCTCCCGACGCGGTGTCCAGCGACTTCATCGGCTCGCGCCACGCCTCGATCGTGGACGCCGGCCCGACCATGGTGGACGGGGACAACGCGATCCTCTACCTGTGGTACGACAACGAGTTCGGCTACTCGTGCCAGGTGATCCGGGTCGTCCAGTACGTCTCCGGTGTGGAGTACCCGACCTTCCCGGCCCCGGCGCTCTGAGTCGGATGCTCTGAGCCGGGTGCGCTGACCCCGGCCCGAAGGCCTGACGGCCGGGCGCCCGCCCATGCGGCACGGAGGCCCGCTCCACCTCGGTGGAGCGGGCCTCCGTCGCCGTACCGGGACCCGGGCGAGGGTCAGGCGCGGCCGGCCGCCTTCTGGGTGCGGCGGGCCAGGGAGTCGACGACCACGGCGGCCAGCAGCACCGCACCGGTGATCATGAACTGGATGGCGTTGCTCAGGCCCTCGATGTTCATGCCGGACTGGATCGAGCCGATCACCAGGGCGCCGAGCAGGGCCGACCAGGTCTTGCCGCGGCCGCCGAAGAGGCTGGTGCCGCCGATGACGGCCGCCGCGATGGCGTTCATCAGCAGGTTGCCGCCGCCGGAGGTCTGGCTGGCGGACTGGATCTGGGCGGCCAGGAAGAGACCGCCGATGCCCGCCATGGTGGAGCAGATGATGAAGACGCTGATCCGGATCCACGAGATGTTGATACCGGCGCGGCGCGCGCCCTCGATGTTGCCGCCGAGCGCGAAGATCTGCCGTCCGTAGGTGGTGCGGCGCAGGACGAAGTCCAGCACCACGATGAAGATCAGGAAGATCAGCAGGGCCAGCGGCAGCCCCTTGTACTGGTTCAGGGTGTACGCGGCGAGGAACGAGACGACGGCCAGGGCCACCGTGCGCAGTACCAGGTCGGCCATCGGCCGGTAGGGCACGCCGGCCGCCCGGCGCCGTCTCGCGTCGGCCAGCGAGGCGCCGACGAACAGCAGGACGCCGATCGCGGCGGCGCCGTAGGCGGCGAGCTGCTGGCTGTAGATGGTGCTGTAGAGGCGGGAGACGATGTCCTTGCCGGAGAGGTTGACGGTGCCGCTGGCGCCGAGGATCTGCAGCATCGCGCCGTTCCAGCCGAGGTTGCCCGCGAGGGTGACGACGAAGGCCGGCACGCCGACCTTGGCGAAGAACACGCCCTGGATCAGGCCGACGACCGCGCCGCCGAGGACGGCGGAGAGCAGTGCCACCCACTGGTTGACGCCGTGGGTGACGTTCAGGACGGCGAAGATCGCCGCGCACAGGCCGCTGACCGAGCCCACCGACAGGTCGATCTCGCCGAGCAGCAGCACGAAGACCACACCGATGGCGATCATGCCGGTGCCGACGATCTGCTGCGACAGGTTGGAGAGGTTCTGGGCGGAGAGGAAGGTGCTGTCCAGGCTGCCGAAGACGGCCCAGATCACGATCAGTGCCAGGACGACCGGCAGCGAGCCGAGTTCGCCGCTGCTCACCCGCCGGCGGAACTCGCCGAGGTAGCCCTTGATGCCCTCCTGGCGCACGATGAGCCGCGGGTCCACGACCGGGGTCGCCGAGGGTGCCACGGGGACCGGCGCGTTGACGCCGCCCTTGGGCATGCTGTCCTCGGGCAGGTGGTGGCGGCGGCCGTCGTCGCCGCCCGGGATGTGGTCGCTCATGGGGTGCCCTCCGTGCCGCGGGCCTGTCGGCGGGTCACCGCGTTGTCCGTGGCCCCGGTGATGGCCGAGATGATCTGTTCCTGGTTGGTGGAGCGCCGGTCGAAGACGCCGTTGTTGCGGCCGAGCCGCAGGACCGCCACGGTGTCCGCGACCGCCATCACGTCCGCCATGTTGTGGCTGATCAGGATCACGCCGAGGCCCCGCTCGCGGAGGCGTTCGACGAGGTCGAGGACCTGGGCGGTCTGCTCGACGCCGAGGGCGGCGGTCGGCTCGTCCAGCATCACGACCTTGGGCGAGCCGATCAGCGCGCGGGCGATCGCGACCACCTGGCGCTGGCCGCCGGAGAGCGAGGCGATCGGGATCCGCACGCTGGGGATGCGGATGGACAGCGTGTCCAGCAGCTCGCGCGAGCGCTTCTCCATCTCGACCTCGTCGAGGACGGCGAAGCGCTTGATCTCGCGGCCCAGGAAGAGGTTCCCGACGACGTCGAGGTTGTCGCAGAGCGCGAGGTCCTGGTAGACGGTGGCCACGCCGAGGTGCTGGGCGTCCTGGGGGCGGTGGATGGAGACCGGGCGGCCCTGCCACTCGATGACGCCCTCGTCCGGCTGGTGCACCCCGGCGATCGCCTTGACCAGGGTGGACTTGCCGGCGCCGTTGTCCCCGACCAGCGCCAGTACCTCGCCGGTGTGCACCTCCAGCTCGATGTCGGTGAGCGCCTGTACGGCGCCGAACCGTTTGGAGACCCCGCGCAGGGCCAGTACGGTCTCACCTGCCACAGTGACCAACTCCCTTGCCCCGCCTCCGGGGGGAGGCGGGGCGTCTTCGGCTTCGGGTGCTTCTTCGGGGTGCTGCCGGTCCGGTGTCGCCGATGCGGTGCTGCCGGTCCGGTGCCGCACGCGACCGGGGCCGGGCCGGGGCCGCTCCGGGGGCGGAGCCCGGGGCCCGGCGCCGCTACGAGAGGCCGGCCTCGGCGCAGGCGGCGGCGTAGTCGGGCGTGCAGATCTGCGCGACGGTGTAGAGGCCGTCGGCGACCACGGTGGTCTTGATGTTGTCCTTGGTCAGCACCACCGGGGTGATCAGGTCGGCCGGGACCTTGTTGCCGCTGCCGTTGGTCACCGTGGTCGGCACCAGGTCGGGGGCCGGGCTCGAACCCTGGGCGTAGGCCACCGCCATCCGCGCGGCCGCGTCGGTCTCCGGCTTGAACGGCTTGTAGATCGACATGGTCTGGGTGTTGACCAGGATCCGCTGCACCGCGTCCAGCTGGGCGTCCTGGCCGGTCAGCGGCACGCTGAGGTTCGCCGCCTTCAGTGCGGTCGCGATACCGGCGGCCATGCCGTCGTTGGCCGAGTAGACGCCGACGACGTTGGGCGCGCCGATCGCGGTGATCGCGGCGGCGGCCTCCTGGTTGGCGTTGTTCGGGTCCCAGTTCGGCGTGTCGTACTCCTTGCCGATCTTGAGCTTCCCGTCGATCGCGCTGTGCGCGCCGGCCTTGAAGTCGGCCGCGTTGGGGTCGGTCGGCGAGCCGTTGATCATGATGATCGACCCGGCGTTCGCCTTGTCGCCGACGGCCGCCACCAGGGCCTGGCCCTGCAGCTCGCCGACCTTCTTGTTGTCGAAGGACACGTACGCGTCGACCGGACCCTGCGCCAGGCGGTCGTACGCGACGACCTTCACGCCCGCGTCGTGCGCCTTCTGGACGGAGGACTGGATCGACTTGGAGTCCACCGCGTCCAGGATCAGCACCTGGTCGCCCTTGGTCAGCGCGGTGTCCACCTGGGTCTGCTGGGTGGTCGCGTTCTCGTTGGCGTTGTAGTAGTCGATCTGCGCGTTCGGCGCGAGTTCCTTGATCTTCTGCTCGATCAGCGGGCGGTCGAACTGCTCGTACCGGGTCGTCTTGGTCTCCGGCAGCAGCAGCCCGATCTTGATCGCTCCTCCTGCGGTGCCGCTCGCGCTGCCCGAGGACGTGGTGCCGGTCGACTGCTTGGCGCTGCCGCACGACGCCAGGCCCATGCCGACGGTTACCACTGCGGTCACCGCGACGATGCGGCGAAGCCCGATGTACATGAGGATGCCTCTCCGGTTGAGTCCACCCCCGCCTCCGAGTCTGGGAACACCGGGGCGCCGGCACGATCCGGACTGCGCCGAACGAGTGCGACGCACCGCCAATCGGGGGAGGGGGCGGCCGTCCGACCCGGGGGAGCCAGGGGGTCGGGAGGGGGAGGAGTGGCGCCCGAGGTGACGGGTGGGTGGCCGGCGGGAGGCGATCAGGGGTCGCGACGGGGGCGGCGCGCAGTCACGCAGGCGTCGGGGCGGGGGATCGGCGAGGGCCCGGAGGCGTCCTGGCGGGGAGCGGACGGCTGGGCCCGACGGGCCCCCGGGGTGGGCGGGGCGCCGCCGTCACCGCCGTGACCTGCCGCTTTCCTCCGCATCCGGCCGCGGTGGCCGGGTGATCGCGGCCCGGGGCGGGTGCCGCCGGCGGGCGTCCCAGCTCTCGGACGGCCGCCCGAATGGTCTATACCAATGAGGTACTGTGGCCGCGGAGCTGTCAGAAACGCGGCTGTGGGGGCCTCATGACTGTCCAACACCTTCCTCAACCTCCTTCCGATCAGGAGCTGTACTGGTATTTCGGACCACAACGCCGCTGGGTGCTGGTGCTGACCTCGCTGGCCTTCGTCTTCACCGCGGCGACCATGTTCACCTTCTCGCTGCGGACCCCGGCCCTCTGGGGCTTCCTCGCCGTCCTCGCGCTCAACGTCGTCGCGCTCGGGCTCTCCTCGGTCAACAGCCTCCGCCAGCGGCGGCTGACCAGGCAGTCGCACGAAGTCCTGGTGCACGCCTGGAGCCCCGGTGAGCTGCCGACCGTCGACCTCTACCTGCCGACCTGCGGCGAACCGCTCGACGTCCTGGAGAACGCCTACCGCGCGGTGCGGCGGCTCGACTGGCCGGGTGCGCTGACCGTCTGGGTGCTCGACGACGCCGACCGCGCCGAGGTCGCCGACCTGGCGGCCGCGCACGGCTACGAGTACGTCGTGCGGCCCGACCGCGGGCACCTCAAGAAGGCGGGCAACCTCAACCACGTGCTCACCCTGAGCCGCGCCGAGTACATCGCCATCCTGGACGCCGACTTCGCGCCCAGGCCGGACTTCCTGCGCCACCTCGTGCCGTACTTCGCGGACGCCCGGATCGGCATCGTGCAGAGCCCGCAGTGCTTCGACACCGACGAGACGATGGACTGGATCCAGCGTGCCGCCGGCTCGGCGCAGGAGTGGTTCTTCCGCTGGATCCAGCCCTCCCGGGACGCCAGCGACGCGGCGATCTGCTGCGGCAGCAACGCGGTCTACCGGCGCACGGCGATCGACGCGGCTGGCGGCTTCGCCCGGCTCGACCACAGCGAGGACCTCTTCACCGGCCTCGGCCTGTACGAGCAGGGGTACCGGACGCTGTACGTCCCGGTGCTGGTCGCCAAGGGCACCTCGCCCGACAACCTCGCCTCCTACGTCAACCAGCAGTACCGCTGGGCGATGGGCAACCTGCACCTGCTCGGCTCGCCCGTGCTCAAGCGGATCCGGGCACCCTGGCGGATGCGGCTCTGCTTCTACGAGGGCGTCGTCGGCTACCTGGCCGCCGCCGTGAACCTCTTCGTGGCACCGCTGCCGCCGCTGGTGATGATGTTCTGGTACCCGGACCAGATCCGGCCCTGGCACGTCCTGCCGCTGCTCGCGCCGCTCTGGCTCTGGCACGTCCTGCTGCCCCGGATCAGCCGGACCCGCTGGCGGATCGAGGTGATCCGCTCCAACGTGCTGATGAGCGTGGCCGCCGGCGCCGCCTTCTGGCACACCCTGCGCGGCCGCAGCGCGGCCTGGGTGCCCACCGGTGCCGGCCGGGCGAAGCCGGGCGGCCTGGCCCGCCAGGTGGTCCTGGTCTCGCTCGGGTGGCTCTGCGCCTCCGTCGGCGCGGCCGCCGCGGGCCTCTCGCTCGCGGTCGCCCGCAACGGCTGGGAGCCCAACTGGGGCCTCGGCCTCTACCTGGCCGTGCAGTGCCAGATCGGCCTCCCGCTGATCCGCGACCTGGTCGGCGAGCTGCGCCCGGCCGGCGGGCAGCGCGCGGCCGACCCGGACCGCCCCGGCGCCCCGCGTCGGCTGCTGTCCCGGCGCGCGGCCCGGACGGGCATGCTGCCGCGGCGCTGGCCCGAAGCGCTGGCCGCCACCGCCACCCTCGTGCTCACCGCCCTGCTCGCCTCCGGCTGGGTCCGCCCGATGCTGCCCTGGCTGGGTTGAAAGGTCGTCACACCGATGTCCCCGACCACACCGATGTCTCCGACCCCGATCACACCGACCACCTCGATGTCACCGGACACACCTGTGCCACCGACCGCGGATCCGGAGCTCCTGCCGGGTACTTACACCATCCCCGGGCCGCCGCGCGGCGGCTCCGGCTCCCGGGGCTCCGGCGCGCGGGCGGCCGGCAGCCCGGGGCCTGCGCCCCGCCCGGCCGGCTTCCGCCCCGACATCGAGGGCCTGCGCGCGGTGGCGGTCCTCGCGGTGCTCGCCTTCCACGCCTCCGTACCCGGCCTGGCCGGCGGGTTCGTCGGCGTCGACGTCTTCCTCGTCGTCTCCGGCTACCTGATCACCGGACTGCTGGTGCGCGAGGCCGTCACCACCGGCCGGGTCCGGCTGGGGGAGTTCTTCTCCCGCCGGGCGCGCCGGCTGCTGCCCTCGGCCGCCGTGGTGCTCGGCGCGGTCGCGCTGGCGGGCGCCTGGCTGACCGTCCCGCTGCGCCGTGCCGACCTGGAGCACGACGTGCTGGCCGCGGCGCTCTCCGTCGCCAACTGGCGCTTCGTCTCCCAGCAGACCGACTACCTCGCGGCCGGGCGCGACCAGAGCCCGCTGCTGCACTTCTGGTCGCTCGCGGTGGAGGAGCAGTTCTACCTGTTCTGGGCGCCACTGGTCGCGCTGATCGTGTTCCTGGCGGCCCGGGCGGTCCGCCGCGGCCGGGCCGTCCGCACGGTGGCGGCCGCGGTCGCGGGGGCGCTGACGCTGGGCTCCTTCACGCTCTCGCTGCACTGGACGCAGAGCTCGGTCTCGCTCGCCTACCTCGGCACGCCCTCGCGGGTCTGGCAGTTCGGGGTCGGGGCGCTGCTCGCCCTGCTGCCCTGGCACCGGCTGCGCGGACCGCGCCCGCTGCGGCTGCTCACCGGCTGGGCCGGCCTGCTGGCCATCGGCTGGTGCGTCCTCGCATACGACGCCGGCACCCCCTACCCGGGGTACGCCGCACTGGTCCCGACCCTCGCCACCGCCGCGATCATCCTGGCCGGGACGCCGGACCGGCGGGACGGCGGCGCCGTCGTCGCCACCCGGTACGGCGCGGACCGGCTGCTCGGCCTGCGGGCCCCGCGCGCGATCGGCCGGCTCTCCTACAACCTGTACCTGTGGCACTGGCCGGTCCTGGTGCTCACCGAGGCCCGGTTCGGGACGCTCGGCTGGCCGGTCAAGGTGGCGCTGAGCGCGGCGGCCGCGCTGCCCGCCGTGGCGGTGCTGCGCTGGATCGAACAGCCGCTGCGCCGCAACCGGACCGTGGCCGAACTCCCCAGGCGCGGGCTCTCCTTGGGGCTCACCGCAGTGATCGTCCCGGTGGTGCTGGCGCTGGTCGTCGGCACCGGGACGCTGCGGCTGCTCGGGCCGGCCGGGCCGGTGGACCTGCTCGGCCTGCCGCCCGGCTCGCCCGACGGCACCTCCCTGCTGGTGCGCACCGCCACCCCGCCGAAGACCGCGGCGGTCGTCCCGGCCGCCGCGCAGGCGCGCAAGGACTTCCCGCCGGACGGCGAGTGCGAGGTGGCGCCGAGCGCCGTCACCAGCCCCGCCTGCCTGTTCGGCGACACCACCGCTGCGGACCGGATCGTCCTGCTCGGCGACTCGCACGCCGGCCAGTGGTTCTCCTCGCTGCTCGCCATCGCGGCGGGGCGCCACTGGGCCCTGGAGGAACTGGTCAAGCAGGGCTGCCCACTGCCCGAACTCGACGTCGTCAACCCGCAGTTGGGGCGGGCTTACTGGGAGTGCGACAGCTGGCGGACGGCCAGCCTGGAGCGGTTGCGCAGCGGGCCGAAGCCCAAGCTGATCGTGGTCTCCGCGCTCAACCGCTACACCGACGACCGGCGGCTGCTGCTGGACGGCTGGGAGCGGACACTGGCGCCGCTGCGCGCGCTCGGAGTGCCGATCGTCTACATCCAGGACACCCCGATCCCCGGGACGGACGTTCCGGCCTGCGTCTCCGGGCACACCGAGGACCCGGCCGCCTGCGAGTTCCCGCGCGCCCGTGCGCAGTGGCCCGACCCGCTCGCCGAGGAGATCGCGGCCGGCCGGGTGCCGGGCGTCCGGTCGGTCGAGCTGAACTCCGTCCTCTGCCCGGGTGCGGGGCGCAGCTGCCCCGCCGTCCTGGAGCGCATCCTGCTCTACCGGGACGACGCGCACCTGACCAACGTCGCGGCCGTCGTCCTGACGCCCCGGCTCGAACGGCTGCTGACCGAGGCCGGGCTGGTGCCCGCCGCCGGCGCTGCCGGGGGTGTCGCCACCGGACCGGGGAAGCCCGGCGCCGACGGCTGGACATCGGTGCTGCGGGACGACTTCGAGGGCCCGGCCGGCAGCCGCCCCTCCGCCGAGCACTGGCAGTACGACCTGGGGACCTGCTACCCGGGCTGCCCGGCTCCGCAGTGGGGCACCGGGGAGATCGAGACGATGACCGACTCGACCGCCAACGTCCGTCTCGACGGCCGGGGCGCGCTGGAGATCGTCCCCACCCTGGAGAACGGCCGGTGGAGCTCGGGCCGGATCGAGTCCCGCCGCTCCGACCTCGCCCCGCCGCCCGGCGGAGTGCTGCGGATCGAGGCCTCGATCGCGCTGCCCGACGTCACCGGACCGGCCGCCGCCGGGTACTGGCCGGCCTTCTGGACGCTCGGCGGTGAGCTGCGCAACGGCTTCACCGGCTGGCCCGCGATCGGTGAGCTCGATGTGATGGAGCAGGTCAACGGCCGCGGCTCGATCTTCGGCACGATGCACTGCGGCACCCTGGAGGGTGGCCCCTGCCAGGAGCCGAAGGGCCTCGGCTCGGGCGACCAGCCGTGCCCGGACTGCCGCACGGGCTTTCACAGCTACGCGGTGGAGGTCGACCTCACGCCCGGGGCCGAGCAGGTCCGCTGGTACCTCGACGGGCGCGAGCACCACCGGGTCACGGCCGCGCAGATGGACCGCGCGACCTGGGACCGGGCCGTCGGCCACGGGCTCTTCCTGATCCTGAACGTCGCGGTCGGCGGCAACCTGCCCGCCGCGCTCGGCGGCGTGCCCGGCCCGGCCACCGAGCCGGGGCACCCGATGCGGGTGGACTACGTCGCCGTCTCGACCCGGGGAGGCGCCCGCCCCTGATCCGGACCGGCCGAGGGCCGCCCCCGCCCCGTCGGCGAGGACGGCCCTCGGCGCGTTCCGGGCGCCGGCACGGTCGGCCGGCCGGTGGCGTGGTCGGCCGGTGCTGCGGTCGGCCGGTGGGGCGGTTCGGGCGACCGGCGAGGGTGCGAGCGCGGGGTCCGAGCGCGGGGTGCGCGGGCCCGGCGGCGGTGGCCGCCGCGCGGAGGTGGCAGTCTGGGTACAGGTGGCAGCCGGGTCCGACCCCGCACCGACCGCTTCTCCGGGAGGACGGCCATGACATACGCGCACGCCAGGCCCGCGCGGAGCCTCGACGAGGTCGTCGGGCGGATGCGGGCGGTGGAGGCCCGGCTGGACCCGCGGGACGGTGTGGCCTGCTTCAACCGGATGTACCTGAGGGTCGCCGAACTGATCGGCGGCCACCTGGCCGCGGGCTCCTTCCAGGACGGGGCGTTCACCGAGGGCCTGGAGGTGGTCCTCGCCGGTGCCTACCTCGACGCGGTCGAGGACGCCGAGGCGGGTCGCCCGGTCAACGAGGCCTGGCAGCCGCTGTTCGAGGCCCGGGGAGACCGGTCGGTCCGGCCGATCCAGTTCGCCTTCGCGGGGATGAGCGCGCACCTCAGCCACGACCTCCCGCTGGGCCTGGTGGAGACCTGCATCGAGCGCCGCACCACGCCGGACACGCCGCCCGTGCACGCCGACCACCTCCGGGCCGCCGCACTGCTGGGGCAGGCCGAGGCCGAGGCCCGGGCCTCCTTCGAGGCGCGGCTCGGCACGCCGGACGCCCAGGCCGCCGAGTCCCTGCAGCACCTCGTCGCCAGCTTCTCCGTCGCCCGCGCGCTGGACGCCGCCTGGGCCACCACCCAGACGCTCTGGCACGAGCGCAACCTGCGCCCCTTCCACGACGCCACGCTGGCCGCCGTCACCGGTGGCGCGATACTGGCCGCCCGGCTGCTGGTCACCCCGGTCCTGCCGCCGGCCGGCCCGCCCACCGACGAGGCCTGACACCGCCGCCGCTCCCGCGCCGGGACGAGCCGCGCTCAGTGCCCGAGGGCGGCTTTGGCGGCCACGATGACCAGGCCCAGGACGAGGTTGACGAACCCCTCCAGCGCCGCCTGCCGCCGGCTCGCACCGGCCCGGACGGCTCCCACGAACGCCCACCCGACCTGCTGGGCGACGGCGACGCCCAGCGCCAGCCAGGCCGTCCCGGCGAGGCCCAGCCCGAGCAGCGGGCTGATCAGCACCGCCACCGCGGGGGCCACCGCCGCCTCCACGATGGGCCGCTCGTGGCGGGCGATCCGGCGGGCCTGCCGCCAGGTGAGCCGCTGTCCGACCTGGCGCTCACCGGCGAGCCGGGCGTACACGTGGGCGCCCCAGAACACCAGGCCGGTGACGATCAGCAGGACGCCGAGCTGGAAGCGCGGGTAGTCGCCGACGGCACTCGCGGTCGCCACCACCGAGGCGGCGAGCATGGAGCCGTAGACCGCTCCCGCGTAGTCCGTGCGCTCGGCGGCCGGACGGTCGCTGCGGTGCCCGCCTTCGGGCCGGCTGACTGGGCTGCTCATCCTTCGCACCCTACGAGGGGGCGGGCGGACCGGCCCGGCGGCTACGCCGTACGGCGGCGGCCGCACGGGCGCCGGGACGACCACGCCGCCTTCACCCGGGCGATCGCCGACGGCCGGCTGCCCGCGGCGCCCCGCTGAGCGGCCCCGGCCCGTTCCCGGACCGGACCGTTCCCGGCCCGGCGTCCGTCCGGCGTCCGCGCGGTCGGCCCAGTCCGACGGGCGGCGGCCCGGCCGTGCGGCTGGACTGGTGGGCGAACGCCTCCTCCGGAAAGGGCCCGCCGATGTCCACCTCGCCCCGCGGCTACGACGACCTGAGCGCGCTGGTCCTCAACTGCACCCTCAAGCGCTCACCCGAGCGCAGCCACACCCAGGGCCTGATCGACCTCAGCACCGGCATCATGCAGCGCCAGGGCGTCCAGGTCGACGTGATCCGGGCGGTCGACCACGACATCGCCACCGGCGTCTGGCCCGACATGACCGAGCACGGCTGGGAGACCGACGACTGGCCGGTGCTCTACAGCCAGGTGATGGCCGCCGACATCCTCGTCCTGGCCGGCCCGGTCTGGCTGGGTGACAACTCCTCGGTGACGAAGCAGGTGATCGAGCGGCTCTACGCCTGCTCGTCGATCCTCAACTCCGAGGGCCAGTACGCCTACTACGGCCGGGTGGGCGGCTGTCTGATCACCGGGAACGAGGACGGCGCGAAGCACTGCGCGATGAACGTCCTCTACAGCCTGCAGCACCTGGGGTACGTGATCCCGCCGCAGGCCGACGCCGGCTGGGTGGGGGAGGCGGGGCCTGGGCCGTCCTACCTCGACCCGGGGTCGGGCGGTCCGGAGAACGACTTCACCAACCGCAACGCCACCTTCATGACCTGGAACCTGCTCCACCTCGCCCGGATGCTCAAGGACGCCGGCGGCGTCCCCGCCCACGGCAACCAGCGCTCCGAGTGGGACGCCGGCTGCCGCTTCGACTTCGAGAACCCCGAGCACCGCTGAGGACGGGGCGCGACCTAGAGGAGTTCCTGGGCCGCGAGCGACGCGCCCAGCGCGCCCGCGGCGCCGCCCAGGACCCCGCAGGGCACCCCGCAGAGCTCGTCGCCGACGAAGACGCCGACCACCCCGCCGACGACGTCCGAGGCGACCACCGCGAGGGTCGAGGCCTTGAAGGCGACCGCGTCCGGGCCGGCCGCCTCGGCGCGTCGGAGGAACTCGCGGCTGCTGGCGGAGGCGATCGAGGCGATCACCACCGCGTAGGGGTGCCCGTTCGAGGTCCTGATGCGGTCGAGCGCGGCGTCGACCCCGTCGGACTTGTCCTTCGGCGAGGCCTCCGAGCGGACCAGGCGCAGCAGGTCGATCAGCTGCTCCAGCTCCGCGGCGGACAGCCGCCCCTTGCCGTGCAGCGCCGCGAGGTCCCGTTCCCCCCGCTCGACGAGCTGGTCCAGGGAGAGCCTGAGGAGTTCGGGGACCACCCGCAGGACCTCGTTGTGCACCTCTCCGGAGCGAAGTGCCAGCTCCCGGATCGAGGTGTCGGCATCGGGGTCGCTCGGCCAGGAGGTGTCGGTCATGGCGGTCCGCCTCTTCTTCGGGTAGCTGTGCGTCCGGCGGCGGAATCCGGCTCACCGCCGTGCTGTGCTGGGATTATGGCGTCGCCGGTGCGGGATCCCCGGCCGCCTCCCGCGTCCGGTCACCCGCGTGGAGGGTAAGTCACACCGCCGCGGGTCCGGCTGCCGATCGGCGCCCCGGCTCTTGCTGACGAAAAGTCAGCAAGTTCGGTGCAGTGCCTTGACGGTGCACGGACACCGCTCTACAACGTAGTCAGCTCCCCGAATCCCCCACCGGCGGGGAGCCACGAAAGTTCACCTTCTCGATTCCCCCTCACCGAGGAAGAGGCTTTCCCATGCGCCTTCACCGTCCTGTCCCGCTCCTCGCCGCCGCCCTCGCCGCCACCGCGGCGTTCGCGCTGGGCGCTGTCCCCGCGTCGGCGGCGCCCGGCTCCGTCACCGCCACCGCGGTGCTGACCGCCGGCGGCGGCGCCGTCGCGGCGGGCGACACGCTCGCCGCGCCGCTCGCCGCGAACACCCGCGCCACCTTCTACTCGACCGCGACCAGCACGACCGGGGTCACCTGCGCCACCTCCCAGCTCGCCGCCAGGGTGCTGAGCAACCCGGCGGCCCCCGGTACGGCCACGGAGTCCCTCACCGGGCTGACCTTCGGCTCCTGCACCAGCAACGTCACCGGTGTCACCTCGGTCCGGAGCCTGACCGTCGGCAACTTCCCGCACGTCATCGCCGTCGACGACGGCCCGGGGCTGCCGATCACCCTCACCTCGGGGACGGCCGGGCCGATCCAGGCCACCGCCGTGCTCAACAGCTGGTTCGGCACCCTCACCTGCAGCTACCAGCTCAGCGGTGCGTTCACCGGCGCCGCGGACAACGCCGGCCACAGCATGGCGTTCCGCACCGAGCACTTCGCCAAGAGCGGCGGCTCCTCGCTCTGCCCGGCCGACGGCTACTTCTCGGCCACCTACGGCCCGGTCACCGACACCAGCCAGGCCGGCAGCCCGGCGGTCGTCGTCAACTGATCCGGCGCGAAGCGAGCGGCCCCGCGGGCGTGCCCGCGGGGCCGTTGCCCTGCCGGTCGGCGTCGTGGCCGGTGGGCGGGGGTGAAGCCGCCCTGACGGGAGGTCAGGGGCGTTCCCCCGACCGCTGTCCGCCGGTCGGGAGGGGATTGACACTGGCGGGTAACAACGAGCAATCTGATCAGGCCCACCGGCGTGTGCGGGGGGGTCGAGTGCGGTCTGTGCCGTTGCCGGATGCGGCGTGCGCGACGGATCGTGGCGTCGCGCGCTCGGCTCACATGCGGGGGGAACGCCAGTTCCGCGTGCCCGTACACGCTCCTGGGGTGTGCGGTGGGGGCGTGCCGGTGAGGCGTGCCCCCGTGGGGGAGAGACGCGGGCGGGGGCCGGCGGCTCGACGGCGGTGTGCGGACCGGTCCGGGAGGACGGGCCGCTGCGGCGCGGTGCCCCGACGGCGCACCGACCGCCCGATCCCGTCGCCCAGGAAGGACGCCCGCATGGCCGAATCGCCCGTCGCACCCGTCAAGGGCCCCGCCGTCGTGGCCGGCCCGGCCGCCGGGCCGCCGCTCGGGCCGGTGCTGCTCTGCTGCCTGGGAGCCTTCGTGGCCTTCCTGGACAGCACCATCGTGAACGTGGCGTTCCCCAACATCGCCAAGACCTTCTCCGGCTCCGACCTGCCGACCCTCTCCTGGGTGCTCAACGGCTACAACGTGGTGATCGCGGCCTTCCTGATGCCGGCCGGCCGGGCCGCCGACCGGCTCGGCTGCCGGCGGTCGTTCGCGGTCGGCCTCTCGCTCTTCACCCTGGCCTCGGTGGTCTGCGGGCTCGCCGGGTCGGCGACGGTGCTGATCGCGGCGCGGCTGGTGCAGGCGGTGGGCGCGGCGATCCTGGTGCCGACCTCGCTCGCGCTGCTGATGCCGATGTTCCCGATGGCCCGGCGGCTGATCGCGATCACCATCTGGGGCGCGGCGGCAGCGCTGGCCGCCGGCATCGGCCCCGGTCTCGGCGGGCTGCTGGCCGAGCACTGGTCGTGGCGGGCGGTCTTCCTGGTGAACATCCCGATCGGGGTGGCGGCCGTCTGGGCCTCACGCTCGCTCACCGAGCAGCGCGAGCGCGGCGGTCCGACCCCGGACGTGCTGGGCGCGGCGCTGCTCGGCGGCGCGCTCGGCCTGCTCGCCCTGGGCCTGGTCAAGGGCCCGGACTGGGAGTGGACGAGCCCCGGCACCCTCGGAGCGCTGGCCGGTGGCGCGCTGCTGGCGGTGGCGGCGGTGCTGCGCAGCGCCCGCCACCCCGCGCCGGTCATCGCGCTGGACCTGCTCCGCTCGCGCAGCGCCATCGGCGGCAACCTCGGTTCGATGCTGTTCTCGGTGACCTTCTACATGGTCATCCTCAACAACATCCTGTTCCTGACCGGACACTGGCACTGGTCGCTGATCACGGCCGGACTCGCCACCACGCCGCCGCCGATCGCCACCGCGCTGGTCGCCCGCCCGGCGAGCCGGTTCGCGGAGCGGTTCGGGGACCGCCCGGTGGTGATCGCCGGCTGCCTGATCTACGCCTGCGGCACGCTGCTGCTGCTCTGGGGCGGCGGCCGGGGGCCCGACTTCCTCACCCACTGGCTGCCCGGGGCGGTGGTGATGGGCACCGGGGCCGGACTGGTCTGGCCGGTGCTGGGCGCGGTCGCGCTGGCCGGGGTCGAACCGGCCCGGCTGGCCACCGCGAGTGCGGCCAACGCGGCCTTCCGTCAGCTCGGCGCCGTCCTCGGGACGGCCCTCGCGGTCTCCGTGGTGACCGCCTCGGCGGCCGACGCGCTCGGCGCCGCGCGTGACACCTGGTACCTGGCGATCGGTTTCGCGCTCGCCGTCGCCCTGCTCGCCGCGGTGACGATCCGCCGGATCCCGGCGGTCGACGCGCCTGCCGATCCACCGGGCCTCCGGTGATTTCGGCCGAATTCCCCGACCAATACCGCGACTCGGCCCCCGGTTCCGACCGGGGGTCCAGCGGTGTTTGTGCGAAGCACATCTGATGATGCATCAACTTTCGTGTAACACGCATCACTTGGCCTGCACAATCGCCAACTTGTATGATTCTGAGCCATGGTGACGCCCGAAGTTGAGTCCTACATCCGGCAGAAATTCGGCGAGCACGCCGGCCTCGCCGACGAGGAAGTTTTCGCCGACGACGTGACGCTGGCCGATGTGATCGGCCGGAGTCCCAAAATGACCAACAGCATTGACCTGATGGAGGCCTTCGCCCGGACCGCCAACGGTCTCCGCAAGGACTACGGCGTGCGGGTGCGGCTGCCCGCGCTGCCCCTCGACACCGCGACCCCGGTGGTGCTGAAGGTGTTCCTGGAGGAGTTCGAGAAGCAGAAGGCGAAGGAGGCGGCCGCATGAGCGTCATCGAGACGGAGCCGGTGATCCGGAAGGCGGTCGTCCCCGCCGAGCCGCCGGCCATCATCACCGACCTCTGGGACGCGGTGACGGTGCGCGGGATGTCCCTCGTCGACGTGACCTGGGAGCAGCAGCGGCTGCACGAGTCGCGCCGGTGGAGCGTCGTCGAGATGCTGTCCGCCGTCGACCTGGACAGCCTCACCCCGCTCGACCGCAACCTGGTGTGGAACGCCGGCCGGGCCGAGCTGACCACCAAGCCGGGCGCCGACCGCCTGGAGCGGCAGGCCGAGGCCGAGGTGCGCCGCTGGGAGAAGACCAACCCGGCGCTCGCGGCGGTCATGGAGGCGTGCGGCACCTGGAGCCGCTACTGGAACGAGGAGGAGGCCCACCACGAGACGGTCTTCAACCGGCTGGCGGACGTCAGCGGGATGGAGCCGATCGACGACGAGACCTTCCTCGCGTTCCGCAAGGTCTTCCCGGACGACGACATGCTGCGCACCCTGGTGCTGCTCGCGATCTCCGAGATCACCGCCGCCGTCAACTACGGCCAGTGCCAGCACGTGATCCAGGACGAGGGCCTGCGCCGGATCTTCAAGCAGGTCGCGGCCGACGAGATCCAGCACCGCAACTACTTCGTGTCGTTCGCCAAGGCTCTGGTGGACAGCGGCGAGTACCACGCCAAGGACGCCTTCGCGGTGGCCCACCTCTTCCTCCGCGAGGACGGCGAACTCCTGGGCAGCGCCCGGGACCAGAAGGAGGACCGGGGGACCCACGTCAACTGGTGGGACCACCTGGACACCGCCGAGACCGGCTACCGGCCCGAGGCGATGGAGAAGAAGGAGCAGCTGGTCTGCGGCGCTCTGAAGAAGATCACCGGGATCGAGGTGCACTCCCGGGAGGAGGTCGAGGACACCTGGATGGACCTCCTCGACAGCTGACGCCGCCCCGCGGCCCCGGCCGGCGCCCCGCGGTGAACGCGCGGGGCGCCGGCCCGGCGGCCGGGCACCCGGGCGCCCGGGCAGGACGCTCCGCCCGGGCGGCTCCCGGTACAGCGGCTCCCGGTACACCGGCTCCCGGCTCCTCGGCCGGGGCCCTTCGGCACGATCGAAAACGGACGGTCCGACGTGTTCTTCGGCGAATCACGCCTCATGCTCCCGGTGCGCCCCAACGACCTCGACGCGCTGGGGCACGTCAACAACGCGGTCGCGCTGGAGTACCTGGAGGCCGGGCGGTGGGACTGGCTCGGCCGGCAGGGGCTCGTGCACGGCGACCGGCTGATCGCGGTGGTCGCCCGCACCGAGATCGACTACCTGGCGGAGATCCCGCGCGGCCGGGTCGAGGTGCGGACCGAGCTCGTCTCCCCCTCGGAGGAGGAGTGGGACGAGGAGGGCCTGACCTTCCGGGCCCGGTTCCGGCAGCGGATCGACCTTCCGGAGGCCGACCGGCCGGCGGTGGACGCGCTGGTGACGGTGGCCTTCCTGGACGCGGAGCAGCGCTGCCTGGTCTCCCTCCAGGACTTCCTGGCCGCCTCCACCCCGGCCTGACGACCCGTCGGGACACCGCCGCTCCGGAACGCGGCGACCGAACCATGAACGAGCGGCAACTGAACGAGTAGGAGGGGTCCGGTGCTCGAACACATCCAGCGCAACCAGGAGTGCCCGCCCGAGCGGGGGCTCCACCTGTACGAGAAGTACGGCGATCCGGCGGAGTTCACGCCGTACCGGGACTTCCCCGAGCGGATCGCCGCCAGTGCGGACTTCTTCCGGGAGCAGGGGATCGGACCGGGAACCAGGGTGGTCTTCCCGTTCGAGACCTCCGTTCCGGTGATCTTCGCGTTCCTGGCGCTGATGGAGATCGGCGCGGTGCCGCTCTCCGTCAAGCCCTTCGTGCTGAACACGCCGAGGGAGGGCTACCAGGAGTTCCTGGCCCGGGTCGCGGCGGACTTCGGCGCCGCCCGGATCCTCGGCGTCCCCACGCTGGCCGCCGTCGACCTGCCGGTCGAGGCGCTGCCGCTGCCGCCGGCGGGCCTGCGCCGGGCCGGTGCCCGGCTGCGGACGCCCGGGGACGACGAACTGGCGTTCGTGCAGTTCTCCTCCGGGTCGACCTCCTTCCCCAAGGGCGTCCCGGTGACCCACGGCCGGCTCCGGGCCAACCTGGCCATGATCACCCGGACCGACGGCCGCGAGCCCGGGGAGCGGGTCAGCAGCTGGCTGCCGCTCTACCACGACATGGGACTGGTCGGCGGCATGCTGTCCTGCTTCACCGTCGGCTGCGACCTGCTGCTCGCCGAGCCGGTGACCTTCCTGTTCGACGCGCGCGGCTGGTGGGAGCACATGGGCCGGGAGCGGGCCATCGGCACCGTCATCCCGAACTTCGCCGTCGACTACTCGCTCAAGCTGATGCAGGACCTCGACCCGGAGGAGATCGCCGAACTCGACCTCTCCGGGATGCGGTCGATCTACCTCGGCAGCGAGCCGATCAACCTGCCGAACCTGGAGGCGTTCCTCGACCTGATGGCGCCCGCCGGTCTGCGGCGCGACGTCTTCATGCCCTGCTACGGCATGGCTGAGGCCGTCCTGCTGGTGGCCAGCCGACCGGTGGGCGGCGAGATCCGGGTGGTGACCTCACCGTCCGGCGTCCCGGCGATCTCGGTCGGCCGGCCGATGGCGGAGTTCGCCGTCCGGCTGCGCGGCGAGGACGGGCGGGTCTGCGGCGAGCACGAGCTGGGCGAGATCGAGCTGGCCGGCGGCAGCCTCGCCGAGGCCTACTTCGACCGCCCCGGGTCGATCGAGGGGCCGGACGGCTACTACGCCACCGGGGACATCGGCTTCCTGGACGCCGGGGAGCTGTTCATCACCGGCCGGATCAGCGACCGGATCAAGGTGGGCGGGCGCAGCCTGTTCGCCGCCGACTTCGAGCAGGCGGTCGAGCAGCTCCCGTTCGTTCGTGAGGGCCGCACCGCGGTGGCGCAGATCGGCACCGACATCGTGGTCCTGACCGAGGTGGACCGCGAGGCCCGGGACGACGTGCCGGGCAGCCGGGCGCGGATCGTCGAGCACCTGGTGCGGGCGATCGGCGTCACCGTGCGGGCGGAGGACGTGCACTACCTGAAGCCCGGACAGCTGCCGCGCACCAGCAGCGGCAAGCTCCAGCGGCGCGCGATCGTGGCCGCGTACGAGCAGGGGCAGCTCGAAGGGCTGACGCTGGCCGGGCCCGGGAGCTGACCGGGCGGCCGGACCGGTTCGCCGCCGGCGGGCGGCCACCCGGTCCGGCGCGGCCGTCGGAGCCCCGCCCGCACCCGCGGGCGGGGACGCCACTACGCGAAGGAGCGACGCATGCCGAAGCTGGAACAGGACGGCGAGGTCTTCGTCCTGCGGCTCGACCCCGACGACGAGAACCTCTTCCACCCCGACCGACTCGCCGCCCTGGAGGCGGCGTTCGACGAGGTGGAGGGCGCGCAGGGGCCGCGCGCGCTGGTCACGGTGGGCAGCGGCAAGTACTGGTCGAACGGTCTGGACCTGGCCTGGCTGCTCGACCACGGCGACCAGTACGCCGGCTACCTGGACCGGGTGCACGCGCTGCTCGCCCGGACGCTGGCCTCGCCGGTGGTCACCGTCGCGGCGCTCAACGGGCACACCTTCGCGGCCGGGGCGATGTGGGCGCTGGCCCACGACGTCCGGGTGATGCGGGCCGACCGGGGGTACTTCTGCCTGCCGGAGGTGGATCTCGACCTGCCCTTCCAGCGCGGCATGTCGGATCTGATCCGGGCCCGGCTGGCGCCGGGGACGGCCCACGAGGCGATGACCACCGGACGCCGCTACGGCGGCGGCGAGGCGCTCGCGGCCGGGATCGTCGACGAGGTCGCGGACCTCGACGCGCTGCTCGGGACCGCGGTCGAGCGGGCCCGCGCGCTGGCCGGCAAGACCCGGCCGGTCCGGGGGCAGATCAAGGAGATGCTGTACTCCGAGACGCTCGCCTCGCTCCGCACGCCGACGGTGGCCTGAGCGCGTGAGCGCGTGACAGGTGGCCGGGCGGCCGGCCCCCGTGTGCGCGGGGTGCCGGTGCCCCGAGCGCAAGCCCGAGCCCGAGCCCGGGCCCGGGGCCGGTCGGCCCAGGGCCCGGGCCCGGGCTCAGCGGTACGTCGGCTGCTCGTGCAGGCCGAGCGCCAGCCAGGAGTCGGCCTCGCAGTGCCGTAGCAGCCAGCCTGCCAACGGGCCCTGTGGGTGGGACAGTTCCACGCAGGCGGCGCGCAGCCCGGCCTCGGCGGCCAGCAGGCCGGGGGCCGAGACGAACGCCACGGCGTCCAGGGCTCCCGGCGTCGTCCGGATCCGGGCGTGGTCGAGCCGGGCCGGCTCCCGGAGCACGCGCTCCAGTGCGTCCCGCACGGTCGCCGCCGCCACCGGTCGGACGGGCGGGGGGCCACCCGCCGTCTCCAGCCGGACGCGAATCACGTACATCTACGACAGCGTGACTGATCGACAGTTCCCGTGGTCCGAAGCGCCGGTGGCACACTTCTGACTGGCAGCAACATGTCACCGTCGTACGGCGACGACTCCGGTGCGCCCGCGTTCCGTTGCCGTGGTCGCGCGGCCGGTCGGACCGGCTCCCTTCACCGTTCACGCACCGGACCGCCATGCTCGTCCGCAGGAGCGGGTCCAACTCGCCTCGGACCCGCCATTGCCGAGGCGCGGGCCTCCGTACCCGGCGGCCCGCCGCCCCCGCGGGTCATGGAGGCCGGCCGGGCCCTGGCGCAGCAGCCCCTGGAGCGCGGGACGCGGATGCGCACCGTCGAGCAGGAGCGCGTCCGCACCGACCCGGCGACCGTACAGGACGCGCGCCGGCTGCGCGCACCGTGCCACCGCGCCGGATCGCCGGTCCTCGAACGGTCCCGTCGGCCGGTGCCCGGGCGCCGGGCACCGGCCGGCCCGCCGCGCCCCGCGCGATGCTGCGTCCACATACCAGGCAGGGGTATCCCACCACGGTCGTGACCTGGGCTTCGAGGCCGGCCCGGCGGACGGGATGTCGTCCGCCCGTGATATGTACTGCGTCTGGGGCGGCCAGTGCGCAGCCGTACGAAAGAAGCCGATGCTGTTCGAGGGGGCCACACCATGTCGTTCTTCCGACGCCGTTCCGGCGAGGGCGCTGCCGGAGGCGGGGCCGACGGCCGTCGGGGGTTCGGTTTCGCCCGGCGCCCCGCCGCGCGCGTGGCGGCGGTGCCGGCGCTCGACCCGGCCCACGGTGACGAGGAGCTGCGGCTGATGCTGGCCCAGGCGGCCGCGGGGGACTGGGCGTCGCTGCGCCCGGCGCTGGCCGCCGTCGCGGACGGCGCCGAACTCACCTGGCTGCTGGTCGCGCTCTCCGACGTCGCCGGGGTGGAGGAGTGGACGGCCCGGGCCGTCGCCGACCGGCCCGAGGACACGCCGGCGCTGCTGCTCTCCGGCGCCCGGCACGTCTCCTGGGCCTGGGAGGCGCGCACCGGTGCGCGAGCCCAGTACGTCACCGAGGAGCAGTGGCGGCTGTTCCACGAGCGGCTGGACACCGCCGAGGAGCAGCTGTTCGAGGTGGCCGAGCGGGAGCCCCGGTGGCTCGCCCCCTGGTACTTCCTGCAGATCAGCGGCCGCGGCGCCTCGCTCGGCCCGGACGTCACCCGGTACCGGTTCGAGGCCGCGCTGCGCCGCGACCCCGGCCACCTCGGCTCGCACAAGCAGCGCCTCCAGCAGCTCTGCGCCAAGTGGGGCGGCTCGCACGAGGAGATGCACGCCTTCGCCCGCGCCGCGATGCTGGCCGCTCCCGAGGGCAGTCCGCTGGGTGAACTGGTCGCGCTCGCGCACCTGGAGCACTGGCTGGACCTCCCGGACGGCGAGGACCACGCCTACCTCACCGGGCCCGCCGTCCTGGCCTCGCTCCAGGAGGCGCTGCGGCGGTCCGTGCTGCACGCCGACTACCCGCGCCCGCGCGGCTGGAAGGCCGCCTTCAACACCTTCGCGATGGCCTTCTCGCTGGCCGACCAGCCGAGGACGGCGCACCTCCTGTTCGAGGCGCTCGACGGCGCCGTCACCGAGTCCCCGTGGAACTACCTGTCCGGCGACCCCGTCGAGATCTTCCGGGCCCACCGGGACCGCTGCGCCCGCTAACCCACCGGTCCGGTTCACCGGCCCGGCCCACCGGCCCGGCCCGACAGCCCGACCCGCCGGTCCGGTCCAGCCGCCCGGCCGGGCCGCGCCCCGGCGCCCCGCCCCTCCCGCCCCACACCCGATGCGATCGAAAGAGCCTGCGGTGTCCCCTTCCGAGAACCCGACGAGCGCGCACACCTTCCAGGTGGACCTGCGCGGCCTGGTGGACCTGCTCTCCCACCACCTCTACTCCAGCCCCCGGGTCTACCTGCGCGAGCTGCTGCAGAACGCGGTCGACGCGATCTCCGCCCGCCAGGCGCTCGACCCGGCCTCGCCGGCCCGGATCACCGTCCACGCCGACCAGGACCTCACCGTCACCGACACGGGGATCGGGCTCACCGAGGCCGACGTCCACACCTTCCTCGCCACCATCGGCCGCAGCTCCAAGCGCGACGCCGACGGCCGCCTCGACGGCGCCGGCCTGGCCCGCGCCCGCGGGGACTTCATCGGCCAGTTCGGCATCGGGCTGCTGGCCTGCTTCGTGGTCGCCGACGAGATCACCGTCGTCACCCGCTCCGCCGCCACCCCGGACGCGCCGGTCATCGAGTGGCGCGGCGGCTCCGACGGCCGTTACACCATCCGCACCCTGCCGCCGGAGGCCAAGCCCGAGCCCGGCACCACCGTCCGGCTGGCGCCGCGCGCCGACGCCGCCGAGTGGACCCGCTCCGACCGCGTCCTGGCGCTCGCCCGGGACTTCGGCGGCCTGCTGCGCCACGAGGTGACGGTGGTCGACGGCCGCGGCACCGCCACCCGGGTCAACCGCACCCCGCCGTGGGCCGAGCGGCACGGCTCCCCGCTGGCCCGCCGCGAGGCGCTGGCCACCTACTGCCGCACCACCTTCGACTTCACCCCGCTGGACACCATCGAGCTGGACCTGCCGCTGGTCGGCCTGCGCGGCGTCGCCTACGTCCTGCCGGACGCGGTGCCGCCGTCCCGCCGCTCCGGCCACCGGGTCCACCTCAAGGGCATGCTGCTGTCCGAGCAGGCCGACGAACTCCTGCCCGACTGGGCGTTCTTCGTCCGCTGCGTGGTCGACACCGACAGCCTGCGCCCCACCGCCTCGCGCGAGGGCCTGTACGCGGACGAGACGCTCGCCGCCGTCCGGGACGCCCTCGGCGCGCGCATCCGGGACTGGCTCACCGGGCTCTCCGCCAGCGATCCGGCCCTGCTGCACCGCTTCATCTCGGTGCACCACCTCGCCGTCAAGGAACTCGCTCGCTACGACGACGAGTTGCTGCGGATGCTGCTGCCCTGGCTGCCGTTCGAGACGACCGACGGCAATGTCACCCTGGACGAGTTCGCCCGCGCCCACCCGGTCGTCCTGGTGACGCGCACGGTCGAGGAGTTCCGCCAGGTCGCCCCGATCGCGGCCGCGGCCGGCCTCGGCGTGGTCAACGGCGGCTACACCTACGACCGGGACCTCGTCCACCGGCTGCCCGAGATCCGCCCCGGCACGTCGGTGGCCGACCTCGACCCGGGCACCGTCACCGCCCACCTGGACACCGTCGACCCGGCGGCCGAGCTGGCCGCGGCGGCGTTCCTCACCGTCGCCCGCGAGGTGGTCGGCCGGTTCGACTGCGACGTCGCGCTGCGCAGCTTCCACCCGACCAGCGCGCCCGCGCTGCTGCTGGACAACCGGGAGGCGCGGCACGAGCGCACCCGCGCCCAGCTCGCGGACGAGGCCGACGGCCTGTGGGCCGACATCCTCGGCTCGCTGCGCGCCGAGGCGCCGCGCGCCCAACTGGTGCTCAACCACCTCAACCCGCTGGTGCGCCGGGCCGCCTCGATCGGCGACCGCGAACTGACCGTCACCGCCGTCGAGGCGCTGTACGGGCAGGCCGTGCTGCTCACCCGCCGCCCGCTGAAGTCCAGCGAGAGCGCCCTGCTCAACCGGTCGTTCATCAGCTTGCTCGACCACGCGATGCTCGGCCACGAGTCGGCCGGTCGCGCCGCCGCCGGTCGCGCCGCCGCCGGCCGTGACGCCGCCGACCGTGACGCCGCCGACCCGCAGAAGGAGTCCTGACCGTGGACGTACTGGACAGCGTCGACGCGGTGATGGCCGCGCTGCGCGAGAACGACGCCCGCCCGTACGGCCGGCTGCGGACCGTGACGGCGGAGGAACTGGTCGACGCCGCCGAGCAGTTCGACGACACCGCGGTCCGGGCGATGGCGCTGCTCGAACTGATGGAGGCCTACGAGTACGACGGCGAGCGGAGCAAGACCCCGGTGGTCTTCGCCCGGGTGCTGAAGCTCTGGGACACCGACCGCGACGGCTTCGGCGAGTGGGCCGGCCAGCAGGTGTTCTGGCGGTTCAAGTGGGTGGCCACCGCGCTGCTCGGCACCCCCGACGTCCCGCTGGACGCGGTGCACCGCTGGCAGACCGAGATGCGCGACCGCTACCGCGCCGCTGGCCACGGCCTCCAGCCGTACTACGCGCAGCGGTACCACCTGGCCGCGCACACCGGGATCGACACCGAGCAGGCCTTCGAGCTGTGGGCGGCCCGGCCGCGCAGCGAACTGAGCGACTGCCGGGCCTGCGAGATCCGCGCCCAGGCGGGCCACCACGTACGGTCCGGGGACGACCGGCGGGCGCTGGACGCCTGGCGGCCGGTCTTCGAGGGCGAGAGCACCTGCGCCGAGGAGCCCTACCTCAGCCATGCCTACGCGCTGCTGCCGCTGCTGCGCGAGGGCCGGCTGGACGACGCGCGCTCCAGCCACCTGGTCGGCTACCGGTTCGCCCGCGGCAAGTCCGGGATGGCCCGGGCGGTCGGCCTGCACGTGGAGTTCTGCGCGCTGTCCGGGAACGAGCCGCGCGGCCTGGAGATCCTGGCCGAGAACCGCGACCTGTTCGGCGTCACCGGGGACCAGGCCGGCCGGCTCGACTTCCTGACCGGCGTCGAGGTGCTGATCGCCGGGCTGGCCCGGGGCGGCCACGGCGGGCTCGCCGTCAGCGGACCGCCCGGCGCCGCCTGGACGGTGGACTCGCTCCTCGCCCACCTGCGCACCGAGGCGGACGCGCTGGCGGCCCGCTTCGACGCCCGCAACGGCACCGACGCGGTCGGCGCGCGCCGGCGGGCCCGGCTGGAGCGGCGCCCGCTGCTCGCCGAGCCGCTCGCGCTCGGGGTGCGGGCCGCGAGCACCCCGGAGCTGTCGGCCGCGCCGGCCACCCCGGCGGCGCCGCCGCGGGCCGCCGAGCCGGAGCCGGCGGACTTCGCCGACCTGGTCGTCCGGGCCCGCGAGCTGCACCTGCTGGGCCACCCGGACGGGGACCGCCTCTGGGAGCGGGTCGCCGAGCGCTTCGGCGCCGCGGACTACCGGCACACCGAGGGCACGGCGGCCGGCAGCGCCGCCCGGCTGCGGGCCGAACTCGCCGAGCAGCGGGCCCATACCGCGATCGAGCGGGACGACTGGACGGGCGGCCGGGCGGCGCTGCTGGAGGCGGCCGACCTCTTCGAGCGGGCGGGGCTGGCCGGGCGTGCCCTGGCGGTCCGCACCCGGGCCCTGGTGGTCGAACTCGGCGACGTCGAGGGCGCGACCTCCGACTGGCCCGCCCTGGACGCGGCGCTGGCCGAGGCCGAGGCGCTGCTCGCCGCGCCGCCGGCTGCGGACGCGGCAGCCGCCGGGCCGGCCATCACGACCGACGACTACCTGATCGTGCTGCAGTGCCGGGCCTTCGCGGCCCACCACGACCTCGTCCGGGCGCTGCCCGAGCCCCCGGCCGGGACGCTGGAGCGCTTCGAGGACACCGTCGCCGCGTACCGGCGGGAGAGCACCGAGCGGGGCTCGCTCCGGCGCACGGCCACCGCCCGCCAGTACGGCGCCGATGTGGCCGCCCGGCAGGGCCGGATGGCCGAGGCGGTGGCCGAACTGCGCGGCGCCCTGGAGCAGTTGGACGAAGCCGAACTGCCCTGGCACACGCCGCGGGTGCTCGGCCTGCTCGGCCAGGTGCTGCTGCAGAACGGCGACCGGGCCGAGGCCGTCGAGGTCTTCCACCGGGCGCTGGCCGAGGCCACCCGCTGGGCGGACGACTCGTACCCGTTCGGGGCGACGTACATGATGCTCGGCCACGCCTGCGCCCACCTCGGGGACGACGGCGCGGCCGTCCGGGCGCTCTCGCAGGCCGCCGCGCGCTTCGACCGCAAGGGTCCGGCGGGCGCCGAGGAGGCCGCCCAGGTGCGGCTCCAGCTCGCCGACCTGCTGCGGGACGCGGGCCGGGCGGCCGACGCGGTCGCCGTCCTGGAGTCGGTGCTGCTCGACCCGGCCGCGCCCGACCTGGACGAGCGGATGCTCGCGCAGGCCCGGCTGGATCTCGCGCGCGGACTGTTCGCGCTGGAGGAGTTCCGCGACTCGGCGGAGGAGTACCTGCGGCTCGCCGACGAGGTGGCCGGCTGGGAGGAGCAGCACACCCACACCGTGGTCGCCGGCGAGGCCGTCCTCGCGCTGGCCGAGGCGGGCCGCTGGGAGGCCGCCCGGACGGCCCGCGAGCGGGCCCTCGCCTCGCACGCGAAGGCGCCGAGGCCGGACCAGATCGCCGGTATGCTCCGGGATCTCGCCCGGATCACCATGCAGCGGCAGGGCCCCGGGGGGCTGGCCGAGGCGCTGGAGCGGCTGGCCGAGGCGGACGCCGTCCGGGAGGCCGCCGAGCGCGACGGCGAGCCGCACACCCCCTGGTACCTGCGCGGCGCCGTCCACTACGAGCGGGCCCGGGTGTACGCGGTGGCCGGGCGGCACGAGGAGGCACTGGCCGAGGCCGAGTCGGCGGTCACCGCCTACGAGGCGGGCGGGGAGCCGGCCGAGACGCCGCGCGCCGAGGCCGTCCGGCTGGCCGGGCTGATCGAGGGCACCGACCTCGGCCGGAGGGAGCAGGCCCGGGCCCGTCTCGCCGCCGCCGCCGAGCGCTGCCGGGGCTTCGGACTGCACGAGGCGGCCGGCATCCTGACCGGCCTGCGCGAGCGGATCGGCGCGCAGGAGCGGTGAGGTGACGGTGGGCCCGCCACCGCCGGGAGCGGCGGCGGGCCCACCGGGCGGCCCCGCGTCAGCAGGGGCCGTCGTCGGACCAGACGCCCCACTGTCCACTGGCCGACGGGTTCTCGTTGAGCGTCCACCACTTGGCGTGGTACTTGTGGCCGCTGTAGGACACCTTGCTGCCGTTGGTGTACGTCGTGGTGGCGCTCCAGGCCGGGTCGGCGCAGGCCCCCGGCGGGTTGCTGGTCGGGGGCGTGGTCGGGGGCGTGGTCGGCGGGGTGGTCGGCGGCGTCGAGGTCGGCGGGGTTGTGGGCGGCGTGGCGCCGGCGAACCGCACGGTGAACTTGGTGAAGTCCCAGTCGCTCTGCGCCACGCTGGAGCACGACCCGGACAGCCCAGGGTCGACCGTGCCCGGGCACTGGCGGTCGCGGTTGACGGACCAGTAGGTGTACCGGGCCAGCTTGTGGGCGAGGGCGAAGTCCAGCACGGTCTGGAAGTCCGCCTGCCGGAAGTACTCGGCGGCGTCCGTGCGCCCGTTCATCAGCGAGACGCCCTCGTGCGCGTAGGCCTGGGCCTCGGTCCAGCCGAAGGTGGTCCGGAGGATCCCGTTGAAGGCGACCAGGGCGGCGGTCTGGGCGGCCGCGCCGTTGAAGCCGCCGTCGAACGGCATGATCGAGTAGTTGTCGGGGGTGAAGCCCTGCGCCTTCGCCTCGTTGAGCATCTGCTGCCCGAACCACCCGGTGCCCGCCCCGGTCCCGGCGGTGGTGATCGAGATGTAGAGCCCGGGGTTGTTCTGCTGGAGGATCCGGGCCGCGCCGATCTCGTTGTGGATGGCCGCCGTGTTCTCGTACTCCGGCTCCTCCAGGTCGAAGTCGATCGCCTTCAGCTGGTACTTGGTGATCACCTTCTGGTAGCCGGCGGCGGTGGCCTCCGGGGTTCCGCAACCCTGGCCGAGCTTGTTGCCGCCGTAGCCGCCGACCGAGACCGAGACGTCCCCGCCCTTGGCCCGGATGGTCTGGATCACCGCCGGCATGGTGGTGTCGGTGTCGATCGAGGAGGTGCCGCCCCAGGCCGGGGAACAGCCGCCCTTGTCCAGGATGAACGCCAGCTGGAACGCCTTCTGGCCGGTCGCGTCCATCACCGCCGCGGCGTCCGGCGGGCTGTTGTCCTCGGGCATCAGGTAGGGCGCCGAGGCGTACCAGTTGCTGCCGATCCCGGCGGCCGGGGCGGTGACGTCGGCCGCGGCGGCGCCGCCGCCGGCCAGCGCGGCCGCGGCGCCGGCCACCAGGCCGAGCACCCCGGCCACCGCCACCGCGGCCCGGCGGGCCCGGGGCGTGCGGTGCGAGGGCCGGGCCCGCGGTCCGGTCGGTGGGGTGAACTGCTGTGGGGGAAGAGCGCGTTCCATCGGGAACCTCTCCAGGAAACGGCGGGGGAAGGCCCGCCCGCGTCGAGGTGGGGGAGACGCGGTCGGGCGCGACAGCCGTGCCACGGGGGGAGCGTGCGGACGGCCTCCACTGGTATAGACCTGTCCGGAAACCGCCGTCAACCAATGGGACGGTCAAGCCTTCACCGGGCCCCGGCGGCGCTTCCCGGGGCCGGCCGACCGGACGTCCGGTGGTCGCTCCGGCCCGGCCCTGGATTCCGGGGCATTCCCGACCCCCCTCCCGGATCCGCCCTTGACCCCTTTTGTGCCCCCTTTCCGTCCCCTTTCCGTACGTCGTGATTGCCGCCCCGATTTCCTTCGATGGAACCGGATGCTCCGGTTCCGAGCGTGGTCCGCACCCGTTTCGAACGTGATCGAAGTTGGTCTAGACAAGCTGTTCATGTGTCGGTTACGTTTCCCGACACGAGATCTCGTCCGTAAGTGCAAAGCCGCTCCTGTCCAGCTATCGCAGCGTGGAGGAACAAATGGTTCAGGCGATTCTCAACCTGGTGGACCGCACCTTCTCCCGGGGCCTCAAGGAGGAGGCCGCGGACGCGTACTGCGCGTGCCCCGCGGGCACCAGCTCCTGGTGCTCCGGCGAGGTTCTGTACGTCCGCACGTGCTGCTCCTGGAACTGCGCCGTCGCGCCGTCCTGTGAGACCTACGGGATCATCGGCGGCTGCTGATCCCCGTCCCGGCGATCCATTCGCCGTGACGACGACGGCCGACTGACACACAAGTCCGCCGGCGCCCCCGCCCATCCGGGCGGGGGCGCCGGTGACGGGGGAGCCATGACTGCCTACCTGCTGCTCGGCGGCCGCTGCGTGCTCGCGGCCGTGTTCGCCGTCTCCGCGCTGGCCAAGTTCCGGGCGCCGCGCGAGTTCGCCTCCGCCCTGCGCGCGATGTCCGTCGTGCCCGGGCGCCTGACCGGTGCCGTCGCGGCCGCCGTCCCGGTGGTGGAGGTCGCCGCCGGCCTCCTGGTGTGGGCGTCGAAGCCCCTCGCGACCTGGGGGTTCGCGCTCGCCGGCGGGATGTTCGCGGCCTTCGCGGTGGTGCTGGTCTCCGTCCTGCGGCGCGGGCTGGACGTCTCCTGCTCGTGCTTCGGGGCCTCCGGGGTGCCCGTGAACCGGGCCCATGTGGTCCGCAACGCGGTCCTGCTCGCCATCGCCGGAGCCGGCCTGTCGGCGAGCACCGCGTCCGATCCCGGCGGCCTCGCCGCCGCCGGGGTGGCGGTCGCCCTGCTGGTCGCGGCCTTCGCCAGCATCCTGATCATCGCCACCGACACCCTGGTGGAACTCTTCTCGGCCGCCCGCTGACCGGCACCCGCCTTCCCCGGGCTCCCGCTTCCCCGGGGCTTTCCGGGCGCCCCCATCCCCGCGCGCACGACCGCGCCGGAACGAGGAACAGATAACCATGACCACGGTCTCCGTCATTCTGGTCGGCTGCCTTTCGGTATTCAATCTTCTACTGACCCTGGTATTGGCCAGGAAAATCACCCTGGTGTCCCACGGAAATGCCCACGGTCATTCCCACGGAGCCTCCCAAGGTGGTGCTGCGGGCAGCATTCTGAGCGGTGTGTCTATTCCGGAGAACAAGATCCCGGACGGCGCGCCGATGCCCGCTTTCCGGGCCGTCTCGCATTCCGGTGGTCCGTTTTCCGGTGACGACCTGACCGGTGACCGGGCAGTAGTGGGATTCTTCTCCACCACCTGCGGCTCGTGCCTCGAACAGGCCCCGGACTTCGTCAAGGCCGTGACGGCCTACCCCGGTGGGCGGGAGCGGGTGGTGGCCGTGGTCAAGGGCACCGGCCCGGTCGGCGACAACCTCGTCGCGATGCTCGAACCGGTGGCACGGGTGGTGGTCGAGCCCGCCGGGGTCGCCGAGGGCTCGGTGGCCGAGGCGTTCGGCGTGGTCCGCTGGCCGAGTTACGTGGACATCGACGCGGCGGGGCGGATCACCAACCGCCTCCTCCCGGCCGAACTCACCGTCGCCCCCGCCTCGCTGTGACCGGGACGCCTCCCGGAGCGCCCCCCGGGACGCCTGCCGGGCCGATGGCCGGCCCGTCGCCCGCCGGGGCTGCCGGGCACCGCCCCGCCGTTCCGGCGGAGGGCCGGCGGGCCCTGCGCTCGGGTGCCGCCGCCTGCGCCCTCGCCTGGCGCGCGAGCCCGGCCGCCCTGCTGCTCTCGCTGCTCACCAGCCTGGTGGCCGGGCTGTTGCCGGCCGGTACGGCGCTGCTGGTCAGCGACCTCTTCGACGACCTCACCGGGCCCGCCGGCACGGGCGCCGCCGCCGGGGTGCCCGTCCGCACCTGCGCGCTGCTGATCGCGGCCAGCCTCGGGCTGGCGCTCGCCCCCGCGTTCGGCGAGTTCACCCGGGCCCGCAGCAGCCGGGCCGTCCGGCTGCGGGTGCAGGAGGAACTCTTCGACGCCGTCAACCGGTTGCCCGGTCTGCGGCGCTTCGAGGACCCGCGCTTCCAGGACGAGTTGCGGCTCGCCCAGCAGGCCGGCGGCATCGCCCCCGACCTGCTCATCGGCTCGGCGTTCAGCAGCCTACAGGCGCTGCTGACGGTCGCCGGCTTCCTCGGCACCCTGTTCGTGGTGAACCCGCTCCTCGGCGCGCTCACCCTGCTGCTGACGCTCCCGCTGATCCGCGTCCAGCTCGCCGCCGGGCGCCGCCGGGCGGCCGTGCTGCGCGAGACCATGCCGCGCAACCGCCGGCAGATGTTCTACGGCAGCCTGATCGCCGACGTCGACGCGGTGAAGGAGATCCGGCTCTTCGGCCTCCAGGACTTCTTCAAGCAGCGGGCGCGGACCGAACTCGTCGCGGTCTCCGAGGCGGAGAACCGCACCGACCGGCAGAGCCTCGGGCACCGGCTGCCCGCCCTGCTGCTCGGCGTCGCGGTGTACGGGCTCGGCCTGGTCTGGGCCGTCCGGGCCGCCGCCGGGGGCGAGTTGTCGATCGGGCAGGTCTCGGTCTGCGTGGCGGCCGTGGCCGGCATCCAGTCCGGCGTCGGACAGCTCGCTAGCACCGGCGCGGCCGCCTACCAGGCTGCCATCACCTTCGCCCACTACCGCGCCCTGGGCACCGCCGAACCCGACCTCGCCCTGCCCGCCGTCCCGCTGGCACCCGGCCGGCTCGGCGGGACGATCGAGTTCCAGGGCGTCTGGTTCCGCTACCACGAGGACGCGCCGTGGACGCTGCGCGGCGTCGACCTGACCGTCCCGGCCGGCTCGGTGACCGCGCTGATCGGCCTCAACGGCGCGGGCAAGAGCACCCTGGTCAAGCTGCTCTGCCGGCTCTACGACCCGGGTCGCGGCCGGATCCTCTGGGACGGCGTCGACATCCGCGAGTTCACGCCGGAGGCCTACCGGGAGCGGATCGGCGCGGTCTTCCAGGACTACTGCCGCTACGACCTCACCGCGGGCGAGAACATCGGCCTCGGCCGCCTCGACCACCTCCAGGACCGCGCCCGGGTCGCCGGGGCCGCCCGCGCCGCCGGGGTGCACGCCCGGATCGACCGGCTGGAGGGCGGCTACGACGCGCTGCTCAGCCGGATCTTCCTGCCCGAGGGGGCGGGCACCGGCTGGGGCCATTCGCTCTCCGGCGGCGAGTGGCAACGACTCGCCGTGGCGCGGGCGTTCATGCGCCGGGACGCCGACCTGATGATCCTCGACGAGCCCAGCGCCGGGCTGGACGCGGCCGCCGAGAAGGAGGTCCACGACAGCCTGCGCGAACTGCGCCGGGGAGCGACCAGCGTCATCGTGTCGCACCGCCTCGCCGCAGTCCGCGACGCCGACCGGATCGTCGTCCTCGCCGAGGGGCGGGTCACCGAGGTGGGCACCCACGAGTCCCTGATGACGCTCGGCGGCCGCTACGCCGAACTGTTCACCCTCCAGGCCGAGGGCTACCAGCCCGCGGCCGGCCCGGTTCCGTAGGAGACCCCCATGACGCAACTGCTCCTCGCCGTCGGCGGCGCGATCGCCGCCGTGGTGGTGGTCGTCGCCGCGCTGGCCCGCACCGCGCTGTCGGTCGTCGTGGTCTCCGGGCCGAGCATGGCCCCCGCCCTGCGGCCGGGCCAGCGCGTCCTGGTCCTGCGCCGGAGCTGGGCGCGGCTTCGGCCGGGCCGGATCGTCGTGGTCTCCCCGGCCGACCTGGACCTCCCCGCCGACCCGGCCGGCCGCCGCCCGCGGCGGCTCCTGGTGAAGCGCCTCGCCGCCCTGCCGGGCGACCCGGTGCCCGACCCGGTCCGCGCCGCGGCCGGCACCACCGTCGTGCCCGGCGGCCAGGTGGTCCTGCTCGGCGACAACCCCGCCTTCAGCACCGACTCCCGCCTCTGGGGCGCCGTCCCGGCCACCAGCATCGTCGGCGTGGTCCTCGACGGCGTCCCCCTGCGCGGCTGACGGGCCCCGGGGTCGTGTCAGGTGGGCGGTTCGGGGGCCTGGGCGGGGGTGCGGGGGTGGAAGGGCAGGTCGGGGCGGGTGCGGGGTGGTCGGTTAGGGTGGCCGGATGGGGGCGGACCGGGGGGTGGCGGAGGGGCGGCAGGCCGTCGCGGTCCTGGCGGCCCTGCGGGCGCGCCCGCTGCGTTTCCCGTTCACCTCCACCCCGTGGCGTTGCTGGGGGCACGTGCTCGGGGGTGCGGTGTTCGGGCCGCTGCTGCTGGCCCTGCTCGCCGCCCTGCTGCTGATCGGCACCGGGCTGTCCGTCGTCGGGGTCGGCCTGGTGGTCCTGCTGGGCGTCGCGCTCGCCGGGATCCCGGTCGGCGCGCTGGAGCGCCGCCGGCTGCGGCTGGTGGAGCCGGTGCCCGTGCCCGACCCGCACCGCGCGCTGCCCGGGGTCGGCCGGCGGGCCCGGCTGCGGACCAGGCTGCGTGAGCGCGCCACCTGGCGCGAGCTCGGCTACACCGCCCTGTTCGCCCTGGTCCTGAGCGTCGTCGACCTGGCCTTCACGGCCCTGCTGGTGTTCTGCGGCGCGCTGGTCGTCAGCCCGCTGGTGGTCTGGGCGCTGGCCCCCGAGACCGTGATGCTGATCCCCGGCCGGGCCGTCCCCGGTCCCGCCGCCGCCCTCCCCGCGACCGCCGTCGGACTGGGCGGCCTGCTGCTCTGCGGGTACGCGGGCGCGCTGCTGACCGCCGGCCGGGTCCGGCTGGTCCGGTTCCTGCTCGGCCCCCGGCCGGAGGGCCTCGGTCGACAGGTCCTCGAACTCACCCGCTCGCGGGCCCGCCTGGTCGACGCCTTCGAGGCCGAACGCCGGCGGATCGAACGCGATCTGCACGACGGCGCCCAGCAACAGCTCGTCGCCCTCAGCATGACCCTCGGGCTGGCCGCGTACGAGCTTCGCGGGCGGGCGGACGACGACCCGGCGCTCGCACTGGTCGACCGGGCGCGCGGCGAGGCCCGGCAGGCGCTCGAACAGCTGCGGGACCTCGTCCGGGGCATCCACCCGCAGGTGCTCACCGACCACGGGCTGGCCGCCGCCGTCGCCGAGGTCGCGCTGCGCCACCCGGTCCCGGTCGCGGTGGACATCGACCTGCCGGACCGGCTGCCCGGACCGGTCGAGACGACGGCCTACTTCACCGTCACCGAGGCGCTCACCAACGCGGCCAAGCACAGCGGGGCCACCGCGGTCACCGTCCACGGCCGGGTCGACGACGGCCGGTTGGTGCTCCAGGTGACGGACGACGGCCGCGGCGGGGCAGACCCGGCCGCCGGGGCGGGGCTGCAGGGCCTGGCCGACCGGATCGCGATTCTGAGAGGGAGGCTGATGGTGACCAGTCCGATCGGCGGGCCGACGCGGCTCCGGGTGGAGGTGCCGTGCTCCGGATCGTGATCGCCGAGGACGCGGTGCTGCTCCGGGCCGGGCTGGTCGAGCTGCTGGCCCGTGGCGGCCACCAGGTGGTGGCCGCGGTCGGCGACGCGGCCGCGCTGGCCGCCGCCGTGGACGCGGACCGCCCCGACCTCGTGCTCACCGACGTCCGGATGCCGCCGGACTTCCACGACGAGGGCCTGCGGGCCGCCCTGGAGCTGCGCGAACGCCACCCGGGCCTGCCCGTGCTGGTGCTCTCCCAGTACGTGGCCACCCCGTACGCCACCCGGCTGCTCGGCGCCGCGGGCGCGCAGCCCGCCGGGCTCGGCTACCTGCTGAAGGACCGGGTCGGCGAGGTGGCGGACTTCCTGGACGCGCTGCGCCGGGTGGCGGCCGGTCAGACGGTGATCGATCCCGAGGTGGTCCGGGTCCTGCTCCGGCAGCAGGCGGCGGACCGGCCACTGGCCCGGCTGACCCCGCGTGAGCGGGAGGTGCTGGCGCTGATGGCGGAGGGGCTGAACAACCAGACCGTCGCCGGGCGGCTGGGCATCACCGAGGCCTCGGTGGTCAAGCACTGCGGGAACATCTTCATGAAGCTCGACCTCGACCCGGCGGAGGGCAACCGCCGGGTGCTGGCGGTGCTGGCGCACCTGCGGGGGGAGTAGGTCCGGGGCGGGCCCCTCCGGAAGCGGGTGCGGACCCGCCCGACCCAGCGGGCGGTGCCGCCTCACCCGCGGCGGACGGACCCCTCCGGGGCGGCGGCGTCCGCGCCCGCCGGGTCGAGCAGCTCCGCGAGGCGGCGGGCGGAGGCCTCCCAGGACCACTGCGCCCGGACCCAGCGCCGTCCCGCCGCCCCCATCCGGGCGCGGTCGGCCGCCGGGGCGCCGAGGATGCGGCCGACCGCGTCCGCGACGGCGGCCGGACTCCGGCCGTCGACGACGGCGCCGGTGACCCCGTCGAGGACGGCGTCGGGCGCGCCACCGGACCGGCCCGCGACCACCGGCAGCCCGGCGGCCGCCGCCTCCAGGAAGACGATGCCCAGGCCCTCCGCCTCCAGACCGGCCCGCCGGGTGCGGCACGGCATCGCGAAGACGTCCGCCGCCGCGTAGTAGGCGGGTGTCGCCGCGTGCTCCCGGCCGCCGGCGAAGACCACCGAGCCGGGCTCGGTGTGGTGCCGGGCGAGGGCGCGCAGCCGTCGTTCGTCCGGGCCCCGGCCGACCAGGACCAGGACGGCCCCCGGCACCGTCCGCCGGATCAGCGGGAGGGCCCGGATCAGGGCGTCCTGACCCTTGCGGGGGACCAGCCGGGCCACGCAGAGGATCATCGGCGCGCCGGTGTCCGGGGCGCCCGCCGCGCCCGCGCCCGCCGGCCGGAAGCGATCCGCGTCCACACCCGGCACGAGCCGTTCCAGCCGGGCCCGGGGCCCTAGCGCGGGGGCGATCCGCGCCCGGGTGTACTCGCCGAGGTAGGTGACCACGTCGACGTGGTCACCGATCCGCCGGAGCAGTCGGCGGGCGCCTGGGGTGCGGGCCCACCAGATCTCGTGGCCGTGCGTGGTGGCGACCGTGCGGGCGATCCCGGGGGCCTGCCGCCGGAGCCCGGGCGTCATCGCGGCGAGCGGGGCGGCGGCGCCGAACCAGACCCGGTCGCACCCGTGCGCGCGGGCGATCTCGGCGGCCCGCCGGGTGACCCTGGCGGTCGGCAGCAGCGTCCGGGACCGGTCGCGGATCACCGGGAAGGGGAGGGCCGCGTCGTGCGCGGCGGCGCCGGGCTCGTCCGAGGTGAGGACGACGACCTCGTCGGCGGGCAGACGGGTGGCCAGGGCGTGGACGAAGGTTTCGATGCCGCCCTGCCGGGGCGGGAAGTCATTGGTGACGATGAGTGTGCCGGCCATGGGGTCGGTGCAACCTCGGTTCGGGGATCGGTGAGCGGATCGGTTCGGGGATTGGTTCGGGGATCGGTGGGCGCGTCGACGAGGGCGCCGGTGCGGGGAGCGGGGCGGGCCTGCGAGCGGGCCCAGAGGGTGAGCAGGAGCGGTAGCGCCAGGTAGCCGAACCGCCCGGCGGGTGCGAGCAGGAAGGCCACGCAGAGCCCGAGGGCGAGCCGGTCGGCGGCGCCGACGGCGTCCCGGGGCGGGCGCAGCACCAGCGAGGCGGCGACGGCCAGTCCGCCGAGCAGCAGCAGCGTCACGGCGGCGTACCAGCCGGCCGGGCCGAGGTCCGCGAGCAGCCGGCCGGGCAGCGGGCTGCCCGCCGGGGTGGGCAGCGGGCCGCGTCCGGTGGGGAAGGCGAACACCTGGTGGAACATCGGGCCGGGCGAGCGCAGCGCCCCCGGCAGGACGAGGACGGCCGTGCCCGCCAGCGCGACCGCCGTGGCGCGCAGCGCCGCCCGCCGGCCGGCCGTGGCGGCGAGCAGGGCCGCGACGACCGCGACCGCGGGCCAGGCCGTCCACTTGAGCGCGCAGGCCGCGGCGAGCGCCAGCCCGGCGGCGCCGGGGCGGTCCCGGGCGGCCAGGGCGAGGGCCAGGCAGCAGAGGCCGGTCATCGGCAGGTCCACGCCGCTCACGCAGAGCGGCAGCGCGACCAGCGGCGAGGCGGTGAGCGCCGCGAGCCCGGCCCGGTGCCGGCGGCCGGCCGCGAACAGGCAGCCCAGGAACGCGGCGGCGCACCAGAGCCGGGCGTCCCCGAGCAGCCGGGCCGGCCACTCCTGTGCGCCCAGCACCGCGCGGGGCAGCCCGAACAGCGCCATGCCGGGCAGGTACGGCGTGTACTCCGAGACCGTGTGCGGATCGGCCAGGTAGGGGGTGCCGTGCCGGATCAGCAGCTCCGCGGACCGCTCGATGACGGCGACCTCGCTCTGCCCCTGACCGGTCAGCACCAGCCGCAGCAGCGGCAGGGCCAGGGCCCCGAGCAGGGCCACCGCCACGGACCAGGAGCGGGCCCGCCGCCACGGCAGCACGAGTACGGCAACGGCCGCTCCCAGATAGCCCGTTGCGGCGATGGCGCCCCAACTGCGGTGCGGCCCGAGCCCGGAGACGAGTGGGAAGGCCGCCGCCCAGCCGGCTGCGGTCAGCCAACCGGCGCACCACGGTGCCCGCCGGTCGAACCACCCCGCCCGGTAGGTGAGTTGGGATCCCCCGGGGCGATGGTGGTCCCGGTCGCGGTGGTCGCGTCTGCCTCGGTGATTCAGCACCCCTTCATTCCAGCGGCGCAGTACGGCCGGGTCATGACGGCCAGGTCGAGACCTGGGGTCGGGTTTCCCCTACCTTCGTCGCCCGCCCACCTTCGCCCTGACGTTCGGTGACGACGGAAACACGTTCGGTGGCGAAGCTCGCTATCGTGGTCCCGTGGTGAGGTCGTGGGATGCCGCGGTGGAGCGGGCGCAGGAGCGGTTGGCGGCGGTGCCCCGGCTGCGGACGGTGGACGGCGGGGACGGGCGGCGGTTCGAGCTCTGGGACGTGGCGTCCCGCGCCGAGGGCGAGCTGGGCGAGCGGGTGGACCCGGACGCCCTGACCCCGGAGGCCGAGCGCGGGCTGCGCGAACGGCTCGGCGAGAGCGGCCGGGAGTGGCCCGACGGCGGGCTCTACCGCCGCCGCTACTGGGTGCACGGCCCGGACGGCCGGGACGGTCCGCCGGTCGGCACGGTGGCGGTCGACAACTGGACCAGGGGACCGGGCCAACTGGCCGTCTCCTCGCTCTACCTGCGCCCCGGCGCGCGCGGCCGCGGCCACGCCGCCGCCGTGCTCGACGAGGTGTACCGGGCGGCCGCGGCCGAGGGGATGCCCGGCTACCGCCTGGACGCGCACTGGACCTGGCAGCACGCCGTCCGCTACTACCTGCGGCGCGGACTCTGGGTGGTGTCCTGGAAGCACGCCCTCGGCCTCGCCCGGATGCCGCAGCTGCCGTCCTACCGGGTGCGCGAGGAGGACGACCGGCTGCTCCTGCTGGTCTCCGACGCCCGCCACGGCTGGGTGCCGCTGCTCGCCGCCGGGCGGGAGGGCCGGTGGCTGCGCCTGGACGAGACGGCCGCCTACCGGCAGAGCGACGGGTGGGTGCACGACTTCGCCCGCTCGACGCTCGCCCTGCACCTCGCGCTGGCGGGCCGGCCGCTGGTGCGCGGTCCGCAGTGGTGGGCGGAGGCCTGGCGCTGGTCCGACACCGGCGAGCCGGAGGGCCTCGCGTACAAGATCGAGCACTTCGAGCGGCTCGCGCGCGACGCCGGCCGGCGCGTCGTCTCCCCCCACCGGCCGGAGGGCGCCGGGCCGGAGCGGCCGGTCCTGCGGGATTCGGACCGGGCCCCGCAGGTGCCCGGCCCGGCCGACCGGCTGCCGAGCACTGCCCCGCAGGGGCCGTGACGGCGCCGCCACCACCGTTCGCGACGGCCGCGCACACCCGCGGCCGGACGGCTGGGAGACTCGGGGGATGGCTGAGATCGAGATCGACGGCGCGCCTGCCGACCCCGGGCAGCTGGCCGCCCTGGGGCTGCTGAACTACGGGCACTTCACCACCCTGCGGGTGGAGTCCGGCCGGGTGCGCGGACTGGCCCTGCACCTGGACCGCCTGGTCCGGGACTGCCGGACGGTGTTCGGTGCCGAGCTGGACCGGGAGCTGGTCCGGCAGCGGATCCGCCGGGTGCTCCCGGCGGACGGCGCTCCGGTGATCGTCCGGGTCACCGTGTTCGATCCGGCCCTCGGGCTGGAGCGCCCGGCCGCGCCCGCCCTGCCCCGGCTGCTGGTGACCACCCGCCCGGCCCCGGCCGCGGCCCCCGGGCCGCTGCGGGTGCGCACCGCCGCGTACCGGCGCGAGCTGCCCGAGGTGAAGCACGTCGGCCTGTTCGGTCTGGTCGGGCTGCGCCGGCAGGCCCAACTCGACGGCTACGACGATGCCTTGCTGACCGGGGAGGACGGCCGGATCACCGAGGGGGCCACCTGGAACGTCGGCTTCCACGACGACCGGCAGGTGGTCTGGCCGGAGGGCCCCGCGCTGCCCGGCGTCACCGCCGCGCTGCTCGCCGCCGCGCACCCCGGTCCGCAGCGGCGCGAGCGCGTCGACCCGGCCGGCCTGGGCCGGTTCGTGGCGGCCTTCGCGGTCAACGCGGGTGTCGGCGTCCGGCCGATCGCCGCGATCGACGGGACGGCGTTCGACCCCGCCCACCCCGTCCTCGCGCCGCTGTGCGCGGCGTACCGGCGGATCGAGGGCGACCTGCTCTGAGCCGGGCCCCACCGGTCCGGTCCGCAGCGCTCCTCCGGTCCCGAGAGTTCCGTCGGTCCGTAGAACTCGGACGGACCCCGAAAGAACTCCGGTGCTGCGGGCCGGGGGCAAGGCGGGGGGAACGGGGTGGGGATAACCCCCCGGTCCGTCCGCCAGCGGCCTCCATGGTTCGGAGCACCCGCCCTTCCTAGGCTGGAACACGTCGACGACCAGCGACGATTCCCGAAGGAAGGCCCCTCCATGGCACGCCGCCAGCACCCCCAGACCGAGCCGTACGGCCGCCCCGGCGCCCACGCAGCGATCGAGCTGCGGGCGGTACGGCGCAGCTACGGCCGCGGCGGCGACGTCGTGCACGCCCTGCGCGGGATCGACCTGTCGCTGGACCGGGGCAGCTTCACCGCGGTGATGGGGCCGTCCGGCTCCGGCAAGAGCACCTTCCTGCAGTGCGCGGCCGGCCTGGACCGCCCGGACGGCGGCGAGGTCTACCTCGGCGGCGAGGAGATCACCCGGCTGAGCGAGAACCGGCTCACGAAGCTGCGCCGCAGCCGGATCGGCTTCATCTTCCAGTCCTTCAACCTGCTGCCCTCGCTGACGGTCCAGCAGAACGTGCTGCTCCCGCAGCGCCTCGCCGGTGAGCGCCAGGACCGCGCCCGGGCACGGGAGTTGCTCGCCCAGGTCGGTCTCGGTGAGCACGCCGGCCGGCGGCCCGGCCAGCTCTCCGGCGGCCAGCAGCAGCGGGTGGCGATCGCCCGCGCGCTGATCACCGACCCGGACGTGGTCTTCGCCGACGAGCCGACCGGCGCGCTGGACACCCGCACCGCGCACGAGGTGCTCGGCCTGCTGCGCCGCGCCGTGGACACCATGGGCGCGACCGTGGTCATGGTCACCCACGACCCGGTGGCGGCCTCCTTCGCGGACCGCGCCGTGTTCCTCGCCGACGGCGCGTTCGCCGGCGAGCTGTACCACCCGGACCCGAACGCCGTCGCCGACCGCATGGTCACGCTGGCGGCGCGCCCGGTCGGAGCGGCGGCATGAGCAACGGACTCGCGCGCGCCTCGGTGCGCTTCCGGCCGGCCTCCTTCGTCGGCACCTTCCTGGCCCTGCTGCTCGGCGCGGCCATCGTGACGGCCTGCGGCACGCTGCTGCAGACCGGCCTCACCGCGAGCGTGCCGCCGAGCCGCTACGCCGCCGCCCCGGTGCTGGTCGCGCCGGACGCGGCCGTCGAGATCACCGTCAAGACCGGCGGGGACGAGGACGTCGAGAGCCTGCCCGTCCCCGAGCGGGCCCGGGTCGACGCGGCGCTGGCCGGGCGGATCGCGGCCCAGCCCGGTGTCGCGGCCGCCCGGCCGGACACCGCCTTCCCGATCCCGGCCGGCTCCGCCCCCGGCGTGCCCGGTCTGACCGGCCGGGGCATCGCCGCCCTCGGCATCGCCGGAGCGGGCGAGAAGCTGGTCGAGGGCCGTGCGCCGGGCGCGGGCGAGGTCGTCCTGGACGTCGACACCGCGCACGCCGCCCACCTCGCGCCGGGCGCCACCCTCGCACTGACCGGGCCCGGTGGCACCGGCACCTACCGGATCTCCGGCCTCGCCGCCTCCCCGGGGGCGGGCCCGCAGCATCCGGCCGCCACCGCGTGGTTCGCCGACCAGGTCGCCGACCGGATCTCCGGCCACCCGGGCCGGGTCGACGCGATCGCCGTCGTCCCCCGCGACGGCGTCACCGCCAAGACCCTCGCCGCCCAGGTCCGCCAGGCCGTCGGCGGCGACGCCGAGGTGCTCACCGGCGACGCCCGCGGCGCCGTCGAGCAGCCGCTGCTCGCCGAGAGCCGGACCATGCTCACCGCCCTCGGCGGCTCCTTCGGCGGCATCGCCACCATGACCGCGGTGTTCGTCGTGATGAGCACCGTCGCCCTGGCGACCGGCCAGCGGGCCCGGGAGTTCGCCCTGCTGCGCGCCATCGGCGCCACCCCGCGCCAGATCCGCCGCACCATCGCCACCGAGGCGGTGCTGGTGGCACCGATCGCCGGCGCCCTCGGCATCCTCCCCGGCCTCGCGCTGGCCCGCTGGTGGTTCGGCGAGCTGGCCGACCGCGGCGCCGTCCCGGCGGCCGTGCCGCTGGACGTCGGCCCGATCCCGATGCTCGCCGCCGTGGCGACCTGCACGATCGCCGCGCTGACCGCCGGCTTCTTCGCCTCCCGCCGCCCGTCCCGGCTGCGGCCCAGCCAGGCCCTCGGCGCGGCGGCGGTCGAGGCCGGCCGCCCCGGCACGGTCCGGACCGTGGTCGGGCTGCTCTTCGCCGCCGGGGGTGTCTCGCTCGCCGCCGTCGCGGCCGGCCTGGACGGCTCGAAGGCCGCCAACACCGCCCTGGGCGTGGTGATGTGCTTCCTGATGGCCGTCGCCCTGCTCGGTCCCTGGGTGGCCGGGGTCGCCGCCGGGGTGTTCGGTCTCCCGCTGCGGGCCGGGGCCGGCGCGCCCGGTTCGCTCGCCGTCGACAACACCCGGGCCAACGCCCGCCGGCTGGCCTCCGCGATCACGCCGATCGTCATGGTCACCGCTTTCTGCGGCACCCTGCTCTTCATGCAGAGCACCATCACCCACGTCACCGGCGAGCAGGTGCGCACCGGCATCACCGCCGACCACGTGGTCGGCTCGACCGGCCCCGGCCTGCCCGCCGGCAGCGCCGACCGCGCCGCCAAGGTGCCCGGCGTGGACGCCGCCGTCGGCGTGCTGCGCACCAGCACGGTGTACCGCGACGGCAGCGTGCTCGGCACCGCCAACACGCTCGGCATCAGCGGCGACCCGGCGAAGCTCCCCGCGGTGCTCGACCTCGGGGTGAAGAGCGGCTCGCTGGCCGAGCTCGCCCGTTCGGCCGACACCGTCGCCCTGGACGCCGGTCTGGCCGACGCCCTCGGCGTCACGGTCGGCGACCGCGCCCCGCTCTGGCTCGGTGACGGCACCCCGGTCAAGCCCACCGTGGTCGCCACCTACGAGCGCGGCCTCGGCTTCGGTCAGGTGCTGCTGCCCCGGGCGGCCGTCGCGGAGCACGTCACCGCCGGCTACGACAGCCAGCTGCTGGTCGCGGACGCCCCCGGTGCCGACCGGGCCGCCGTGGCCGCCGCACTGGGCAACCTCTCCGGCGCCGGCGCGACCACCGTCGCCGACCGGGCCGGCTTCGTCGCCCAGGCCGACAAGGCGCAGGAGATCGGTGCCTGGGCGAACGCGGTGATGGCCGGTGTGCTGGGCGGCTTCGCCGCCGTCACCGCCGCCAACACCCTGGCGATGACGGTGCTGGACCGCCGCCGGGAGGTGGCGCTGCTCCGCCTGGCCGGGACGACCCGCCGTCAGGTGCGCGGCATGATGCGCTGGGAGGCCCTGCTGGTCGCCGCGACCGGGCTGGCGGTCGGTGCGGTGATCGCCTGGGTCACCCTGCTGCCGATCACCCGGGGCATCACCGGCTCGGCGCCGCACATCCCGGTCGGCCTCGCGCTGCCGCTGGCCGCCGGAGCGGTGCTGCTCTGCCTCGGCTCGACCGGCCTGCCGGCCCGCCTCCTGCTGCGCGCCCACCCGGTGGCGGCGGGCGGGGGCCGGCAGTAGCGCGGACCCCTGGGGGCTCCTGACGGCGGGACGGGCGGTGCGCGAGGGTGGCGCACCGCCCGTTCGAGTGGGCCGAGGGGTGGGGGTGTGGGCCTCGGGGTGGCGGGACGGGCGGTGCGCGCGGGTGGCGTACCGCCCGTTCGGGTGAGGGCTCCGGCCCAGGCGGGCGCAACGGGGTGGTGATCGACCTGCCCCCGGTTCGGCGCCACGGATCCGGGAGCCCGGTCGGTTACGGTGTCGGCCGCGCCGTCCGGGGCCGAGCCGCCTCCGGAGGCGTTTGCCGTTTCCCCTCCGCCAGGCCCGCCGGGCCGTTTCCCGCACCCGTTCCGCACCGGTTCCGCAGCTGTTCCTCCCGCCGCCGTTCCTCCCGTCGTCGTTCCGCAGCCCCTTCGCACCCTCCCGCACCGGTTCCCGCCTCACGGCCGAGCAGAGAGAAGCCCACCCATGAGCAGTCCTCCCGTGGCCCCCGCGCCCCGTCGGCCGCTGATCCTGCTGCGGGCGAGCGCCACCGCGCTGGCCGCGCTGGCCGTCCTGCAGACCGTGCTGGCCGGCAGCTACCTCAACGGCCACTACGAGTCGCTCGTGCTGCACGAGGCCGCCGCGCGGGCGGTGCTCGTCGCGGCGTGCTGCCAGCTCGTGGCGGGGGCGCTGGTCCGGCGGCCCGGCCGTGACCGGCGCGGCCCGCGCGGGCCGTTGTGGCTCTCGGTGCTCCTGGTGGCGACGGTGACCCTGCAGACCGCCGTCGGCTACAACCGCGCGATCGGGGTGCACGTGGTGCTCGGTGTGCTGCTGGTCGGCGGCATCCTGGCCGGCCTGGTCGGTGCCTGGCGGCTGCCGCTGCCGGCCCGCGCCGGCGCCGCCGCGGCCGACCCCGAGGGCGCCGGCCGGCTGCCCCGCCCGGGCGGACCGGTGGAGGTCGCCCAGTGAACCGCCGCCGCTTCCTGGGCATCGGCGCGGCCGTGGTCGGCACCGGCGGGATCGGGGCCTTCGCCCTCCCCTCGGCCACCCGGCTGCTGGCCGAGGCCCGGCCGGGCCGGCTGCTGCTCAGCGCGATGGAGCCGCCCGCCCCGTTCCAGGTGCCGCTCCCGGTGCCGCCCGTGCTGCAACCGGTCCGTACCGACGGCACCACCGACTACTACGAGATCACCCAGCGGAGCGCGCGGCTGGAGATCCTGCCCGGCCTGCGGACCGAGGCCTGGACGTACGGCGGCAGCTTCCCCGGTCCGACCTTCGCCGTGCGGGCCGGGCGGCAGAGCGTGGTCCGCCACCGCAACGAGCTGCCGGTGCCCTCGGTGGTCCACCTGCACGGCGGCCACACCCCGGCGGACAGCGACGGCTACCCGACCGACCTGCTGCTGCCGGTCGGGGGCGGCGGTGCCCGGGGCGCCCAGGACATGGCCGGGACGGCGGGCATGCCGGGGATGGAGCACCACCCGGCCGACCCGGCCGCCGCCCGGACCGCCGACGGCGAGCGCACCTACACCTATCCGAACCACCAGCGCGCGGCCACGCTCTGGTACCACGACCACCGGATGGGCTTCACCGGCCCCGCCGTCTGGCGGGGCCTGGCCGGCTTCCACCTCGTCCACGACGACGAGGAGGACGCGCTGCCGCTGCCGCGCGGCGAACGCGACGTCCCGCTGATGCTCGCCGACCGCTCCTTCGCCGAGGACGGCTCCTTCCAGTACCCGGCCACCGATGCCGCGCTGGCCGTCCCGGGCGTCACCGACGACTACATGAACGGCGTCCTCGGCGACGTCATCCTGGTCAACGGCGCCCCCTGGCCCCGGCTCGCGGTGGACCGCGCCCGCTACCGGCTGCGCGTGCTGAACGCCTCCAACGCTCGCCTCTACCGCCTCGAACTCGATCCGCAGCCCTCCGGCGGCGACGCGCTGGTGCAGATCGGCGGCGACGGTGGCCTGCTGGAGGCCCCGCTGGCGCACGACGCGCTGGAGATCGCCCCGGCCGAACGCTTCGACCTGGTGGTCGACTTCGCCCGCTACCCGCCGGGGACGTCGGTCCGCCTGATGAACCGGTTCGGCACCGACCGGGACGCCGAGGTGATGGTGTTCGACGTGTCCTCGCGGACCGTCACCGACGACTCGGCCGTGCCCGAGCGGCTCTGCACCCTCGAACGGCTCGATCCGGCCGCCGCCGTGACCACCCGGACCTTCGGCTTCCGCCGCAGCCGCAACGACGGCTGGACGATCAACAACCAGCCCTACCAGCCGGGCCGTTCGCTGGCCCGGCCCGCCCTCGGCACCGTCGAGAAGTGGCGCTTCTTCACCGACGTCCACCACCCCGTCCACCTGCACCTGGACCCCTTCCAGGTGCTCTCGCGCAACGGCGCCGAACCCGGCCGCTACGACGCCGGCTGGAAGGACACCGTGGACCTGCGGCCGGCCGAGTCGGTGGAGGTCCTGGTCCGCTTCACGGACTACCCGGGGACGTACATGCTGCACTGCCACAACCTGGAGCACGAGGACATGGCGATGATGGCGGACTTCGTCGTGGAGTAGTGCGCCGGCCGGGCCGGTGGCCACCGCTCCGTCCCCTCACCCGTTCGGCCGCGCGCCGGCGGGCGGCCGTCCCGCCCGCCGGCGCCTCGACGTGCCGGGCCCCCGCGGTTGACCTAGCGTCGCGGGAGGGGCACCGGCCCTGCCGTCCGACCGAGGAGCGCGCGCATGACCAGTCCCGCCGAACGCCGCCGGCGCGGCCGGGCCGCCCGCGAACGGGTCTCGCGCTCGGCCCACGGCCGCTGGATCCCCGCGGCCGACCGGCTCGACCCGATCGCCGTGCTGGAGCGGCAGGGGGCGGACCGGGTCGCCGAACTGCTGCCGATCCGCTACGGCCGGATGGCCGACTCCGCCTTCGCCTTCCTGCGCGGCGCGGCCGCCGTGCTGGCCGCCGACCTCGCGGCCGTCCCCGACACCGGCATCACCGTCCAGCTCTGCGGTGACGCCCACCTGGCGAACTTCGGCATGTACGCCTCGCCGGAGCGGGCGCTGCTCTTCGGCCTGAACGACTTCGACGAGACCTACCCCGGCCCGTTCGAGTGGGACGTCAAACGGCTCGCCGCGAGCGCCGCCGTCGCGGCCCGCGACAACGGCAACGACGAGGCGCACGTCCGCCGGGCCGCGCTGACCGCCGCGCTCGGCTACGCCACCGCGATGCGGCGGCTGGCGGCGATGGGCGAACTCGACGTCTGGTACGCCCGGATCGACACCGAGGACCTCCTCCCGCTGATCAGCAGGTCCAAGCGCCGCAAGCGGGTCGAGGCCGGTATGGCGCACGCCCGGCGCCGCACCAGCCTGCAGGCCTTCGGCAAGCTCACCGAGGAACGGGACGGCCAGCGCCACATCATCAGCGAGCCGCCGCTGATCCAGCCGCTGACGAAGAACGAGTTCGGTGCCGTCGGGCAGATCTTCAGCGACTACCGGGCCACCCTCAGCGAGGACCGCCGCGTCCTGCTCGACCGGTTCCAGTTCGTCGACGCGGCGCGCAAGGTGGTCGGCGTCGGCAGTGTCGGGACCCGCTGCTACATCATCCTGCTGGAGGGGCGCGACGCCCGGGATCCGCTCTTCCTCCAGGTCAAGGAGGCCACCCGGTCGGTCCTGGAGGACCACCTGCCCGCCGGCAGCCGGGTCGACGCCGAGGTGACCGGTACCCACGGCGGCCGCCGGGTGGTGGTCGGCCAGCACCTGATGCAGGCCGTCAGCGACATCTTCCTCGGCTGGACCACCGGCCCGGCCGGCCGCCACTACTACGGGCGCCAACTGCGGGACATGAAGGGTTCGGTGGAGGTCGCCGACATGACGAGGTCCGGTCTGCGGGACTACGCGGACCTCTGCGGCCGCGCGCTGGCCCGCGCCCACGCCCGCTCCGGCGACCGGCTCGCCATCGCCGGCTACCTGGGCTCGTCGGACACCTTCGCGGAGGCGATCGCCGACTTCGCCGTCAGTTACGCCGACCGGACCGAGGCCGACCACGCCGCCCTGCTGTCCGCGATCGACGACCGGGTGATCACGGCGAAGCGGGGGATCTGACCCTGGCCGCCCGGTCCTCCAGGCAGGACCGTCACGCCAGTTCGGGCAGCAGTGCGGCGAGCCGTCGCAGTTGGTCGCGCTGGTCGGCGAGGTCGAGCGCGCCCGGGCGGGCGACGACAGGGCGGGCCCCCGCGTCCCGGTACCGGGCGAGGCCGGCCACGACGTTCTCCGGCGTGCCGGTCACGAGCGCCTGGATCCGCTCCGACTCCTCCAGCGGCAGGCCGTGGTCGGCCCGTGCGTAGGCGTCGGGCGCCAGGCGGCCACGTCCTCGTCCACGCGGACCTAGACGAAGAGGGCGGGGGTGATCGCCTCCGGGTCACGGCCCGCCCCGGCCGCCGCCTTCCGCACGTCCAGCAGCCCGGACCGGTAGTCGGCGGGGTCCGGCGGGTACGGCAGCCGGCCGCCGTAGCACCGCCCGGTGCGGGCGAGGGCCGCCGCAGTGGGCGCCGGCGGCCGGGCGACGGGGTCGGGCGCCACCCGGTCGGCGGGGGTGCGGACCCCGCCGGTCGACGGGTTGGCGGGGGACCGAGGCCCGTCGAAGGTCGGGGTCGGCGCGTCTTCGTGGCTTCAACTCGCCTTTCCGGATGATGAGTTGAGGGTCCGCCCTGGTGCCGGTGGGGCATGTGCATGACTTCGACAAGATGATTCCTCGTCAGTAACATGGCGGCGCGGCCGTGCGAGCCGCCTCCCTGCCTCCACTGATCACGGGCGGTCGTGTCCTCGTCCGCCGCTCCGAAAGAGTCCTGTTGAAGAGTTCCCTCGGCATGGCGGTCCGCCCTGCCCTCGTCTCACTGGTGCTGCTCGGTGTCGCCGCGTGCGGGCCGACCTCGGGCGACCAGCCGGGCTCCCCGACGGCCGGCGCGACCGGCGGTGCCCCGGTCGCCGCCTCGGCCTCCGGTGCCGGCCACCCGGTCGCCGCCGTCACCCCGACCGGTTCGCCGCAGGCTCGGGCCGCCACCCCGGCCAGCGCGTCCACCGCCTCCGGGCGTCCCGCCGCCACCACCCTGCCGGTGGCGGCGGCGCAGCCGGGCGCGCAGCAGGCCGCCGTCGGCGTGCCCGGTGCGGACGGCACGGCCGTCTCCCCGGCGGCCCGGAACCTCCAGCTCACCGCGTACGACCCGGCCGCCGGTACGGCGGTCCTGGCTGCCGCGGGGCCGTCGGCACCCTCGGCGGGTCCGTCGGCGAGCCCGTCCGCCGGTCCGTCGGCGAGCCCGTCCGCGGGCCCGTCCGCGAGCCCGTTCGCGAGCCCCTCGCCGGGGTCGACGGCCGCGGTCGAGGCCGTCCGGCCCGGTCAGCTGATCGCCAGCCCGCCGACGGCCGCCGCGCCGCAGGGCGCCCTGGTCGCCGTCACGGCCGTCCGTTCGGCGAGCGGCGGGTCGGTCTCCCTGGCGACCCGGCCCGCGACGCTGACCGAACTGCTCGGCGGGGCCGAGGCGGACGGCAAGGTGGCCGTCGACCCCCAGGCGATCAAGGTGACGCCCCTGGTCAAGGACGTCAAGGCGACCGTCGGCCGGGAGGACGGCACCACCACGGCCGACGCGTCCGGCACGCTGGAGGTCGACGTCAAGGCGCCGATCCCGCTCCCCGAGGGGCTGAGCGCCGACGCCTCCGGCTCCCTCCAGCTCCACCCCGCCGTGCACTTCGCCTACCACGGTGCCGGCGCGGGCAGCCCGCGCACCGCGTCGATCGGCTTCGACCTGGGCGCCCACGCCCAGTGGAAGGTCACCGGTGACTTCGCCCGTGGCACCGGCGCCGCACCGATCCGGGTGTCCTTCGCCAAGCTCCAGGCCAGCCCGGTCATCACGGTGGCCGGCCTGCCGGTCGTGGTGAACCTCGGGCTCACCTGCTACCTGGAGGTCAGCGCCGACGGCCAGGTCCACCTGGAGGCCGAACAGGAGGTCACCGGTACCTGGGCGGTGCACGCCGACTACGCCGGCGGGCGCGGCTGGACCTCGTCCACCGACGCCGCCGACACCAAGGTCTCCCCGGTCCACGTGCGGCTGACCGGCAAGGCGGCCGCCCGGGCCGCGCTGGGCGCCGAGGTGAGCGTCGGCCTGTACGACACGGTCGGCGTCGAGGCCACCGTGGCCCCGTACCTGCGGGCCCGGGCCGACGGCTCGCTCACCGTGGACGTCCCGGGCGGCGCGCCCCAACTCCAGGGCAGCTGGGCCCTGCTGGGCGGGGTCGACCTGAACGGCGCGCTGCTCGCCCATCTGAAGGTCTTCGGCACCCCGATCATCGAGGGCAAGCTCCCGCTGCCGCCGTTCCACCGCGAGTGGCCGCTGGTGTCCGGTGCGCTCCCCTCGCCGGCCCCGAAGGGCTGAGCCGTCGTCCGTACCGCGGACCCCGGGCCGATTCGGCCCGGGGTCCGCGGCGTGCGAGGGGTCAGGCGCCGTCGTCGTCCTCCGTCGCGGCCTCCTTCCCGGCGCCCGCGGGCGCGACGCCGCTGAAGTTGTTGGCGGGCAGGAGGTAGTCGAAGCTGCCCGAGGAGGTGTGCGCACCGCCGGCGGGGCAGACGCCGTTGGTCGGGTTCCCGTTGAACCAGAGGCCGAAGCACTTGCCGCGGTACCGCCAGTTGGACTGTCCGAGGATGGCCACGGAGCTTCCTTTCCGGACGACTTCCCCGGGTCGGAGGAAGAGCGTCCCGTGGGGGGCATGCGTCCATGGTTCGGTGCCCGGAGTCCCGGACACATGAGGCAGGTGTCCCCTGTGCGGCAGGGACCTCCCCGATGACGTGTCAGTGGGCTGTGCGACAGTGGCCCGCATGCTGGCGATCGAGGTGCAGACGGAGAACGGGGAGCGGCACCTTCGGGTGACCGCCGAGGAGCTGGCCGCACTGGTGCGCCGGATCGGCGGGCCGGGCGACCGCTTCCTGGTGGTGGAGCGGATTTCCGGCCCCGCCGAGGTGTTCGTCCAGGTCTGGCACGAGGCCGGCGGTGACTACACCCTGGAGCACCGCGAGGGCTCGAACGACCGCCATTTCCGGGTGCTGCTCGACGACCCCGGCCCGGTGATCGCCGCGATGACGGGCTGGGCCCGCCGGGCGGACGGTTGGGACGCCGGCCTGGCCTGGCGGCGGCTCGACCTGACACCGGAGCCCGAGACGCCGGCGCCGCCGCTGGAGCTGCCCGACGACGACCGCAGGCAGCTGGAGGACCGCCTCCGCCAGAGCCTGGCCGGCGGTTACGCGACCCGGGCCGAACTCGCCGAACTGGCGGAGGACTACCTGGTCAAGGGTGACCGGCGACCGGTCTCGCCCGCGCAGGCCCGGGCCCTGGTCGACCGGATGTGGCGCGAGCGGGCCGAGGAGCAGGCCGGCTGGGAGGGCGAGACGGACGCCGACCGGATCACCCGTGCCTTCACGGCACTGGAGGCGGCCGGCATCACGGCCCGCGAGAACTTCACCTGCTGCCACTCCTGCGGACAGGCCGAGATCGCCGGCGTCGGCTCGCCGGACGCCCGGGGCTTCGTCTACTTCCACTCCCAGAGCACCGACGCGGCCGCCGCCGGCCACGGGCTGTCGCTGTACTACGGGGGCTTCGACGACTCTTCGGAGACCACCGCCGCCGTCGGCCGTGAGGTGGTGGCCGCCCTGGCGGTGGCCGGCCTGTCGGCGGACTGGGACGGCGACCCCGCCAGTGCCGTCGAGGTGCGACCGCTGGACTGGCGCCGGCGGCTCGTCGGCTGACCGCGCGCACCCGTTCCTCGGGACCGGCCGGATGACGCCCGTCCCCGGGCCCGGCACGTGGACATCCGGGCGGGGTGACGGGAGGATCGGCGCATGACAGCTGACGGACCGTTGACGGAGGAAGACCTCAGCGCAATGGAACGGCGAGCCGCCGCGGCGGCGCCGGGCCCGTGGACCGCCTGGCTGGAGGGTCGCCACGGCGTCGGCGGCGACAGCTTCATCCAGGTCCGCCCCGAGGCGGAGCCGGACGACGAGATCTACGTCAGCCGCTTCGTCGAGGGCGCCCAACTGCCCGGACAGGACCCGAGGCTCGACGCGGACATCGACTTCATCGCGGCTGCCCGCCAGGACGTCCCCCGCCTGATCGCCGAGGTGAGGCGGCTGCGGGCGGCCGCGGCGGACCGGTCCCGCGGCTGGTGACTGCCGGGAGGTGAGGCCCCGGCCCCCTCCGCCGGGCACCTCCGCACAGGAAGTCGGCCGGTCCGACTCCCTGCGCGGAGGCCGGGGACGCTCGGCTCATCGCCCCGGACGTCGCGGCGAGTCCCACCGAAGCAGGGCGTTCGTTGCCCGGAAGAGGGGTGGGACAGCCCGGGCCGGACCTCAGGCCGGTTTCAGGGCGGTCTCAGGCCGGGTTTCAGGCCGGGTTTCAGGCCGGGGTGAGCAGGTGCAGGGCGCCGGGGACGGCCTCGACGTCGACTGGCAGGGCGGCCATGAACTCGCCGTCGGCGTATGCGGTGATGCCGGGGGAGTCGATCCGCAGCGAGGGCGTGCGGTGGGTGGTGACCTCCGGGTGATCGACGTGGGTGCCCTTGAAGAGGGTGGGGAAGAAGCGGGCGATGCGGTGGCGGGGCATGGCGTCGACCAGGGTGATGTCGAGCAGGCCGTCGGTGGGGTCGGCGGTGGGGCAGATGAGCATGCCGCCGCCGTAGCTGCTGGTGTTGCCGACGGCCGCGAGGGTGAGGTCGCGCGCGATGACGGTGCCGTCGGCGAGGGTGAGGCGGAAGGGGAGCGGGCGGAGGTTGGCGAACTCGACCAGGATGGCGAGGTTGTAGCGCATCCTGCCGTGCGGCCAGCGCAGCCGGTTGGTGCGGTCGCTGACCAGCGAGTCGAAGCCGCTGGCGAGGACGGAGCCGAACCAGCGCCGCGTGCCGTCCGCCGAGGTGATCCGGCCGAGGTCCACCGTGCGGGTGCGGCCGGCGGCGATGACGTCGGCCGCCGCCTCCGGCTCGCCGCGCGGCAGCCCGTACGCGCGGGCGTGGTCGTTGCCGGTGCCCGCCGGGACGACGCCCAGGGGGACGTCCGTCCCCGCGGCGGCCTGGAGGCCGAGGTTGATCATGCCGTCGCCGCCGACGACCACCAGGGCGTCGCAGGAGCCGGCGGAGACGGCCGCGCGGGCCAGGTCGAGCGACTCCTGGGCCGACGAGCCCGCCCGGGCGTCGACCTCGACGCCCAGGGCGCGCAGCCGGTCGGTGGCGCGGCGGGCCGCCGGCTCGGCGTGGCCGGCGGCCGCGGCCGGGTTGGTGAGGAGAACGACCCGGGTGATGGTTCTCCGGTCGGTCATGGGATCAGCTTGCCGGGGTTGAGGATGCCCGCCGGGTCCAGCTCGGCCTTGACCGCGCGCAGGATGCGGACGCCCAGCTCGCCGATCTCCTCGGCCATCCAGGGCCGGTGGTCGGCGCCGACGGCGTGGTGGTGGGTGATGGTGCCGCCGTTGGCGAGGATGGCGTCCCCGGCGGCGCGCTTGGCGACGGCCCAGCGGGCGAGCGGCTCCTCGCCGAGCGCGGCGACGACGGTGAAGTAGAGCGAGGCGCCGGTCGGGTAGACGTGCGAGATGTGGCAGAGCACGAGGGCGCCGGGCAGGGCGCCGGTCAGCGCGGTGGTGACCGCCAGGCGGAGGTCGGCGAGCCGTCGCCAGTCGGTCGCGGTCTCCAGGGTCTCGCAGAGCGCCCCCGCGCTCAGCAGCGAGTCCCGCAGGTACGGCGCGTTGAACCGGCCGTGCTCCCAGGCCCGGGCCGGTGCCTCGCCGAGCGAGGTGGCGCCGGCGGCGAGCAGGACGTCCCGGGTGAGCCGGTGACGGGTCGCGACCTGGTCGGCGGAGCCCTCGAAGACGGTGACCGCCAGGCAGCCGGTGACGGCGGGCTCGCCGCCGATCTTCTCCGTCATCGCGAGGTTGACCATGGTCTCGGCCTCGTCGGAGAGCCGGATCACCGTCGGACCGGTGTCCTGCTGCTCGACCGCGCGCAGTGCGGCCGCGCCGGTGGCGAAGTCCGGGAAGGACCACGCCTCGTAGGCCTTCACGGCGGGCACCGGGTGGATCCGGACGCGGACGGCGGTGATCACGCCCAGCGTGCCCTCCGAGCCGAGGAAGAGTTCACGCAGGTCGGGGCCGGCGGCGGAGGCGGGGGCGCGGCCGAGGTCCAGCACGCCCGCCGGGGTGACGACCCGCAGGCCGCGCACCATCTCGTCGAAGCGCCCGTACCCGGCGGAGTCCTGGCCGGAGGAGCGGGTGGCCGCGAAGCCGCCGATGGTGGCGAAGCGGAAGCTCTGCGGGTAGTGGCCGAGTTCGAAGCCGTGCTCGGCGAGCAGCGCCTCGGCCGCCGGGCCGGTCAGGCCCGCGCCCAGGACGGCCTCGCCGGAGGTGGCGTCCAGGTCGAGCAGCCCGTCGAGGCGGCGCAGGTCGAGCGAGACGACGGCGCTGAGGCCGCCGCGCTCCGGGTCGAGCCCACCGACCACGCTGGTGCCGCCGCCGAACGGGACCGCGGCGATCCGGCGCTCGGCGCAGAGCGCGAGCAGGGCGGCGATCTCGTCCTCGCCGCCCGGCAGCACGACGGCGTCCGGCGCGTCCTGCGGCTCGCGGCCGCGGCGGCGCAGCAGGTCGGGGGTGGACTTGCCGCCCGCGCGGGGGAGGCGGTCCGCGGGGGCCGCACTGACGTGGGTCTCGCCGACCACGGCGGCCAGCGCCTTCAGGTCCGCCTCGGTCAGCCGCGAGGGCCGCAGGGTGACCTCCTCGGCGGCGGGCCCGGGGGCCGCGTCGCCGGTGACGCCGAGGGCGGCGGCCAGCAGGGCTTTGATGTCGGCCGACAGCTCCTTGGCGAGGGCCGGGTCGCCCCAGGCGTCCCACTTCATCGGGGGGAGCGGCAGCGCGGCGTGGGCCGGTCCCGCTTGCGTCTCAGGTGCCATGCGTTACAGTTTCACACATCATGTCAAGTAGTAACGATGATCACGACGGCCGCCCGGTCGGCCCCGGGGCGGGCACCGAGTCGCGCGGCGCAAAGGCCCATGGCGCGGAGGCGCGCGGCCCTGCGCAGCGTGGAGCCGAGCCGAGTGCGGCCGAGCCGCCGGGGGCCGAGCCGCGTGCGGCCGAGCCGCGCAGTACCGATGACGCCATTCTCGACGCCGCCGCCGAGCTGATCGTCCACCTCGGCGTGCGCCGCACGCAGTTGGCCGAGATCGCCCGGCGCGCCGGGGTCAGCCGGCCGACCGTCTACCGGCGCTGGCCGGACGTCCGGGCGGTGATCGGGGCCCTGCTCACCCGGGAGATCCTGGCGACCCAGGCCACCGTCCAGCTGGTGGGCGAGGACCGCGCCGCCTTCGTCGAGGGCGTCGTCGAGGTCGCCGTCCGGCTGCGCGACCACCCGGTGCTCGCCGCCCTGCTGCGCTCGGCCGACTCCGACGCGCTCTTCGAGTACGTCGTCGAGCGGCTCGGCACCAGCCAGCTCGGGCTGCTGGAGGCGTTGCGCAGGGGTATCGAGCAGGGGCAGGCGCACGGCTCGGTCCGCGCCGGCGAGCCCGTCGAGCTGGCCGCGATGGTGCTGCTGATCGCCCAGTCCACCGTCCAGTCGCACCGCATGGTGGCGCAGCTGCTGCCGGAGGCGGCCTGGCGGCGCGAGCTGGCCCGGGCGCTGAACGGATACCTCGCGCCGTGACCGCTCGGGGGGTTCGGGCCGGGGCGGCGGCCCGCCGCGCGGCCGCCTGCCCGGTGACCGCCCGCCGCGCGGCCGCCTGCCCGGTGACCGCCCGCCGCGCGGCCGCCCGCCCCGCAGTCGAACGCCCCCTGACCGCTCGCGTCATACCCTGCACGCCGTGACGAACGGATACCTCGCGCCATGACGATCAACGCCGGGCCTTTCGCCGGAACCACCCGACTCAGCTCCCGTCGGCGGGAGGTGGAGCTGGACGCGCTCGCCGCCACCCCGGCCGTCGACCTGCTGGTCGTCGGTGGTGGAGTGACCGGCGTCGGGGTCGCGCTGGACGCGGCCGCGCGCGGACTCCGCGTCGTCCTCGTCGAGGCCCGCGACCTGGCCTTCGGCACCAGTCGGTGGAGCTCCAAGCTGGTCCACGGCGGCCTGCGCTACCTCGCCTCCGGGCGGATCGGCGTGGCCCGGGAGAGCGCCGTCGAGCGCGGCGTGCTGATGACCCGCACCGCCCCGCACCTGGTCCGCCCGCTGCCGCAACTCGTCCCGCTGCTCCCGGGGTTGCTGCGTCCCGGGCATGCGTCGCTGGTCCGGGCCGGTTTCCTCGCGGGCGACGCGCTGCGGGTGAGCGCGCGCACGCCCGGGGCGGTGCTGCCCCGGATGCGCCGGGTGGACGCCGCCCGGGCCCGCCAACTGGTGCCCGGCGTACGGTCGGTGGGCCTGGCGGGTGCGCTGGTCGCGCACGACGGTCAACTGGTCGACGACGCACGGCTGGTGGTGGCGCTGGCTAGGACGGCCGCGCAGTACGGCGCCACCGTGCTGACCCGGGTCCGGGCGGAGGAGGTCACCGGTAGCTCGGTCCGGCTGGTCGACAGCCTGACCGGGCAGTCCCTGGTCGTCACCGCCGGCGCGGTCGTCAACGCCACCGGTGTCTGGGCGGGCGAGGTCGACCCGTCGATCCGGCTGCGGCCCAGCCGGGGCACCCATCTGCTGGTCGACGCGGCCGCGCTCGGCCACCCCGTCGCCGCGCTCACCGTGCCGGTGCCGGGCTCGACCAGCCGGTTCGTCTTCGCGCTGCCTCAGCAGCTCGGCCGGGTGGCGATCGGGCTGACCGACGAGGACGCGCCGGGACCGGTCCCGGACGAGCCGCAGCCGACCGAGGCCGAGCTCGACTTCCTCCTCGACACTGTCAACGCGGCCCTGGCCACCGAGTTGACCAGGGCGGACGTGCGCGGGGCCTACGCCGGGCTGCGGCCGCTGATCGACACCGGCGGCGGCAGCACGGCGGACATCTCCCGCCGGCACGCGGTGCTGGAGTCCCCGTCCGGGGTGATCACGGTGGTCGGCGGCAAGCTCACCACCTACCGGCGGATGGCTGAGGACGCGGTGGACACCGCCGTCCGCCTGCGCGGCCTGCCGGCCCGCGACTGCTGGACGGCCCGGCTGCCCCTGGTCGGCGCGCCCGGGCACCGGGACAGCCGGCCGGTGCCGGAGGGCGGCGTGCCCGCATCGCTGCTCGCCCGGCACGGCGGCGCGGCCCGTGAGGTCCTGGCGGCGGGCGGCGCCGAGCCGATCGCCGAGGGCATCGACGTGACCCGTGCCGAGATCGCCTACGCGGTGACGCACGAGGGCGCCCTGGACGCCGGGGACGTGCTCGACCGGCGGACCCGGATCGGGCTGGTCGCGGCGGACGCTGCCCGGGCCCGGGCGGCGGTGGAGGAGATCGTGGAGCGGTCCCTCGCGGGGTAGCGGCCGGCCACGGGTCCTCATCGCCGGGCGCCGGAACGCTGGCCCTCACACCCCGGCCCCCGCCGCCGGGCGCCGGAACGCCCGACCCTCACCGCCGGGCTCTCGCCGCCCAGCCTTCCACGCCCGGTGCCGGAGCGCCTCACTGCTCGACGCGTTCCGGCACCGGGTGGACGGTGCCGTCCAGGTCGACCGTGCAGGTGAGCGGGTGCTCCGCCGAGCCGGTCCGTTCCAGCCGGACCGAGACCGGCAGCGGGGGCTCCTCGGGCAGCCGGACGGCCAGGGTGAGCGGGTAGAGGCCGTGGCCGTGGACGCGGTGGAAGGCACACTCCCGGCCGTCCACCAGCAGTTCGGTCTCGGTGATCCAGCCCGAGCGGACGTTCACGGTGACGGACCGGCCCGCCCGGTCGAGGTGGAAGCTGTACCGGCGGCGCATGGCACCTCCCGCGCGGGGGTCCTGGCCCGCACGGCCAGTCTAGGCCGGACCTCGCGGCGTGGCCGGAGCGCGTGCTCCGCCACCTGGTGCGGGGCGCCGGGCCCCGCCCACGGCCTTCGCGGTCAGACCAGGCGGCCGCCGCCGTCGACGTGCAGGACCGTTCCGGTGACGAACGGGCTGGCCATCGAGAAGAGGACGGCGCGGACCAGGTCGTCCGGGCTGCCGACCCGGCGGGCGGGGTTGCGCTCGGCGACCGCGCGCAGGAACGGCTCCTTGTCGGTGCCCATCCGGTCCCAGGCGCCGCTGTCCACGATGCCGGGGGAGACGGCGTTGACCCGGACCGGGGCGATCTCCACCGCGAGGGCCTGCACCAGGAAGGCCAGCGCGCCGTTGGTGGCGGCCATCACCGTGCGGGCGGGCGCCGGGCGCCAGGCGGCGACGCCGGAGAAGAAGGTGAACGAGGCGCCGTCCGGCCCGTCGGTCGCGGCCTGGCCGGCCAGGTGCTTCGCGAGCAGCAGCGGGCCGACCACCTTGGCCGCGAACGCGCGCTGGACGTCGGCGAGTTCGAGTTCGGCGAGCGGGCCGTTGGCGGGCATCGCGGCGGTCGAGACCAGGTGGTCGAACCGGCCGGTCGCGGCGGCGAGGGCGGCGATCGACGCCTCGTCGGTGAGGTCCACGGGGACGACCCGGGACGGGCCGGACAGCTCGCCGGCGGTCCACTCCAGCTTGCGCGGGTCGGGGCCGGCCAGGACCAGTTCGGCGCCGGCCGCGGAGGCGGTGCGGGCGAGCGCGCGACCGGTGTTCGAGCCGGCGCCGACGACCACGACGCGGCGCCCTTCGAGGGCGGCGGGGGCGAGGGCGGGCGCGGTGGCAGGGGAGGTGGGGGTCATGATCGATACTCCGGGAGAAGGGGGCGGTTTCGTGTTCCACCCTGCGCGAGCTGCACCGATGCGTCCAAGGCTTGTCTTTTCGCCGAGCCATAAACTCTGCGCATGGCCACTCTCCGACAGCTCGAATACCTGGTGACCGTCGTCGACACCGGTTCGTTCACCCGGGCCGCCGAGCTGCTGCACGTCACCCAGCCCGCGCTCTCGCACCAGGTACGGGCACTGGAGCGCGCCGTCGGCGGGACGCTGCTGGAGCGCCTGCCGCGTGCCGTCCGGTTGACGCCGATGGGCCGGGCGGTGCTCCCGCACGCCCGCGCCGCGCTCGCCGACGCCGAGCGCCTGCGCGCCGCGGCCCGTCTCGCGGCCGGTCTGGACGGTGGCGAGCTCGAACTCGCCACCGTCTACTCGATCAGCCTCGGCATCCTGCCGCCGGTGCTGCGGGCCTGGCACCGGCTCCACCCGAAGGTGCGGATCCGGCTGCGCGAGTACGCCCACAACGACGAGCTGCGCGCGGCGATGGCGGCCGGTCAGGCCGACGTCGCGGTCGGTACGCCGCCGCCGGACTGGGAGGGGCCGATCCGGGAGCTGGGCGTCGAGGAGTTCGTGCTGGCGCTGCCGGCCGAACCGGACGCGGTGCCGGCGGGCCGGGTGGTCCGGCTGGCGGACCTGTCCGGGCGCGACTGGGTGCACTACGCGCCGGGAAACGGCCTCGCCGACCTGCTCGACGGAGCGTGCGCGGAGGCCGGGTTCCGGCCGAGGGCCGCGGTGCGGACCGAGCAGACGGCCGCCGCGCCGCTGCTGGCCGCGGCCGGGCTGGGGCCGGCCCTGGTGCCCGCCAACCTCGTCCCGCCGGGCTTCGACGGCCTGGTCCGCCTGCCCGAGCCGCCCGTGCGGCGCCCGCTCGCGGCGTACACCCGGACCCGGCCGGATCCGCTGACGGCGGCCTTCGTCGACCTGCTGGCGCGGCAGGCCTGTCTGCTGCCGCCGCACGTCGCCGAGCTGCTCGCGGGGGCGGGGGCGGTCGAGGCGGGGGCGGCGGCGGAGCCCGGTGAGTAGGCCGGCGACGTGCGGGGAGCGGGTCGGACGGCCGGCGCGCGCGGGTGGGTGCTGCCGGGGGGCGCACGACGGGGGCGCATCAGGTCGGATGGATTCTCGTGATCTCTACAGTGTTGTAGATTCTTTCGGAGGGAGAGCAACCGAGGAGGGCATCGTGGGAGTTTCGCTGGCCAAGGGTGGCAATGTCTCGCTGACCAAGGAGGCGCCGGGCCTGACCGCCGTCATCGTCGGTCTGGGCTGGGACGTGCGGACCACCACCGGGGCCGACTACGACCTGGACGCGAGCGCGCTGCTCTGCAACGCGCTCGGCAAGGTGGTCTCGGACCAGCACTTCGTCTTCTTCAACAACCTGCGCAGCCCCGAGGGTTCGGTCGAGCACAGCGGCGACAACCTGACCGGTGGCGGCGACGGCGACGACGAGCAGATCAGGGTCGACCTCGACGCGGTGCCGGCCGGGGTGGCCAAGGTGGTCTTCCCCGTGTCGATCTACGACGCCGACGCCCGCCTGCAGAGCTTCGGCCAGGTCCGCAACGCGTTCATCCGGATCGTCAACCAGGCCAACGGCCAGGAGATCGCCCGGTACGACCTCTCCGAGGACGCCTCGACCGAGACCGCGATGGTCTTCGGCGAGCTGTACCGCAACGGCGCCGAGTGGAAGTTCCGCGCCATCGGCCAGGGGTACGCCTCCGGCCTGCGCGGCATCGCCACCGATTACGGCGTCAACGTCTGAGACGCCAGCGCCACCCCCGGACCGTCGGCGCGCCGGTCCGGGGGTGAAACACGGTGACGTTCAGGGGTTCTGACGCCCAGTCGGTGGACGACCGAGCGCATGGCCGCCGAACCCGCCCGTACCGGCGACCTGTTGGCGCCACCACGCGGTCATCGCGCCCTCGTCCATGGCCGCCCAGTCGGGCGCCCCGGTCACCTGGGCCCGCCCGAGCCGTCGGCCGACCTCGACCATCTCCCGCCCCACTGTGCCGCGTTCGCGGTCGTACGCGGGCAGCAGCTCCGCCCAGGAGTCCGCCGCCCGCCAGGCGTCCTCGAAGGCGCAGGCGTCCTGCACGGCCTTGACCGCGCCGCTGGTGTTGTGCGGGCGGACGACGGTGGCCGCGTCCCCGGCGAGCAGCAGGCGCCCGGCGGTCCGGCGTGGCGCCGCGAGGTCGTAGATCGGCTGGATGAAGGTCCGCTCGCGGGGGGAGAGCGCGACGACCCCCGCCCAGTAGGAGGGCAGGTGGCGCTCGGCCAGCTCGGCCAGTTCCTCGAACTGCCCGCCGGTGAGCGCGCCGGCCGGGACGCTGGTCGGGTCACCCGGCCGCAGCCAGGCCGGGGTCGGCGCGTAGAAGACGAAGTTGACCTGGGTGGAGCCCGGGGTCAAGCCGGGTATGCGGTAGAGCACCACCTGGCCGCCGGGGTAGCAGACCGTGATCACCTCGTGCTCCGGCCAGAGTGCCGCGCCGCCGGGCAGCCCGTCCAGCAGCCGGGCGTCGAAGCTGCCGCGCCAGCAGACGTAGCCCGCGTACTCGGGCCGGGCCTCGGGGCAGACAGCCTCGCGGACCACCGAGCGGTACCCGTCGGCGCCGATCACCAGGTCGTACGGCTCGCGTCCGCCGGCCGCGCCGGTCACCCAGGCGTGGTCGGTGCCGGTGCCCGGGGCGCCGGCACCGGAGGCGCCGTTCCCGACGGCGGGGACGGCCTCGCCGAGCCGGAACTCCACGCTGTCCGGGGTGCGTTCGCGCAGCGACTGCCAGAGCACGCCCCAGTGGTAGGAGCGGAACGTCATTCCCTGCGCCCAGAGCAGCCGCCCGCGCGGCCCGCCCCCGCCGTCGGGATCGCGCGCCAGCCAGTGCCGTTCGGTCAGCCGGTGCCACCGCATGCCGTCGTCGAGGTGGCCGGCGCCGGCCAGTTCGGCGAAGCGGTCCTCCAGGACGCAGAGGCCGACGCCGCGGTCCTCCAGCCGGCCGGGGCTGCGCTCCAGCACGACCACCCGCTCCGCCCCGCCCCGGGCGGCCGCCCGCGCGAACGCGCACCCCGCGATGCTGCCGCCGACCACGGCTATCGATCCGCCTCGCACAGTCGTCCCCTCCCCGGGGTTCCTTCGAACCCCCACCGGTCCCGGGGTTCCTCCGAACCCCGCCGAGGAGGAACCCTACGCACATCCGGCCCCGAGCTGACGGGTGGTCAGGCAATTTCGGACGCGGCCGGGCGGGGCCGGCCGTCGTCCCCCGTAGGGCGCGTTTATGCAACTAGTTGCATACTCGACTCCACGTCCCCTACCGTGTGGTAACAACGAGCCGCCGCACGCCGCACAGGAGACGCCGATGAGCACCGACCCCCACCGGGCCCGGAAGCCGTACCCGCACCTGCTGAGCCCGCTCGACCTCGGCTTCACCACCCTCCCCAACCGCGTGATCATGGGATCGATGCACGTCGGCCTGGAAGAGGCGCCGAACGGCTTCGAACGGATGGCCGCGTTCTACGCCGAGCGCGCCCGCGGCGGCGTCGGCCTGATCGTCACCGGCGGCATCGCCCCCAACGAGGCCGGCCGGCCCTGGGGCGGCGGCGCCATGCTCACCACCGAGGCGGAGGCCGACCGGCACCGCGTCGTCACCGACGCCGTGCACGCCGCCGGCGGCCGCATCGCGATGCAGATCCTGCACTTCGGCCGCTACGCCTACCACCCCGACCTGGTCGCGCCCAGCGCCCTCCAGGCCCCGATCAGCCCGTACGTGCTGAACGCCCTCACCGCCGAGCAGGTCGAGCAGACGATCGAGGACTTCGTCCGCTGCGCCGCCCTCGCGCAGCGGGCCGGCTACGACGGCGTCGAGATCATGGGCTCCGAGGGCTACCTGATCAACGAGTTCACCGCCGCCGCCACCAACCACCGCGAGGACGAGTGGGGCGGCGCCTACGAGAACCGGATGCGCTTCCCGGTCGAGATCGTCCGCCGGGTCCGCGAGCGGGTCGGCCCCGACTTCATCCTGGTCTACCGCCTCTCCATGCTCGACCTCGTCCCCGGCGGCTCCACCCTCGCCGAGGTCGTCCGGCTCGCCCAGGCCGTCGAGGCGGCCGGCGCGACCATCATCAACTCCGGCATCGGCTGGCACGAGGCGCGGATCCCCACCATCGCCACCTCCGTCCCGCGCGGCGCCTACGCCTGGGTGACGAAGAAGGTGATGGGCTCGGTCGGCATCCCGCTCGTCACCAGCAACCGCATCAACACCCCCGAGATCGCGGAGCAGTTGCTCGCCGACGGCTGCGCCGACCTCGTCTCGCTGGCCCGCCCGCTGCTCGCCGACCCCGACTTCGTCGCCAAGGCGCAGGGCGACCGCTCCGCCGCCATCAACACCTGCATCGGCTGCAACCAGGCCTGCCTGGACCACACCTTCAGCGGGCAGATCACCTCCTGCCTGGTCAACCCGCGCGCCTGCCACGAGACCGAACTCGTCCTCGCACCGACCAAGCGGCGCAAGCGGATCGGCGTCGTCGGCGCCGGCCCGGCCGGGCTCGCCTTCGCCGTCTCCGCCGCCGAACGCGGCCACGCCGTCACCCTGTTCGACGCCGCCGACACCGTCGGCGGGCAGCTGAACGTGGCCCGGCGGATCCCCGGCAAGGAGGAGTTCGACGAGACGCTGCGCTACTACCGCACCCGGCTGGCCGAGTTGGCGGTCGAGCTGCGTCTCGGCGCACTGGTCGACGCGGAGCGGCTCGCCGCCGAGGGCTTCGACGAGATCGTCCTCGCCACCGGCGTCACCCCGCGCACCCCGGCCGACCTCCCGGGCATCGACCACCCCAGCGTCGTCGGCTACCTGGACGTGCTGCGCGACGGCGCGCCCGTCGGCGAGCGGGTCGCCGTCCTCGGCGCGGGTGGCATCGGCTTCGACGTCGCCGAGTACCTCACCGACCAGGGCGACGCCGCCAGCCTCAACCCGCCGGTGTTCCACCGCAAGTGGGGCATCGACCCGGAGTACCGCGAGCGCGGCGGCCTCACCCGCCCCGAGCCGCCCCGCCCCCCGCGCAGCGTCCACCTGATGCAGCGCAAGGCCACCAAGGTCGGCGCCGGCCTCGGCAAGACCACCGGCTGGATCCACCGCACCGAGCTCAAGCACCGCGGCGTCACCATGGTCGCCGGCGCGAGCTACGAACTGATCGACGACGCCGGCCTGCACTTCGTCGTGGACGGCGAACGGCAGCTCCTGCCCGTGGACACCGTCGTCCTCTGCACCGGCCAGGAACCCCGCCGCGACCTGGACGCCGCCCTGCGCGAGCTCGGCCTCACCCCCCACCTGATCGGCGGCGCCGACGTGGCCGCCGAACTCGACGCCAAGCGCGCCGTGAAGCAGGGCACCGAACTGGCCGCCACGATCTGACGGGGGCGGGTGCCCCGGTGGGATCTAGGATCGGGGCATGTCCCTGCCGCACGCCATCCTGACCGCCCTGCTGGAGAAGCCGTCCTCGGGGCTGGAGCTGACCCGGCGGTTCGACAGGTCGATCGGGTTCTTCTGGTCCGCCACCCATCAGCAGATCTACCGGGAGCTCGGCCGGCTGGAGACGGCCGGGCTGATCCGGGCGCTCCCGCAGGACGGTCCGGCGCGGGGGCAGAAGAAGGAGTACGACGTCCTGCCCGCAGGCCGCGCCGAGCTCGAACGGTGGACGGCCGGCGGGGACGACCCGAAGGCCGTCCGCGAGCCGCTGTTGCTGCGGCTGCGCGCGGCGGCGGTGGTCGGCACGGCCGGGCTCGACGCCGAGCTGGCCCGCCACCTCGCGCTGCACCGTGCGCAGTTGGCCGACTACCGGGAGATCGAACGGCGGGACTTCCCGTCGGGCCGGGCGGCGGAGGGTGGCCGGCCCGCTGAGGGCGACGAGCCGGCCGACGGGGACCGGCTGCGGCACGCCGTACTGCGGGCCGGAATCGGGCTGGAGTCCTTCTGGGTGGAGTGGCTCACCGAGACCCGGGCCGCCCTGCCCGCGGACCCGTCCCGTCCTGGCCTCCCTACGGCCTGACCTGCGACGATGCCGCGTGGGCGGGCGCGGCCGCAGGCCCGGTGGGACACTGAGTGCCTGTCCCTGCCCGACTCCCGATCGGGGGCCGTATGTCTCACCCGAGGCCTCTCCTCGCCCTCACCGCCGCAGCCGTGGTCACCGTGCTCACCTTCGGGGCGGCCGGTATCGCCACCGGCTCCGCGGCCCCGTCGGCCGTGACGATCCGGGCGGCCGCGCCGGCCGGCCAGCTCCCCACGACCGACCAGCTGAAGGCGGCCCTGCTGAGCAACACCGAACTCGGCCCGAACTTCTCCGAAGTCCCGGTCGCCGACAGCCCGACGGCGGCGGGCGGCGCCTCCCCGGTCGCCGGCTGCGACGCGCTCCGCGCCCTGCTGAACGGGAACGAATCCGGGCCGTCCTCTCAACTGCCGCACCAGGAGATCGAGTTCGACGGCCCCGACGGCAACCCGATGCTGACCGAGTCGCTCACCGCGGAGGACGCCACCCAACTCACCAGCGACCTCACCGTGGTGTCCGACGCGTTCACCGACTGCCACAGCCTCACCTTCAACGACGGGACCGACGCCTCCGTGACCTTCACCGTCACCCCCGTCACCCTGGGCGACCGCAAGGACGCCCCCGCCGTCCGTCTCGACGGCACCCTCGCCGGCGTCCCGCTCAGCGGCTACCTCGCGGTCGAACGCTTCGGCACCGTCGCCCTCTCCTACGGCTTTTACCAGCGCGACGACCCCTCCTCCCAACTCGCCTCCCTCTACTACCGCGCCGCCGTCGCCAAGGCCGAACGCACCCTCGGCACCACCGCCGGCACCGCCACCGCCCCACCCGCCTCCGTCTGACCCCTCGACAACGCCGAACGGCCCCCTCCCGAGCACCACTCGGGAGGGGGCCGTACGTGTGCGCCTCAGGGCTCAGCGCGTCTGAGCCTCGAAGTACCAGCGCTGGTTCGGAGCGCCGTTGCACTGCCAGACCCCGAGCGCGCTCCAGGAATGTTTGCGGAGCTCGCCGACCGGCCGTTGACCCTCAGCCGGAGAACAGCCGCCACGCGGCATTCACCAGGTCCACCTGTGGTCGGCGTTGTCGGCGCACGGCCATTGGACGGCCTTCTGGCCCTGGTCCGTGCTGGCCTGCCAGATGGCGAGGCATTGGCCTGATCCACGGTTGACGAGTGTGTAGACGGCCTCACCGTCCTGGTAACGATCCACCTGCTTGGTCCAGTGCTGGTCCGTGTTGCCGTTGCATTCCCACTGGATTGCCGACTCGCCAGCGACCTGGCTTCCGCCGTTGATGCTGAGGCAGAGATGGGAGTTGGCATTGACGATCTCTACATACGGAGTGTCCGGCACCGGGCGAGCGGACCACTGCTGGTCGGCCAGACCGAGGCAGCCCCACTGAACGGACGTCTCGCCGGGAACTGTGCTCCCGGCCGGAATGGCGAGACATTGCCGGGAATTTTGGTTGACGATCGGGATGGCGGGCTGGCGGACATCCGTGGACAAGGAGTAGGCATTGGCCTTCGTGAAGAGGGTGTATTGGCCGGGCTCGCCGCATCCAACGCCGTACGAGGTGATGCCGATCAGCATGTTCTTCGCAACGAGAGGGGCGCCCGTATCGCCGAAGCACGCGTCCACCCCACCCTTGGCGTCGCCGGCGCAGAAGTTCTTGCCGGCGACGTATCCGGCCTGGCCCTCGCACACCGTGCTTGAGACGACCGGCAGGATCGCGCTGTTGAGTTTGGAGGAGTACGTGGAGCCCTCACGGGTGGTGCTTCCCCATCCTGCGAGAGTCGCGGGGTTGCCTGCGGTGTAGGGCGAGCCTCCAATGAAGATGGACGGGGCGAGCTTGATCGGGGTTTGTGGCAGATCGCGGGCGAGCGTCAGCACGGCGATGTCGTTCTTCGGGATGACGTCGTCGTCGGAGTAGCCGGGGTGAACCCAAACTGTTCGGATTTTGGCCGCGGTACCCCCACCGGCGCCCCGGTCGCCCTGGCCGGCGACAACACGAATGGTGGCGAGGTCGAAGCCCGAGACGCACCGGGCGGCTGTCATGACCTGCGCCGGCGCGATGAGCGCACCGGCGCAGTTCCACTCGAAGCCGTCCTGGTCGATTCGAATGCTCACCACCCACGGGGTCTCACCGATATCGGCGACAGAACCACCCACAACGGAACTGGCCGGGGCGGCGGTGAAGAGAAGCGTCGCAGCGGCTGTGCTAACAATGAGAGCACGGTTTCGATATCTGCGCCACGAATTGAACAGACGCTTCACGCTGGATCCTCATTTGTCGGTTGAGTCAGACTGTATTCGCTGTGGTTCTAGGTGTTCATCGATCGCTGTGCGACGGTCCGGTCCTTGGACGGATAGGATCCGGCGACAAAGACTGCCCCGAGCAGCAGAAGGGCGGTGGCGGCCGGCCAGAATCCGCGAACGGCGGCCACTACCGTGCCCAAGGCATGAGCCGCCGCGATGGCTGCCAGGAGACGATCGGGCCTCTGGCTCGGGCTCTGCACGCCGGAACGGACCCGGCGTACGACCGAGGTGACGGCCCATCCGCAGAGCGCCGACCAGGCTAGGGCGAGAAGCACCCCGGCGTACCGCGCGAAGCTCGTTTCGGAGTCGTCAGCAGGGCCGACGCTTCCCAGAGTGGCGAGGGCGAAGGTGATCCAGAGGCCGGCCATGAACTCGGCAGCCAGAACGGCCAGGGACACGATCAGGATGCTACGGGCGGCGCGGTGCCGGGGGGGATTCATCTGGTGATTCTCCGTCTGCCTGACTGCTACTTCTCGATGGTGTGCAGGTCGCCCACGCCGGCGCTGACCGCACAGTCGTGGTTGGCGGCCTGGTACCGCTCTTCCTTGGGAAGGTGGCTGTAGCCGTTGTTGTAGTACGCGCCGAACCATCGGCCTTCGGCATTGTTGTAGAGATCCATCCGCTTCTCGTTCTCCGGTCCGTCGCCATCCTCATGGCGGTCCCCGAAGCCCTTTGCGGTGTTGACGCCCATGTCTATGGCCATTCGGGCATTCCAGTAGCAGTGGCGGAATGCATCGCCCTTGCCGTTGTGCAACGAGTCGGCGAAGTCGCGCTTTGCTGCGTTCTCCGCGACGGTCGCATGATCACTGGCTTTGTCGCAGATGTTGTAGTGCGACGGCTGAAGAACACAGAACGTGAACTCGCTTCCATTCATCCCGCCGTAGTAGCCCGAGGAACCCGAGGAAGAGCGTGCGGCTCGGCCTTCGCGGGCGAGAGGTGATGCCGCAGCCTTCGTTGTCGGCGGCGTCCAGTCGTCGAGGGCGGAGCTGAGCTGGAGTTGGGCGACGAGCTCGGCCGCATTGGCCGGATCCTGGTCGAGGGTCGGTGCCTTGTCCGTCTCGTTGCCGGTCGCCGCCTGTGCCATCTGCTGGGCGACCGTGTCGCTCACGGTGGTCGTTCCACCGACAACCTTGACCTCTGTCACCGACCGCTGGGTGTCGCTCGCATGCCACTGCGCGGGAACGGGCAACGAGGCCGCCTCGCTCACCACTAGCGAAGCGCCCCGAGAGGACGCGTCGGCGGCACCAAGCAGGCCCTCTGTCACGTTGGACTGGCTGGCCAGTGTGATCCGCGTCGGATTGCGGGTGAACTCGGCTGCCGCCAGGGCGCTGGTCTCGAAGTCATCGCGGCCCACGACCGGGCCGTAGGTGTTGGCATAGACGTTCTGGACCGAGATGCCCACGGTCGTCTTGACGACAGTGGGAGGGAGTCCGTCCAGGTACTCCTTGACTTCCGGGGACAGCGACTGGTCGCGGGTCAGCACAAGGGCGCCGTGAACGTTCCCGGCGCCGGCGGCGGCGCTGATCAGGTCCGTCGGGTTGAATCCGTTGGCGATTACCACTTCCCGGGTGTTCTGGATGCCGTCTCGAGCGACGGCCACGGACGTCTGCTCGAACGTCGCGCCGCGCAACACCTTGGGTGTGAAACCCGCCCGCGCAACCAGGTCCACTGCGAGGTTGTTGAACCCGCCGACCAGGTACACCGTGCCCCGCTTGGGCAGGATGCGCCGGATCTCGGCGATGGTGTCCGATGCGAGCACGCCAGATGGGGCGGCGTAGAGCAGGGGACCCTTGTTCGCGGCGGCCAGCGGAACCGCCAATGCGGCTTCCTGGTCCTGGCCCTGCCGTACCAGGACGACGCTCTGGGCAACCTGCGTCTCCGCCACCGAAGGTGACGCTGCTTTAGCTGCAGTGGTGAGGGCCGGCCAGCGCTCCTGAGACGCCCTGACCGCCGTCTCGGCTGGGCTGGCACCCGCGACTCGGCCGACCGTCACCGGTTGTTGAGTAGAGTCGGCGGCGTGGGCGACGCCGGCTGGGCCTAGGAGGCCGCCGAACAGCGTCGCGCCGACGGCCAGCGTCGCGCCGACCAAAAGCCCGTTTTGACGTGCAGAAATCATGAGATGTCGCCCCCCAATGCGGCATGAAATGCCGAACTGATCACTGTCGAAATTCCCCTTTAGCTTTCGACGCGTACGACCATATCCGATGTCCAAGCGCGGGTAAAGAGCCCACAAAATTCACTAGGCGCTATATTTCGTATAATATGCGGACCAAGTGGACAGGCGTTCTGCGGGAGCAAGGTCATCCGTGGGGGAATTCTCGATGGTGCCCTTGTCGGGCGATCTGCGTTTCGGAGCACGTCTAGTGTCTCATGGGGCGGCTTCGCCCACCCTGTGGGTGAACAGCTCCGAGAATGGCACTATGTTTGGCTCGAGGCTAATTTGGGCTAAAGCTCAGGAGGGGGTGTGTATTTCACTTGACAAGCATCGAAAGCTTGGAGAGATGGCAGTGCCGACGGCAGATATTCTTCGCTCGAAGAGCCCCGAAATGTCGAGGACCGACCGACTGAGGTGTCTCGGCCCCTTGATCGGTGACGAAGAAGGTGTGGGGCTTCAGGGCTGTTCGATGCCGAGGGGTGCTGCTCCGGAGAAGTCGCTTGAGCGGGTCGGACAGTGGTACCGGCAGTGCGGTCCCTCCCGGCCTTGCGTTGCTGGTCGATCCGGGTGCCGCCGGGCTGCACAGTGACGGATCGCGCGCGGCCAGTACTCCGGGAGCTTCTTCTTCGAGAGGGGCGGGGAGTCGGTGTACTTCTGTACCGTGAATCCGGCGGTCAGGGAGGCCTGATGCGCGGGTGATCTGAGTGTCGGTCACATGGGGCTGGCGCAGGGGTTGTTCGGTGGTCATCCTGATGTTTCTGGTTCCGCTGGCGCTGGGCATAGCCGTCGTCACGGACTTCCGGGGGATGAGCAGGTTCTTCATGCAGCCGACCAAGCGGGCCCCCACGGCGAAGGGGCCGGCCGGGCCGCATCTGTTGGCGGGGTGGTTCTTCATCGTGCTGTCGGCGTACGCGCTGGTGTTCTCGCTGGTCAAGGCTCTCGTGGGGTGACAGGTCGTCCACCGCCCCCGTGCTTCGCGAGGCGGGCGGATACGGCTTCCAGGAGGAGGTCGAGGGCGAAGGGGTAGCCGCTGCGGTCCATGTCGGTGATGAGGAGGGGGGCGGTGGCGGCGATGTTGGGGTGGGTGGCGGGGGTGAGGCGGCCGTAGCGGACGCGCCAGACGGCGAGGTCGGCGGCGCGGGCCGGGGGTGGGAGGGCGAGGGCGGCGGCGTCCTGGGCGGCGAAGGCGAGGGCCTGGTCGATGAAGGCGTGGTAGATCGGGACGGCCTCGTGGTCGGGGAACCCGGCTGAGCGGAGCACGCCGAGGATGGTCTCGACGGCCCGGGTCTCGTGGTCGCGCCCGGTGGTGCGGTGGGCGGCGAGCTGGGCGGCCTGGGGGTGGGCCAGGTAGGCGGCGTGGACGCGCATGCCGATCGCGTGGAGGTCGGTGCGCCAGTCGCCGGTGAGGGCGAGGCCGTGCTGGGCGCGGCCGATGAGTTCGTCGGCGACGGCCAGCAGCAGGTCGTCGGTGTTGTGGAAGTACCGGTAGACCGCGCTCGGGTCGGCGCCGAGTGCGGCGCCGAGGCGGCGGACGGTGAGGGCGGCCGCGCCGTGCTGGCCGATCAGCCGCAGGGCGGTGGCCACGATGACCTGCTCGGACAGCACCGTGCCCTGCTTGGTCGGTTTCCGGCGCCGCCGTTGCGGTTCGGGGACCACGCGTTCCGTCATGGCGGGGAGCCTAGGGCATCGCGCCTTATGACAACAGCATTGACGTGTGACCGGGGCGAGGCTTTCATGGCCGCCACGGCCAGGACAGCTACCGGCCGCCACCCCTTCCCCCCCCCCCCCACGATCAAGGCGGTGATCCGTTGGCAACGACGGTCAAGGACTCCGGCGACACCCCGAGAGCCGGCGCGCCCACCCCCGAGGGCCCGCTGCCCAAGTCCGTCGGCGTGGTCGGCGGCATCGTCCTCGCCGCCTCCAGCACCGCGGCGACCAGCAGCATCGGCATCGGGCTCGGCCTGATGGCGGGCGTCGTCGGCCTGCACCTGCCGGCGATCATGCTGCTGGCCTTCCTCCCGGTGCTCGGCATCGCCGGCGCTTACGGGCGGCTCAACCGCGTCGACCCGGACTCCGGCAGCAGCTACACCTGGGTCGGCCGGGTGCTTAACCCCTGGCTCGGTTTCCTCACGGGCTGGGTGAACACCGTCGGTACCGTGGTGTTCATGGCCTACACCACGACGGTGACCGGGTCGGCACTGATCCAGCTGCTCGGCCAGGCGCGGGTCCGCTCGGTGGCCGGCCTGCGGCTGGACGCGGACTCCACCCTCCAGGCCACCCTGCTGGGCATGGTCGTCCTGGTGGCCGCCGCGCTGGTCGCGGTGCGCGGCCTGGAGCTCGCCGCCCGGCTGCAGAAGTACCTGCTGGTCTTCGAGTACGTCGTGCTGCTGGCCTTCTGCGGCTACGGCCTGTTCGCCGGCGACCAGCCGTTCTCGCTCGACTGGTACAACCCCTTCGCGATCCCGTCGGTGGACGCCCTCGCACAGGGCATGGTGCTGGCGGTGTTCTGCTACTGGGGCTTCGAGTCGGTGTTCAGCATCGGCGAGGAGGTCCGCGAACCGGGCGACGCCTCGCGCGGCGGCTTCATCGCGCTGGCGGTGATGCTGCTGCTCTTCCTGCTCGCCGGGACGGCCTTCCAACGGGTGCTGCCGATGGAGGAGTTGGCGGACAACGGCGCGCACGGGCTGACGTACCTCGGCGAGAAGCTGGCCCGCCAGCCGCTGGCCGCGCTGCCGCTGATCGCGCTCACCTTCTCCGCCGTGGCCTCGTTGCAGGCCTCCGTCATCCCCACCGCCCGGGGCATGTACGCGATGGGCCGGGACGGCACGCTCGGCCCGGTCTGGACCCGGATCCACCCCCGCTACGGCACCCCCGCCGCCGGCACCCTGCTGATCTCGGGCGCCGCCATCCTGCTCGCGGTGCTCTCGCTGGTCATCCCGACCGTGAACGACCTGATCTCGGCGACGGTCAACGCGATCGGCATCGTGGTGGCGCTCTACTACGCGCTGACCGCGGTGGCGGCGGCGGTCCGGTTCCGGCACCTGCTGCGCACCTCACCGCTGGAGGGCCTGCGCGCGGTCGTCGCCCCACTGCTCGGCGCGGCGGTGCTGCTGGCGGTGGGCGGGTATCTCTGCTGGATGCTGTACGACTCCGCGGACCACTTCGAACTCTCGGCCGACAACGGCTGGTTCGGCCTGTCCGTGCCGGTGCTGATGATCGGCTCCGGGCTGGTGGCCGCCGCGTGGTCCCGTTTCCACCGCAAGTCCGCCTACTTCGACCGGCAGGCACCGGCCGACCCGGCCTCCGCCGATCCGACGGCCGCCCCCGCAGCCTGACCCCCACCGTCTCCCCGACCCCGGCCGCGCCCCGGCCGCCGAACTCCCAGGAGCACCACCGATGTCCAAGGCCGACCTGGTCTTCACCAACGGTCCCGTCCACACCGGCGACCCGGCCCGCACCCGCGCCACCTCGCTCGCCGTCACCGGCGAGCGGATCACCGCCGTCGGCCACGACGAGGTCCGCCGGCTGATCGGCCCCGGCACCGAAGTCGTCGACCTCGAAGGCCGGTTGCTGATCCCCGGCTTCCAGGACTCGCACATCCACGCCGTCTTCGGAGGCACCGAACTGGCCGAGTGCGACCTCACCGGGACGGTCGGCGCCGACGAGTACCTGCGCCGCGTCGCCGCGTTCGCCGCCGCCCACCCCGACCGGACGTGGATCACCGGCGGCGGCTGGTCGATGGAGAGCTTCGCGGGCGGACTTCCCACCCGGCAACTGCTCGACTCCGTCGTGCCCGACCGCCCGGTCTACCTGGTCAACCGCGACCACCACGGCGCCTGGGCCAACACCCGGGCGCTGGAACTCGCCGGGCTCACCCGGGACACCCCCGACCCGGCCGACGGCCGGATCGAGCGCGAGCCGGACGGCACCCCGAGCGGGATGCTCCAGGAGGGCGCCACCGGCCTGGTCGCCCGGCTCGTCCCGCCGACCGACGCGGCGGGACGGCTGGCCGGACTGCACCGGGCGCAGGAACTCCTGCACTCGCTCGGCATCACCGGCTGGCAGGACGCCCTGCTCGGCATCTTCAACGGCCAGCCGGACCCGTCCGACGCCTACGCCGCCGCCGCCAAGGCCGGCACGCTGACCGCGCGGGTCACCGGCGCGCTCTGGTGGGACCGCAACCGGGGCGCCGACCAGATCCCCGAACTGGTCGCCCGCCGTGCGCAGTTGACCGGCGGACGGTTCCGGGCCGGCTCGGTGAAGATCATGCAGGACGGCATCGCCGAGAACTTCACGGCCGCGCTCTCCACCCCCTACCTGGACGGCTGCGGCTGCGCCACCGCCAACTCCGGCCTCAGCTTCGTCGACCCCGCCGCCCTGTGCGGCTACGTCACCGCCCTGGACGCCCTCGACTTCCAGGTGCACTTCCACGCCCTCGGCGACCGCGCGGTCCGCGAGGCGCTCGACGCCATCGAGGTCGCCCGCGCCGCCAACGGCCGGCGCGGCACCCGGCACCACCTCGCCCACCTCCAGGTGGTCCACCCGAGCGACCTCCCGCGCTTCGCCGCACTCGGCGCGATCGCGAACATCCAGCCGCTCTGGGCCGCCCACGAGCCCCAGATGGACGAGCTCACCATCCCGTTCCTCGGCCCCGAACGGGCCGCCTGGCAGTACCCGTTCGGCGGACTGCTGAGGGCCGGTGCCACCCTCGCCGCCGGCAGCGACTGGCCGGTCAGCAGCCCGGACCCGATCGCCGGCATCCACGTCGCCGTCAACCGGATGGAACCCGACGCGACCGACGGCCGGGTCTTCCTCCCCGAGCAGCGGCTGGACCTCGCCACCGCCCTCGCCGCCTACACGGCCGGATCCGCCCATGTGAACGGCCACGACGACGCGGGCAGCCTGCGGACCGGCCACCTGGCGGACCTGGTGGTGCTCGACCGCGACTTCTTCGCCGCCCCGCCCGAGGAGATCGCCGCCACCCGGGTCGAGCGGACGTACGTGGGCGGCCAGTTGGTCTACGCGAAGGGCTGATGAGACGCGCGAATCGGTGCCGCACAGGAAGTCGGCCGGTCCGACTTCCTGTGCGGCACCGGTTTCAGGGGCGGGTGGGGGCGGCGGTCGGGGCGCTCGGGGCCGGGCGCGGCGGCTGGGCCGGTCGATGGTGCCGCGCGGTGAGGGGGAGCGCCCAGACGAGGAGGGCGAGCAGCAGGGCCAGGGGAAGCACGGTCAGGACCGTGGCCTGGGCGGTGCCGGGGCGTTCAGGCGACATGGGGGAGGTCGAGTTCGGCCCAGACGGTCTTGGCGTTGGGGTGGCGGGGGATGCTGCCCCAGCGGTCGGCGAGCGCGCCGACGAGGGTGAGCCCGCGCCCGGACTGCGCGTGGGCGGCGCAGGCGGCGGGGACGGTGGGGTGACGGTCCCCCCGGCAGTCGGACACCTCGATACGGAGGGTGGCGCCGCCCGGGGACCTGTCGACGAGGCGGAGCGCGAGCTCGAACCCGCGGCCCGGCACACGTCCATGGGTGCTGGCGTTGGCCGCCAGCTCGGCGATCACCAGCAGCGCGGAGTGGAAGGTCTCGGCGGCGATGGAGTTGAGCCCCCAGGCCGTGAGTTGTTGTCTCGCGATCCGGCGCCCGATCGAGGCCCCCTTGGGGGAGGCGGTGAGCTGCGCGGTGTGGGCGCGAGGGGTCGCTGTGTCGAGGGGAATTTCGGACTTCATGTGACAAAGCCTGGTCCCTCGGAAGTACCCTGACCATGGATCGGGCGAGTACGGAGAGTGCTTGTCCGGGCGCGGAGTGTCGGCTTGTCGGTGGGCTGAGGATTAACCGATCGAAACGACGGGGTGGTTGCTGTGGGCGGCGATGAGCGCGTGGTGTTCGAGGACGGCGAACTGCCGGAGGGTTCCGAGGGGGTCGCGGAGTTCTTCAGCGCGGTGGGGAAGTTGGTGAAGCTGTTCCGTGAGCGAGCCGGTCTTACCCAGAAGGAGTTCGCTCAGCGCGTCGGATACGGCGAGGACCTTGTCGGAGCGGTCGAGCGAGGGCGGAGGACGGCACGGGTCGAGTTCTTGAACGCCGCTGACGAGCTCCTCGGCGCGGGCGGAGCGCTCAAGGTTGTCGCGGGCGATGTGATGAAAGCGAAGATCCGCGTCAGCACGCGGCATCCGGCATGGTCGAAGGCCTTCACCAAGGAAGAGGCCCGGGCCATTGAGATCCACGAGTACAGCATGATCGCAGTCCCTGGCCTGTTGCAGACAGAAGCGCATGCGCGGGCCCTGTACAACATGCGCCGCCCGTGGTTGTCGACGGAGCAGGTGGATCAGTGGGTTTCTGCCCGGATGGCCCGACAGGAGATCCTGAGCCGATGGCCACTACCGGCGATGAGTTGGGTGGTTGACGAAAGCGTGCTGCGACGGCCGGTGGGTGGCTGGGATGTGCATGAGGAACAACTGAGACACCTGCTGACGATCGGGCAGATGCGGGGCCTGGAACTCCAGGTGTTGCCGTTGGATGGGACGGGGCATGCCGGTATGGGAGGCTCCTTCATCCTTCTGACTCCGAGCGGGCGGTCGCAGATCGCTTATGTAGAGGTGCAGCACGTTAATAGACTGATCACGGATCCGGAGGAAGTCCGTAGAATGGCCGTACGTTACGGCAGCATCAGGGCACAGGCGCTCAGTTCCGAAGCGTCGCTGGCCTTGATCGAGAAGAGGCTGGTAGAGCGATGAGCAAGGCCGAGCTGGCGTGGTTCAAGAGCAGCCACAGCACCAACGAGGGCGCTGCTTGCATCGAAGTTGCCTGGCAGAAGAGTAGCTACAGCAGCAACGAGGGTGGCCAGTGCGTTGAGGTCGCTTGGCAGAAGAGCAGCCACAGCGGTAACGAGGGTGCCAACTGCGTGGAGGTCGCCTCCATGCCCGGCACCGTCCACGTCCGCGACTCCAAGGACAGGAGCGGCCCGCAGCTGGCCTTCGAGCCCGCCGCCTGGCAGGCGTTCGTCGAGTTCGCCGCCGCCTCCTCCCTCTGACTCCGTAGCTCCGACGTCCCTCTCCGACTACCCGTCACAGACCCCCGGCCGTCCGCCAATCGGCGGACGGCCGTCTTCTGTACGGGTGGCCTCCCCCTCTTGTACGGGTGCCGCTGGTAGCAACGGAGCCGACAGCCAGGGGGGAACGCAGAGACGAGGTAGCGCAGCCATGTCCCACCACCTCAGCGGTCCCGACCTGCGGTCGCCCCGGGGCGATGCCCGGCTGGACCTCACCGACCTGTTCGCGTTCCCGGCGGCCGACGCCTCGGGGCGGACGGTGCTCATCATGAACGTGAACCCGTACGCGCCGACCCGGGCCAACGCCTTCCACCCGGACGCGGTCTACCGGATCAACATCGACAACGACGGGGACGACCAGGCGGACGTCGCCTACTCCTTCACCTTCTCCGACCCCGAGGCCGGCGCCCAGACCGTGACCGTCCACCGGGCCACCGGTGACGCCGCGCGCCAGCACGAGGCCAACGGCGACGTCCTCTTCGCCGGCGTCCCGGTCGCCTTCGGCGACGCCCCCGACGTGGTCGAGGCGAACGGCTACAAGCTCTCCGTCGGCCTGCGCAGCGACCCCTTCTTCGCCGACCTCGAAGGGATCGTCAACAACTTCACCTGGACCGGCAAGGACGCGATGGCCGAGGCGAACGTCTTCGGCATCGCCCTCGAAGCGCCGGACGCCGAGCTGGGGCCGGAGGCGACGATCGGCGTCTGGGCGCGGGTCAGCCTCCACGAGGACGGCCGGCTGGTCTCCGTCGACCGGGGCGCGCACCCCTCCCTGACCGCCTACTTCAACGCCGAGGACGTGAAGGACGCGTACAACGCGGGCGAACCGGCCGACGACTGGGCGAAGTACCGCGAGCCCTGGACGGCCGTCCTCCAGCACACCGGCGACTACACCACGGACGCGGCCACCGAGACGCTGAAGCTCGTCCTCCCCGACATCCTGCGCTACGACCGCTCGCGCCCGGCGATCTACCCCAACGGGCGGACCCTGGTCGACGACGTGACCTCGGCCCGGCTGTCCATGGTCTCCGGCGGCAAGATCACCGGCGACCACATCCCCCCGCACGTCGACCTGCTCCCCGTCTTCCCCCACCTGGGCCACCCGCACCCGGCCGTCTGACGCCCGCGCCGCCCGCGCCGCCCGCCCGCCCGTCCGACCGCTCGCCCGCACGCGTGTCCGACGGTCTGCCGGGCAGACGCCCCGGCAGACCGGGCGCGCACGGCGCCCGCTGCCGAGAGGGGGCCGTCGTGGCCGCAGGAGCGCACGGAAGACCGGCCGGCCGGGGAGCGGCCGCCGACGACACGGCGGACGGCGCGCTGCGCTGGGCCGGGCGCGCCGGGTTCACGGCCCGGGGCGTCGTCTACGTCCTGGTCGGCTACCTCGCCCTGCGGATCGCCTTCGGCAAGGGCTCGGACGAGGCCGACCGCCAGGGCGCGCTGCGCACGGTGGCCGACCAGCCACTGGGCCGGGCGGTGCTCTGGCTGCTGGTGGCCGGCTTCGCGGGCATGGCGCTGTGGCGGGCCGCCTCGGCCGCTTTCGGCCGCGGCAAGGACGGCAAGCCGGGCAAGCGCGCCCTCAACGCCGGCCGCGCGCTCTTCTACGCTGCGGTCTGCTGGGGAACGGCCGCCTTCGCGCTGGGCAGCGGCGGACAGTCGAGCAGCGACGACACCTCCAAGGACTGGACGGCCTCCGCCCTCGACCTGCCGGCCGGTCGGTACCTGGTCGGCGCGGCGGGCCTGGTGCTGGCCGGGGTCGGGGTCGGCACCGCCGTCCGGGCCCTTCGGCGCCGCTTCCTCGAACGGTTGGACACGGCGGCGATGGGGCCGCGCGTCCGGACGGCCGTCACCGCCTGCGGGGTCGCCGGCAACACCGCGCGGGGCCTCGTCTTCGCTGCGGCCGGTGCCTTCGCCGTCACCGCCGCGGTCCGCTTCGACCCGCAGCGGGCCAAGGGCCTCGACGACACCCTTCGCAGCCTCGCCACCACCCCGGTCGGCCCCTGGCTGCTGGTGCTCACCGCCGTCGGTCTGCTGCTCTTCGGCGCCTTCTCCTTCGCCTCCGCGCGCTGGCGCCGCCTCTCCTGACGGCGCCCGGCGGTGCCACCGGTCGGACCCTACGGTCGGACCGGTGGCTCTTCGAGCCGTGCGGGTCGAGTCCGGCGCCGGGCGTCGTGAGCCGGATCCTGCCCTCAGGCCGGGGGAGAAGCGGGCGGGCAGCCACCGCGAGCCCTGATCGTGTTGGTCAGGTGCCCGGCCCCGTCAGGGCCGGGCACCTCCGCACCCCGCGGTCGCGCGACGTCCCGACCGGTCACCCGGACCGTGCGGGCGCCCGCTGCCTGGCTACCTCGTACGATCGGGTGCTTTCCGATCGTACGAGGAGTCCTTGCGTTGGAGATGTTCCGCTTCGACCGCGCCGAGAAGGTCGTCGACCGCTACGACAGCCTCGGTGCCACCGCGACACCGGTCGCCGCAGGCGGGGAAACCGTCCACCTGACCTGCCTGGTCATCGAACCGGGCGGGACCATCGGCGCCCATCCGGCTCCGGTGGGTCAGCTCTTCCTGGTGATCGCGGGCGATGGCTGGGTGGCGGGCGCCGACGGGCAACGGGTGCCGGTGTCGGCCGGTGACGGCGTCCGCTGGGAGCCGGGCGAGGAGCACGCCTCCGGCACGGCCACCGGCCTCACGGCCCTTGCCGTGGAGGGCCCGTCGCTGCTCCTCCTCGCCACTCCCGGCCCGCGCGCGACCTCCTGAGGCGGCTCCGGCTCCCGCCTTCGCCGCGAACGCCCTTCCGCCGCCGGCCCGTAGCGGACGGGCCGGCGGCGGAAGGGCGTTCGTGAAGGTCTGCGGACGGTGCCGGTTCAGGCGCCGTCGTAGTAGCGGCGTTCCTCCACCACCGGGTCGACCCCGCCGACGACCGGTCGGCGGCGGCGCAGGGCGCGGGCGTAGACGACCAGGCCGAGCAGGCCGGCCACCATCAGGACGATGCCGACGACATCGACGTTGACGCCCGAGAGGTGCCAGTCGACGGCGAAGGTGAGGATGGCGCCCAAGGCGAAGACGATGATGCAACCGCCGATACCCATGGCGGTCTCCTTCCCGTTCTCGGAAGGGCCGGCCGGGGCCGGCGGGGCGGGTGTGGGGTCAGGCGAGAAGTCGGTCGAGGACGGCGCGGTAGTCGCGCATCGCCAGTCGTAGCTGCTCGGTGCGGGCGCCGGGCTCCTCGCCGGGGGTCCGGCAGCCTTCGCGCAGGTCCTCCAGGCGTCGGCGGGCGGCCTCGGCGACCAGGTCGGCGGTTCGGCTGACCAGGCTGTCGGCGGCGGCCGCCGAACCGGCGGGGTCGTCCACGAAGGCGATCTGGGCGCGTTCCCACTCGGCCCGTGCCTCCTGGACGGCGGTGGTGTCCAGCCAGGGGCCCAGGCCGGCGGCCGGTCGGTCGGGGGCGGCGGGAGCGGTCGGAGCGACGGTCTCGCCGGTGGGCGCGGTCGGGGCGGCCGCGCCCGGCGCCGGCGGTGCGGTCGGGGCGGCGGGGACGGCGTCCGGGGCGGGCGCCGCGTCCGGCTCGGCGGGTCGGACCGCCGGGAACTTCTGGAGCGAGGCGACGTCCGGCCGGTCCTCGGACCGCTCGGCCGTGCCGGCGGTGGCCGGTGCGGGGCCGTGCCCGGCGGCGTGCCGGGGGTGGCCGGACCGGCCACCGGCGTGGGTGCCGGCGTGGCGCGGGTCGGCGGCGTGGTGGACCCGGCCGTGACCGGGCCGGTCGTCGTTGCCCTGGCCGTTCTCGCTGCGGTGCTGCTCGATGCGGGTCATCGTCTCCTCCTCGGACTGACGTCGTACGGATGCGTCCGGACCGGCCCGGATACGTACGGCGGCCGTACGGGCCGGTGGCGTACGGGCCGGTGGCGTACAGGTCGGCGCTGTACAAGTGCTGTGCGGATACGGATGCGGGTGTGCTGTGCGGGTGGGGTACGGGCGGGGCGGGTCAGTGGCGGGCGAGCGCGCCGGTGCGCTCCTCGTGGAGCAGTTCCACGATCAGGTCGCGGACGGCGATCACGGAGCAGCGCAGTTCCTCGCTGTCCGCGCCCGGGTTGTCCAGGGCCCGGCGGGCGTCGCGGTAGGCGGGCAGCCGCGCCGCGTGGTCGACGGAGAGGACCTCCGGACGGCCCTCGCCCGGGTAGCCCATGTCGGTCAGCAGGGAGTCCAGCAGCCGCGCCGTACGGACGGCGGACTGGCGCGGGTCCTCGACGAACAGGGCTTGCAGGCCGCGCAGTTCGGCCAGGTACCGGTCGCGGTCGGCGGCCTCGACCGGGACGGTCTTCACCCGGCGGCGCAGCGCCAGCCGGTCGGTGAGGTCGTGCTCGGCCGCCCGGACGTCGCCCTCGTGGACCAGGACGGTGCGGTCGTACTCCGGCCCGAACCGTGCGCGCAGTCGGTGCGAGCGCAGCCGGGGGGCCAGGACGGCGAAGAGTGCGGCCGCCGCGATGACCGCGACAATGACGATCTGAAGAGGATCCATTTCCGCTCCTTTCGGCGGCGGGCCGCCGGTGCGGCCGCCGGGCCCTCGCTTTGCCCGTCCGGCGCCCGGCAAACCCCCCTGGGTGGTGCGCGGCTGTCCCGCCGTCGCCCGAGCGACCGTCAGATGCCGTCCAAGTGCGGTGCCGATACGGTTCCCGGGTACACGACCGACCGTGCTCCCGGCGGTAACCAGAAAGGCCACGAACGCATGCGCTTCCTCGTGGAGGAGACCTCTGACGGCGTCTCGGAACGCCGCTTCACCCACGGCGACGTCCCCGGTGTGCTGTGGACGCCCACCGGTACCGGCGGTGGCCGCCCGCTGGTGCTGCTGGGCCACGGCGGGGGCGGGCACAGCCGGACGCCGGTCCTGGCCGCCCGCGCCCGCCGCCTGGTGACGGAGTACGGCTTCGCGGTAGTGGCCGTGGACACGCCCGGCCACGGGGACCGGCCGCGCTCCGCGCGGGACGCCTGGTTCGAGGCGGAGATCGGCGCGCTGCTGGCGGCGGGCGAGCCGCTGAGCCGGGGGATCGCCGAGCACACGGCGGCGCTCGCGGAGCGGGCGGTGCCCGAGTGGCGGGCGGTGCTGGACGCGCTGGGCGGGCTCGACGAGGTCGGCGCGGAGCACCCGGTGGGCTACTGGGGCCTGTCGCTGGCCAGCGTGGTCGGCCTCCCGCTGGTGGCGGCGGAACCGCGGATCACCGCCGCCGTCCTGGGCCTGGCCGGCCACGAGTCGCTGACCGGGGCGGCGGCCCGGGTCACCGTCCCGGTCCGGTTCGTGCTGCAGTGGGACGACGAACTGGTCGCGCGCACGGCGGGGTTCGCGCTGTTCGAAGCCCTGGGCTCGGCGGAGAAGACCCTGCACGCCAACCCCGGCGGCCACGCGGGTGTGCCCGCGGCGGAGCTGGAGAGCGCGGCGCGGTTCCTCGAGCGGCACCTGCGCGCACCCGTGGCGCCGGGCCTCCCGGCCGGCTCCGTATTCTGAAGCGCCGCCGGGCAGGCCGGAGCCGTACGAGAGGGATGACGATGGAACAGCAGCAGTCCGAGCGCGGGCTCGTCGTGGTGAGCGAGAGCGGCGTCGGCCGCTACGGCCAGCAGGTCCGGGCCGGCCGCCACGAGCTGGCGGCCGACGAGCCGGGGCCGGTGGGCGCCGACAGCGGGCCGAACCCCTACGACCTGCTGCTGGCCGCGCTCGGCAGCTGCACCTCGATGACGGTGCGGATGTACGCGGAGCGCAAGGGCTGGCCGCTGGAGAAGGTCACCGTCGCGCTGCGGCACGAGCGGGTGCACGCCGAGGACTGCGCGGAGTGCGAGAGCGGGCACGGGCTGGTCGACCGGATCACCCGGGAGATCCGGCTGGACGGCGCCCTCGACGCCGAGCAGCGCCGGCGGCTGCTGGACATCGCGGAGAAGTGCCCGGTGCACCGGACGCTGACCGCCGGCGTCGTGGTCAGCACCACGGAGGTGCCGCCGGAGGCCGCCGCCCGGGGCTGAGGGCCGTCACGACTGCCGCTGGCCGGCCAGGTCGACCTCGCCCCGGACCAGGGCGCCGGCCTGGTCCGGCGTCAGCGGGCGGGCGAAGAGGTAGCCCTGGCCGAGCGGGCAGCCCATGGCGGCGAGCAGGTCGCGTTGCTCGGTGTTCTCGATGCCCTCGGCGATGACCTGGACGCCCAGCGTGTCGGCGATCCGGGTGATGCCCTCGACCAGCGCGTACTGCTGCTGCGACATCCCGAGCCCGTCGATGAAGGACTTGTCGATCTTCAGGATCGAGATCGGGAACTCCCGCAGGTAGGAGAGCGAGGAGTAGCCGGTGCCGAAGTCGTCGATCGCGATGCCGACGCCCAGCTCCTCGCTCAGCGTGCGCATGTCGGTGTGCACCCGCTCGTCGCGCCGCATCAGCACCGACTCGGTCAGCTCCAGCACCAGCGCCTCGGGGGCGATCCCGGAGGCCCGTACCGCGGCGCGCACGACGTCGACGAAGCCGGCGTCCCGGAACTGCCGGGCGGACACGTTCACGTTGACCCGCAGGGGTGGCCGGCCGGTGGCGCGGCGGCGGTCGGCGGTCAGCCGCTGCCAGCCGGCGGCCTCGTGCGCGGCGCGCTCCAGGACCCAGGCGCCGAGCGGCACGATCTGGCCGCTCTCCTCGGCGAGCGCGATGAACTCGTCGGGCAGGACCATCCCGCGCCGGTCGTGCGGCCAGCGGACCAGTGCCTCGAAGGCGACCAGCTCGCCCGTCGCCAGGTCGACGATCGGCTGGTAGTAGAGCTTGAACGCGGACTCGGCGATCGCGACGTCCAGGTTCTCGTTCAGCTCGTGCCGCTCCACCAGCCCGGCCTGGAGGGCGGGCTGGTAGTGGCACCACTGGCGCTTGCCGGCCGACTTCGCCGAGTACAGCGCCAGGTCGGCGTGGGTGAGCAGCTCCGCCGAGTCCACGCTGTCCTCGGTGGTCGCCACCCCGATGCTCGCCGTCACCCGGACGGCGCCCGCGCTCAGCTTGAACGGTTCGACGAAGGCGGCCAGCACGCTGTCCGCGATCGCGCCGACGTCCGCGGGGCGCACCGCGTCCTCGACCAGCACCGCGAACTCGTCGCCGCCGAGCCGGGCCGCCGTGTCGGAGGTGCGCAGCGCGGTGGAGACCCGCAGCGAGACGGCGACCAGCAGCTCGTCGCCGACCGCGTGGCCCTGGGTGTCGTTGACCACCTTGAAGTCGTCCAGGTCGATGAAGAGCACGCCGGTGACCGCCCCGCTGCGCTCGCCCCGGGAGAGCGCGTGGCCGACCCGGTCCTGGAAGAGCACCCGGTTGGCCAGGCCGGTGAGGGAGTCGTGGAAGGCCCGGTGGGTGAGCTCGCGCTCCATCTGCCGCTGCTCGGTGACGTCGCGCAGGGTGAGCACCAGGCCGCCGACGGTCGGATCCCCGCGCAGGTCGTTGCAGCGCACCTCGGCCTCGATCGGGGTGCGGTCCTGGCGCAGCAGGCGCCAGTGCTCGCGCTGCTGCTCGCGGCTGTCGCCGGTGCGGACCCCGCCGTCCGGGCCGCGCATCCGGGCCAGCGCGCTGCCGACGGTGCGGCTGTCCTCGGGCGGGACGAGGTCAGTGATCAGGACGCCGTCCAGGTCGGCGTAGCCGAGGACGCGTTCGGCGGAGGACGAGGCGTAGCGGACGCCGTCGTCGGCGTTGAGGATCAGGATGACGTCGCTGGCGCTCTGCACCAGGGTGCGGAAGTAGGCCTCGCTGTTGCGGCGGTTGATCTCCTGGCTAAGCATGACGCGCTCGACGGCCAGCGCGGCCTGGGCGGCCAGGATCTCCAGCGAGCTCCAGAGGCTGGTCAGCTCCTGCTCGGTGCCGGTCACGATGAGGGCGCCGATCAGCGGGTCGCCGGAGGGGCGCTCGGCCAGGGTGAGCGGGCTGAGCAGTGCGCAGGGCATGCCGTCGAAGCGGACGGCGAGATCGGTGCCGATGTCCTCGACGGGGAGTAAACGGGTCTCCCGGACGGCCGCCAGGGCGAGCACCTCGTCCGAGTCGGAGCCGTCGTGCGGGTGGTGCTGGGCGGGGCCGCGCTCGGCGTGCCGGATGTGCAGGACACCGGCCTCGCTGACCGCGAGCAGGGCGACGTGCCCGCGCTCGGTGGGCATCAGGGTGGAGGCGGCCCCCTGGACGGCGTCGGCCACCTCCTCGACGGTGACGGCGGCCGTGAGCGAGGCGCCGGCCTCGCGCAGCACGCGCTCCCGGGCGATGGCCTCGCGCCGGGCGCTCACCACGAGCGCGAGGCGCGCCAGTACGAGCAGGAAGAGCAGCGCGGAGAAGGCGCCGATCACCCCGGCGTTGTTGGTGTCGCCGTTGATCGACTCGACGATCAGGATGGTCGGCGCGACCAGCGAGGCGGCGGCGAGCAGGGCGAGCCGGCCCCGCCCGAGATCGACCTGTTGGGTGGGGACCGGTTTGGTGAGCTCGACCATCGAGGGATGCAGGGCGGCCGCGCCCCAGGCGGTGTAGAAGGCCGCCCAGCCGAGGTCGACCGGCGTCCCGATGTGCCAGTTGCCGTGCAGCACGATGAGCCCGTACAGGATGTCGGAGATCAGCAGGCCGACCGTGCCGACGGTGAGCAGCTGGAGCGCGCGGCTGCCGCCGCCGCGTGGCACCAGCAGGCGCAGCAGCAGCGCGAGGACCACCACGTCGCCCAGCGGGTAGGCGATCGAGACGGCCTTCTGGAACCAGCTGAGGTCGGGGTTACGGGCGTACGGGAGGATCAGGTAGATCCAGGCGAGCAGGGCCAGGCCCATGGTCAGGATGAGGGCGTCCAGCAGGCTGGCGCGGTCCTGGTGGGCCGTGCGCCAGCGGATGAAGCCCAGCACGCCGGCCGCGTAGAGCAGGTACTCGGCGAGGTAGAAGCCGTCGGCGACGGAGGGGAAGGGGCTGCCCAGGTGCAGGAACTGCATCTGGATGACCTGGACGACCTCGCCGGCGGTGAAACTGAGGTTGGCGAGGGCGAGCAGGTACCAGAACAGCCGGTGCGCCGGGCGGTTGAGGTGGACACCCACCACGATGGCCGCTACGCCGCCGAGGCCGATGCCGGTCCACCAGATGATCCGCTGGGTCGGGTTGCTGTAGTAGATGCAGGTGAACAGCACCATCCACGACAGGTAACAGACCATCAGGCGTTGTCGCCGACGTGTCAAGGACGCTACCTCCTCCGCGATATCACGGGCGCCGGTCCGGCGGTGACTTCGGGCGAGGACGGGATCTGCCGGGGCAGGTCCGGGGGTTGTGCTCGGGGCTGTGCTCGGGGTTGTGCTCGACTTCCTCGAAAGGTGTACTCGGGTACGACCGTAGGCCCTGTCGGGGGAGTCCGCTCGGGGGTGCCCGCGGTTTCCGGGCAGCGGCCCCGTCCGTCCGGTGGCTTTCGGCCGGACGTTCGGAACGGTCCTTCGGTGCGTATAGTCGGAAATGTCGCACCTCCCAGCATTCTGCCGCCACACCACGAGGTCAAGCCGGTGGACGACGCAGTCGACAGCGCACAGGGCGCGCGCCCGGATGTGAATTCCGGGCGCCACGCCGTGCTGCGGAACGAAGACGGCCAGTATGCGATCTGGCCCGGTGACTTCACCGTGCCGGGTGGCTGGCACACGGTGTTCGGGCCGGCCGGCCTCGCGGACTGCCGGGCCCACGTCGAGCGCGTATGGCGCTGGGCCGGGCTCGGGCTCCCCGGGCCCGGCGGCGCCGGCCGGGGCCCGGCCCGGGCCGGGTTCTCGGACACCGTGCACGGACTGTTCCGGGCCCGGGCCGCCCACGACCCGGACGCGGTCGCCCTGCTCACCGAGGACGGTGAGCTGAGCTACCGCGAGCTCGACCTGCGCAGTGACCGGCTGGCCGCCGTCCTGCGGGCCCGGGGCGTCGGGCCGGAGCGGGTGGTGCCGGTCTGCCTGGAGCGCGGGGCGGCCCTGATCACGGCCTGGCTCGGCGTGCTCAAGGCCGGTGGGGCCTTCCTGCCGCTGGACCCGGCGCACCCGCAGCGGCGGCTCGCGCAGCTCGTGGTGGACTGCCGGGCGGTGGTGGTCGTCGGGGAGCACGGGCGGCACTTCGCCGGGGTCCCGGTGGTCGGCGCCGACGCGGCCGGACCGGACGGCGATCCCGGCCCGGGCACCGCGCAGACGCCCCCGGGCACCGCCGCGGATCCGGCGGAGGACCCGGTCGAGGACGGCGTCCCGGCGCCGGACCCGGCCGTGCCGGACGACCTGGCGTACCTGATCTACACCTCCGGCACCACCGGCACCCCCAAGGGCGTACCCGTCACCCACCGCTCGCTGGTCTTCACGCTCGACCGGGTGATCCGCGCCTACGAGCTCACCGCGCGTGACCGGGTGCTGCAACTCGCCGCGCTGGGCTTCGACACCTCGCTGGAGCAGGTCTTCGCCGCGCTGCTCAGCGGCGCGACCCTCATCCTCGGCGGCGCCCGCACCTGGGCGCCCACCGAGCTGGTGCACCGGATGCGCGAGCTCAGGCTGACCGTCGCCGACCTCACCCCCGCCTACTGGCACCACGTACTCGCGCTGCTCCCCGAGGGCGGCCCGGCCCCCGAGGGCCTGCGGCTCGTCGTGGTCGGCGGGGACACCGTGCACGCCGACGACAGCCGCGACTGCCTGGCCCGGCTGCCCGGCGTCCGGCTGGTCAACGCCTACGGGGTGACCGAGGCGGCCGTCACCTCCACGCTCTGCGAGGTCACCCCGGCGGTGCTGGGGCCGGCCGGCGGGGGCGGGCTCGGCGCGGCCCCCGTCCCGATCGGCAGGCCACTGCCCGGGGTGCGGCTGCACCTGCTGGACGCCCGGCTGAGCCCGGTGCGGCCCGGTGAGAAGGGCGAGATCTACCTGGGCGGCCCCGGCGTGGCCCGCGGCTACTGGCGGGCCCCCGGGCTCACGGCGGAGGCCTTCCTGCCCGACCCCTACGCGCCAGTCCCCGGCGAGCGGATGTACCGCACCGGCGACGCCGGCCGCTGGCGGCCCGACGGTCAGCTGGAGATCCTCGGCCGCTTCGACGACCAGGTGAAGGTCCGCGGCTACCGGGTGGACCCGGCCGAGGTGGAGTCGGTGCTCGCCGCCCACCCGGACGTGCGGCAGGCCCGGGTCGCCGCCGACGGCGCCGCGGACGGCACGCACGTGCTGACCGCCTACTACACGCTCGCCGACCGGGACGGCTCCGGCGCCCGGGCCCGGCGGTCCCAGATCCGCGACTACCTCGCCGAGCGGCTGCCGGACTTCATGGTCCCGGCCGACTTCGTCCTCCTCGACAGCATGCCGCTCACCGCCGCCGGCAAGATCGACCGGCGCCGGCTGCCGCGCACCGCGCCGCAGCTCCAGCGACGCGCGGGGCGCGACGGCGAGGGCACCGTGGAGGCCCGCGGCGCCGACACCCGGTCCGACCCGCCCGACGGTGCCCGCCGCGACGCGGGCCCGCTCGCCGACGGCTCCGGGAGCGCGATCGAACCCGCCGTCGCGCACCTCTGGTCCGAGCTGCTCGGCGTCGAGGAGGTCGGGCCCGCCGACGACTTCTTCGCCCTCGGCGGCAACTCGCTGCTCGCCATGGAGATGCTGGCCCGGGCCCGGATCATGTTCGGCATCGACGTCACCAGGATCCGCTTCCTCACCCGCTCGCTGCTGCGCGACGCCACCCTGCGGGCCTTCGCGACCGCCACCCAGTCCGCCCGCGCCGGCGGCAACGGCTTCGGCGAGGCGGCCGTCGACTGGACGGCCGAGGCCGTACTCGGCACCCCCGTACGGCAGTCCTGGCGCCCCGCGCCCTCGCGCGCCGAACCGGCCGAGATCCTGCTCACCGGCGCCACCGGCTTCTGCGGCGCCCACCTGCTCGCCGCCCTGCTGGACACCACCGGGGCACGTGTCCACTGCCTGGTCCGCGCCCCCTACGAGGAGCACGCGCTGGAGCGCATCCGGGCCGCCCAGCAGCGGTACCTGCGCAAGGACGTGCTGGACGGCCGGGTGGTCCCGCTGGTCGGGGACCTCGCCGAACCGCTGCTCGGGCTCTCCCAGCACCGCTTCGAGGCGCTCGCCGACAGCCTGGACGCGATCCACCACCTCGGCGGGCAGGTCAACTTCATCTACCCGTACCACCAGTTGCGCGGCCCCAACGTCGGCGGCACCCGGGAGGTCGTCCGGCTGGCCGGGCACTCGCGGGGCATCCCGGTGCACTACCTCTCCACGCTCGCCGTGCTCGCCGGCTTCGGCCCGGCGGGCGTCGGCGAGGTGACCGAACGGACGCCGCTGGCCCACCCGGACCGGCTCGCGGTCGGCTACGTGGAGAGCAAGTGGGTCGCCGAGCAGCTGCTGCACAACGCGGCGGCGGCCGGGCTGCCGGTCACCGTGCTGCGGACCAACGACGTCACCGGCGACCTCACCACCGGGGTGATGAACACCGGCACGGAGATCTGCGCGCTGATCAAGTACATGGCCGACAGCGGAAGTTGCCCGGACGTCCGGCTGCTGCTCGACTTCGTCCCGGCCGACCGGTTCAGCCGCGCCGTCGCGCACATCGCCCGGCACGCCCCCGCGATCGGCGAGGTCTACCACATCACCTCGCCGCGCCCCGCCGTGCTCGCCGACCTCGCCGAACGGCTGCGGGCGCGCGGCCACCCGGTGGAGCAAGTCCCGTACAAGGCCTGGGTCGAGGACCTCGTCCGGTTCGCCGCCGGGCACCCCACCCACCCGATGACCCCGTTCGTGTCGCTCTTCGTGGACCGCAGCCCGGGCACCGAGCTGTCCATCAGCGAGATGTACTTCCGGCCGACATTCCCGCTCTTCGACCGGGCCAACACGGACCAGGCGCTGGTGGGCAGCGGGATCGAGCTCCCGGCGGTGGACGACGCCTTACTCGACCGCTACCTGGAGCAGTTGACCGCGGAGGGCTTCCTGATGCCCCCGGCGGGGGTGGTCCGGCGGTGAGCGGGGGCGGCGGCGACGGGGAGTTCGGTGACGCGGCTTTCGGCGACGCCGTGTTCGGGGGCCTGGACGTGCGGGGCGCGCCGGGGGACGGGCCGGTGGCGTTCGGGGCGCGGCTAGGGCCGGACGTGCTGCTGGCGGCCTACCGGCACGGGCTCTTCCCGATGCCCGCCGCCGACGACTACGCGAGCGCCTTCAACGAAGTCCGGTTCGAGGAGGCGGTGGCGGCGGGGGAGGTGGCGCTGCTGCCCGGCGCCGAGGACGACCCCTACGCGCTCGCCTGGTGGTCGCCCGACCCCCGCCCGGTGCTCGCCCCGGACGCGGTGCACGTCGGGAGCCGGCTCGCCCGGCGGCTGCGGAACGGCCGGCGGTGGTGGACCAGCGCCGACCGGGCCTTCCCGCGCGTGCTCGAAGCCTGCGCGCAGGCACGCCAACCCTCCTGGCTCGTACCGGAGCTGCGTGTCGCGCTGGTCGAACTCCAGCGGCGCGGCGCCGCCCACAGCGCCGAGGTCTGGGAGGGCGAGGAGCTGATCGGCGGGGTCTTCGGGGTGGCCGTCGGGCCGGTGCTCAGCCTGGACTCGATGTTCCACCGCCGCTCCGACGCCGGCCGGGTCGCCGTGGCCGACCTCGCCGCGCGGTTCGCCGACGCGGGCGGGCGCCTGCTGGACGCCCAGTGGGACTCGCCCCACGTCCGCGCGCTCGGCGCCGCCGCCGTTCCGCGCGAGCGCTACCTGGCCGAACTGGCCGCACCGGCCGAGGTCGGTCCGCTGGCCACCGCGATGCTCCCGGCGGCCCGGCTGGGCCGGTGACCGCGGTCGCCGGTCCCGCGGTGGGGGCGGCGGAGGCGCCGGGGCGGCCGACGACGCGGCCCCGCCCGGGAGGTTCCCGGCGGGGCCGGTCGGTGACGTCGGCCGGGCGAACGCCCCGGCGTCAGTACGGCTGGACGAGGACGTGCGCGGCGCCCGGGATGCCGACCTTCAGCAGCTCGTCCTCCTCCGGGGTGGTCGGCGTGCCGGTCTCCTGCTTCAGGACCGCCCGCGAGAGCGCCTGCACCCACATCGCGCGCGGCCGGCGGCGCTCCTCCCAGGCGGCGAGCGCGGCCGCGACGTCCCTGGCCGGGTCCTCGACCGCGTCCAGGCTCTGGGCCAGCACCAGCGCGTCCTCGACCGCCATCGCCGCGCCCTGCGCCAGGTGCGGGGTGCTCGCGTGCGCGGCGTCGCCGGCCAGTACCACCCGGCCGACGTGCCACGGCTCCTCGACACTGACCTGGGAGATCCGCGAGTAGACCACCGCGGCCGGGTCGGTGACCAGCGCCAGCGCCTCGGCGACCGGGCCGCCGAAGCCGGTCAGCCGCTCGGCCAGCTGCTCGTGGGCGCGCTCCTCGTCCGGGCGGAAGTCCGCCGGCTCGGCGAACACCGATCCCAGGTACATCAGCTCGTCGGTGATCGGGGTCAGCAGCGCCTTCGCCCGCTGGTTCCCGGCGGACATCACCACGCCCTGCACCTCGGGCGAACGCGGCAGCGTCACCCGCCAGTTCGCGAATCCGGTGTACTCGGGCAGGTACTTCTCGCCGTACAGCCGGCGGCGCAGCGGCGAACCGATCCCGTCGAAGCCGACCACCAGGTCGTAGCGGCCGTGGTGGCCGTCGGTCAGGGTGACGTCGACGCCCGCGCCGTCGTCGGTCAGTTCGGCGATCGTGGTGCCGAAGCGGAGGGTGGCACCGGCGGCGGTGGCGGCGTCGCCCAGCACCCCGGCCAGGGCGGGGCGCGGTATGCCGTTGTTGGACGGGGCGTCACCCATCCGGGGCTGCGGGATCTTGGCGAGAGTGGCGCCGGACGGGTCGCAGACGGTCAGCACCTCCCACTCGAAGCCGGCCGCCAGGCAGGCCTCCAGTACGCCGATCTCGCGCATCACGTGCAGGGCGTTGGACGGCTGGATGATGCCGACGCCGAGCGCCTCCAGGCCGTCGCGCAGCTCGGCCACGTCGACCCGGTGGCCGCGCCGGGCGAGCGCGGTGGCCAGGGTCAGGCCGCCGATGCCGCCGCCGTGGATCAGTACGCGCAGGGGTGAGGTCATGACGGGGGTCTCCCAAGGGGGTCGGTGCGGGCGGTGCGGTGGGGTCGGGTGAGGGGTGGTCGGGTACGGGCGGGCCGGGGTCAGCCGACCGGCGCGGGCCGGGCGGCGGAGAGGTCCATCAGGTGGTCGACCAGGGCCAGCAGGAGGTCCCGGCCGAAGCCGCGGTCGCGCACGTCGCCGAGCAGCATCGGGACCTGCGGGTCCAGGTCCAGGGCGGCCCGGATCTCGTCCGGCGTCCGGGTGTTCTGCCCGTGGAAGCAGTTGATCGCCACCACGAAGGGGATGCCCCGGCTCTCGAAGAAGTCGATCGAGGCGAAGCTGGTCTCCAGCCGGCGGGTGTCGGCGATGACGACGCCGCCGAGCGCGCCGTTCACCAGGTCGTTCCACATGAACCAGAAGCGCTCCTGGCCGGGGGTGCCGAACAGGTAGACCACCAGGTCGGGGCTGACCGTGATCCGGCCGAAGTCCAGGGCGACGGTGGTGGTGTCCTTGCTGTCCACGCCGGACAGGTCGTCGACGCCCACGCTGGCACGGGTCAGGTACTCCTCGGTGCGCAGCGGGGCGACCTCGCTGACCGAGCCGACCAGGGTGGTCTTGCCGACGCCGAAGCCGCCCGCGATGAGGATCTTCACGGCGGACGGCGCGGTGGCGCCGGAGGCGGAGGAGGAGGGAAGGGGTGCGGTCGGTGCCATGGTTCAGAGTCTCCGGAGTCCTTCGCGAACGGCCGTCAGCAGGCCGAGGTCCAGGCCCCCGCCGGCCCGGGCCACCGAGAGCGGCGCCCGGGCCAGCAGCAGGCCCTGGGAGATCAGGTCGCCCAGGAGGATCTTGGTGACCGAGATCGGCAGGTCCAGCTCCGCCGCCACCTCGGCGACGGCGGCCGGACGCCGGCAGCGGTCCAGGATCATCCGGTGCTCGGGCTGGAGCCCGCGCGGCCCCGAGCGGGAGGAGCCCCGCGCCAGGACGGTGCGGGCCTCCTCCGACACGGTGGTCAGCACGGTGATCAGGGTGAGGTCGTCGCGCTCGGGCGCGGTGCGGCCGCGGGTGATGGTGTACGGGCGCACCATCGTGCCGGCACCGTCGTCCTCGTCCTCGTCGGGCACCTCGCTCCAGTGCGGGATCACCGGGGCATCAACCCCGGTTCCTGGCCGCGAAGGCGTCGAAGTCGCTGCGCACCGGCGTGCTCAGCTTCTGGCCGACCTGCTGGACCAGGGTGTGCATGGCCACCGACATCACCTCGGCGTCCACCTCCTGGGAGGCGACCACGGCCAGGTGGGTGCCCTGCGCCGCGGCGATGATGAACAGCCAGACCTCGGACAGCTCGACGATGACCTGGTGCACCGGCCCGCCGTCGAACAGCTGGCCGACGCCCCGGGCGAGGCTCTGCTGGCCGGTCGCGACGGCGGCCAGCCGCTCGGCGTCGGCCCGCTCGATGGTGCGGGAGTGGCTGACGACCAGGCCGTCGTCGGAGAGCAGCACGGCGTTTCTGGTCCCGGCCACCGAGTCGACGAGTCCGTCCAGCAGCCAGTCCAGGTCCTGGTGGGTGGCGATCGTGCGGTTCATGACTGGTCATCCGTCCTAGTGGTTCGGGGATCCGCGGCGGGCAGGGCCCAGGGGTCCGGGTCCGGTGCGGGCGCCGGGGAGCCGGCGGATCCGGTGGGGGGCGCCGGGCGGGAGCCGCGGGTGAAGACGTCGGGCCCGGGGAGGTGGACCTCGCCGGAGTCCTGGCCGCGGGCCACCCGGGACTGTCGCTGGAAGGCGCCGATGGCCGCGCCCGAGCGGCGCGGGGGGCGCTGGAGCGCGCCGGCCGAGCCGATCGGCGTGCCGAAGGAGCCCGGCATGCCCGGCGCTCCGGTGACGCGCTCGCCGGGCGCCGGGGCCGGCGGCGGGACGCGCAGCTCGGCCGCCAGGCTGGCCTGGCGAACCCGCTGCGGCAGCGGCGCCTGGCCGTCGGCCGGCTCGCTGAGCGGCACCGTCGAGGCGTACTCGCGCCGCTCGGCGAGGCGGTAGTGGTCGGCCGGGCGGTACTGCTCGTCGGCGTAGGGGGCCTCCGCGGGCGTCACCTTGGCGTAGGCGATGTCCGGGTAGGCGGGGGAGTCCTGGGCGGGGGTGTCCCGGGCGGAGGCGTCCTGGACGGGCATCTCCTGGGCGGGCGTCGGGGCGAGCGGCTCCTGAACCGGCGCGGCGTACTCCGGGGTGCCGTCGGCGGGCACGGCGTACTCCTGGCCCCCGTAGGCGTCCGTGCCGTACCCGTTCGTCCCGTAGCCGTCGGTGCGGTACCCGTCGGTGCCGTACTCGGCGCCGACGTGGCCGACCGTGCCGTACCCGCCGGCGCCGTACCCCGCGCTGCCGTAGCCGGCCGAGGCGTCGACCGGGGAGCTGTGCTCGACCGGCTGCTCGGGCGCGGGCGGCTGGATGTACTCGACGTGCGCGAACGCCTCGGCCGAGTTCTCCGCGGCCGCCGTCGCGACCAGGACGGTCTCCGGCGGCTCGATCGCCGGCGGGGCCGTCGCGACCGCCGTCGCCACGGTGGCCTCCGGGTCCGCCGGCCGGGCGTGGGCCGGGGTCCCGGCGAGGGCGGCCGGCGCGGTCCTGCGGGTGCGCCGGGCGAGCGGGATCGGCTCGACCGGGGTGGCGTCGGGCAGCCCGGCGTCACCGTCGATGACCAGCTCGTCGGGGACGAGCACGACCACCCGGGTGCCGCCGAAGGCCGACGGGCGGAACTCGATCCTCAGGTTGGAGTTGGCGGCCAGCCGGGCGACCACGTAGAAGCCGAGGCGGATGTCGTCCGCCCGGGCCAGCACGTCCATCCGGGGCGGACGGCTCATCAGCTCGTTGGCCGCGTCGTACTGCTCCGGGTCCATGCCGAGGCCGCGGTCCTCGATCTCCACCGCGAGTCCGCGGCCGACCATCGCGGCACGGACCTCGACCGGCGTCGGCGGCTTGGAGAAGCTCGCGGCGTTCTCCATCAGCTCGGCGATCACGTGCGCGACCGGGCCGACGGCGCGCTCGGAGAGCCACGGGTGGCCCTCGACGTCCAGCATGATCCGCCGGTAGTCCTGCACCTCGCTCTGGGCGGCCCGCAGCACGTCCAGCAGCGGGACCGGCTTGCGCCAGCGCCGCTGCGGTTGGCCGCCGGCCAGGATGACCAGGTTCTCCTCGTAGCGCCGCAGGCGGGCGGTGAGGTGGTCGAGGTCGAACAGGCCCTCCAGCACCTCCGGGTCCTCGTGCTTGCGCTCCAGCTCGTCCAGCTTGCGCAGCTGCTGACCGATCAGCAGCTGGGTGCGGCGGGCGATGCGCTGCAGCAGCCGCTCGAAGCCGCGGTGCTGGTCGGCCTGCCGGACGGAGGTCTCCAGCGCGGAGGTGCGGGCCAGGTTGAGCGCCTGGCCGAGCTGGGCCAGCTCGTCGGTGCCGTTGCCGTGCGGATCGGCGGTGATGGCGCGGCTCTCGGCCTCGACGTCGACCTGCTCGCCCCGCGAGAGGCGCTCCACGACCTCGGGCAGCGTCCGCTCCAGCTCCTCGGCCTGGGTGTGCAGCGCCTTGATCCGGCGGCGCAGCGAGCGGGTCAGCCGCCAGCTGGTGAGGATCACCGCGACGACCGCGATCAGGCCGATGACGGTGGTCAGCACGAAGGCGGTGAGCAGCGAGAGGAAGGAGCCCTTGCCGACCTCGACGATGCCGTCGGTGCGGGTCTCGATCGCCTTCACCAGCTCCGGATTGAGCTGGTCGAGCGCCTGGCGCCACTGGTCCTGGGCGGCCGGGAGCTTGACGGCGCCGCTCGGATCGGCCGGGGTGGCCCTGATCAGCGACTGCTCCACGGAGGCCTTGGCCTGCCAGGCGGGGCTGGTCATGACGTCCTGCCAGGCGGCGGCCTCGGCGGCCGGCACGTACGGCACGACCTGCACGGTGAACAGGTGGTCCTGCGCGCCGATCGCCTGCTGGACCTGCTGGTAGTCGGCGGCGGTGAGCTTGCCGGACGGCCAGCCGCGGGCCAGCAGGGCGTCCTCGCGGGCCAGCATCTCCTTGGCCCAGAAGGCGTTCACCAGGGTCTTGGAGATCCAGGTGACCTCGCCGTTGTCGACGTGGCTCAGCGCGGTGAACAGCCGCAGGTCGACGGCGATCAGGTCGGTGTAGTAGGTGAAGGCGGTCTGCTGGTCGACGGCGGCGCGGTCGATCGCCGCCCGCTGCTCGGCCAGCTTGCCCATCGCCTGCCGGGCCTCGGTGACCGCGGTGCGCACCTCGGTGGGCGCGCTGTCGGCGGTCTCGTCGGAGAGCGACTGGAACTGGCGCACCGCGTCGTCGGTGAGCTGGCGCTGGCGGCGCAGCGCGTCGGTGACGCTGCCGGGCCGGGCGAGCGCCTCGGCGCTGAGCCGGCGCTCCTCCTGGAGGTTGTAGTAGACGTGGTTGGACGGCTGCCCGGCCTTCTGGGCCAGCAGGCCCTGGGCCGCCTGGCGCTGGAAGTCGAGGAAGGTCTGGCCGCTGGTGACCGCCCAGAGGGCGGCGAGGGCGAGACTGGGGACGACGGCCAGGACGAGCAGCGCCGTCCGCAGGGACAGGCGCGGACGCCTGCGGGGGGACTTCGGCGTCGGGGGCCGCCGATTCGCACGCGCGCGCAGAGCTGACTCCTTGGGACTGGCGGCCGGCCTGGTGGGGCCGAACCGTCCGGGGGCACGAGCTTTTGACGAAGTGATACTAGTCATACGGTGTGATAGGAGTGAAAACTCGTTCGCTGCCTGGACGGTGTGCGCACACAGTCTTAACACACTGTCATCGGGCCGTTAATGATCGGTGAACGAAGGAGCCTTGCGGGGCGCGGCGCTCCGGGGCTCCCCCGGCCGGCCGCCGATGCGCCGTGATCGTGTGCGGAGCGTGCCTCCCGATTGCCCGCCCGGCCGGGGGGCGGCTGCCTTGCCGGTGCGGCCGCGACTGCCCGAACGGGCCGTCGTGGTGGCGGGCTGACGGGGGCTCGGGCCGGCGGCCGGCCCGGCCCGTCGGGCAGCCCCGGCGGCTCGGGGGGCTCGGGCGGTTCAGGGGGCTCGGGGGCTCAGGCGGTTCAGGGGGCGCGGGGCTCAGGGGCTCGGGTGGCTCAGGCGGCGAGCAGGCGGGTCAGGGTCGAGGTCAGTTCGTCCGCCAGGACCTGCCCGGCCGCCTCCGCGTCGCGCCGGCGGACGGCCTCCACCAGCTCCGCGTGGGTCGCGTAGCCGTGGTGCGGATCGCCCTCGCGCAGCCCCAGCAGTCCGACCAGCTCGACCAGGCGCTCCCGGAGTACCGGGACGAACTCGGCGAACAGATCGGAGAGCACCGGATTGTGGGCGGCCGCCACCACCGTCGCGTGCAGGGCGATGTCCGCGTCCACGAAGGCGGCGTCGTCCGCCGCGCCCGCCGCGTGGCGGGCGGTCAGCGCCCGGTCGAGCGCCGCCTCGTCGGCCTCGTCGTGCCGGACGGCGGCCAGCCGGGCCGCCTGGACCTCGATCATCGCCCGCACCTCGTACACGTGCGCCAGCTCGGCCCGGCGCAGCCGCGCCGACCAGTCCTCGCCCGGCCGGTCCGCCGTCACGAACACCCCCGAGCCCTGGCGGCTCTGCACCATGCCGGCGCCCGCCAGCGCGCGCAGCGCCTCCCGGACGGTGGACCGGCCGACGCCCAGCTCCTTGGCCAGGGCCACCTCGCCGGGGAGCTTGCCGCCGACCGGCCACTGCCCGGCCGCGATCTGCTCGGCGATCCGCCGGGTCGCCTGGTCGACCAGGGGGGAGGGGCGCAGTGGGTCGAGCGGAGACATCGCGTTCACCTGTCAGGTTGTCTGAGGACTTGGTTCACGGTTACGGTACCCCGCATGAAGTCGTGGAGTCTCCTTCCCGGCTGCCTTCGCGGTGGCCTTCTTGGTGGCCGCAGCGGGGTCTGACCGGACCGGCACCCCGCTGCGGGGTGCCGTGCTGCCGGTTCGTCCTCCGGTGCAGAACCCGAGACGAAGGACCTCCCCCATGCCGTTCCCCACGCTCCGCACCCCCGCCGGGCCCGTACCGGCCGCCGCCCCCGACTGGAACCCGCAGCGCGGCAGCGCGATGCCGTTCCAGCGCTACCGCCCCGCCCACGAGCGGGTCGAGCTGCCCGCCGGCGACCGGCGGCAGTGGCCCTCCCGGCGGATCGAGCGGGCCCCGCTCTGGGTGCCCGTCGACCTGCGCGACGGCAACCAGGCGCTGGCCGAGCCGATGGACCCGGCGCGCAAGCAGCGGATGTTCGACCTCTTCCTGGCCATGGGCTTCAAGGAGATCGAGGTCGGTTACCCCTCCGCCAGCCGGACCGACTTCGACTTCGTCCGCCGGCTGGCCGACACGCCCGGGGCCGTCCTCGAGGACGTCACCGTGGTGGTCTTCACCGCCGCCCGCGCCGACCTGGTCGAGCGGACCTTCCGCTCCGTCGAGGGGCTGCCCCGGGTGGTCGTGCACCTCTACACCGCCACCGCGCCGATCTGGCGCGACGTGGTGCTCGGCCGCGGCCGGGCGGAGGTGCGCGCCCTGGTCACCGAGGCCGCCGAACTGATGGCCCGGCTGGCCGAGGGCCGCCCCGGCGTCCGCTTCGAGTTCTCGCCGGAGGTGTTCAACCTGACCGAGCCGGACTACGTCCTGGAGGTCTGCAACGGCCTCACCGAGCTGTGGGACGCGAGCCCCGACCGGCCGGTGATCCACAACCTGCCCGCCACCGTCGAGATCGCCACCCCCAACGTCTACGCCGACCAGATCGAGTACGTGCACCGCCACCTGGCCCGGCGGGAGTCGGTGATCCTCTCCGTCCACCCGCACAACGACCGCGGCACCGGGGTCGCCTGCGCCGAACTCGCCCTGCTGGCGGGCGCGCAGCGGGTCGAGGGCTGCCTGTTCGGCAACGGCGAGCGGACCGGCAACGTCGACCTCGTCACGCTGGCGCTCAACCTGCACACCCAGGGCGTCGACCCGATGATCGACTTCTCGGACATCGACGAGATCCGGCGCACCGTCGAACACGTCAACCGGCTGCCCGTGCACGAACGCCACCCCTACGCCGGCGACCTCGTGCACACCGCCTTCTCCGGCACCCACCAGGACGCCATCCGGAAGGGCTTCGCGCACCACGCCAAGGCGGCGGCCGACCTCGGCCTGCCGCCGGGCCGGGCCCCGTGGGCCGTCCCCTACCTGCCGATCGACCCGGCCGACCTCGGGCGGGACTACGAGGCGGTGATCCGGGTCAACAGCCAGTCCGGCAAGGGCGGGATCGCCTACCTGCTGCAGACCGGGCACGGGCTGGAGCTGCCGCGGCGGCTCCAGATCGAGTTCGCCCGGGTGGTCCAGGAGTCGGCCGACGACAGCGGCCGCGAGGTCGGGGCCGACGAGCTGTACGCGCTGTTCCGCTCCCACTACCTGGACGCGGCCCCGGCCGTCGACTGGCGCACCGGGGAGGAGGACGGCCGCCACTGGGCCGAGGTCGGCGGGCACCGGGGCGAGGGCAACGGCCCGCTGGACGCCGTCACCGCCGCACTGCGCGCCGCCGGGACGGCCGTCGACATCCTCCGCTTCACCGAGCACGCCGTGCGCACCGGGCCCGACAGCGACGCCGTCGCCTACGTCGAGGCGCGGGTGGCGGGACAGGTGGTCTGGGGCGCCGGCCGGGACTCCTCCGTCCTCGCGGCCGGGGTCCGGGCCGTGCTGAGCGCCGTCGGCCGGGCGGCCGCGGGGCACGGGAGGATGCCGGTATGACACCCTCCCTCCCCACCCGGAGCCAGGCGGTCGCCGACGCCCTCGCGGCGGCCGGCCTGCCCGGCGAGATCCGCGTCCTGCCCGACTCCGCGCGCACCGCCGCCGAGGCGGCCGCCGCCCTCGGCTGCGAGGCCGGGGCCATCGCCAACAGCCTGGTGTTCAGCTGCGACGGCGCTCCGCTGCTGGTCATGACCAGCGGGGCGCACCGCGTCGACACGGCCTACCTGGCCGGGCGGCTGGGCACCGGCCCGATCGTCCGGGCGAGCGCCGCCGAGGTCCGCGAGGCCACCGGCCAGGCCATCGGCGGCGTCGCCCCGGTGGGCCACCCGGCGCCGCTGCGCACCGTGGTGGACGAGGCGCTGGCCGGGTACGAGCTGCTCTGGGCGGCCGCCGGACACCCGCACACCGTGGTGCCGATGACCTACGACGAACTGCTCCGGCTCACCGGCGGCACGCCGTCGGCGGTGGTCGCGCCCTAGCCTGCGGTCCCCTGGCGCCGCGCGCGCGTGGCGTCAGGGGGCGGGCGACGGGGTCGATTTCACCTTTGGATCATCCCTTGGTAGTTTCTTCCTCGTCGGCGGGACGAGATCGCGGAAGTGATCGGAAGCCCGGCGGTCAGGCGTCGGTGGTGCAGTGGTAGCACGCCCGCTTTCAGCGGGAAGGGTTCGTTCGATTCGGGCCCGGCGCTCGGACGTGCAGGGCGGGAGTCGTCATCGGCTCCCGCCCTCGCTGCTTTCCGGGGGCCTTCGCTCCGGGGCTCTTCCGTCATCGGCTCCCCGCGTCCGGGCTCTTCGCTCCCGGGCTCTTCGGTCCCGCGCTCTTCGGTCCCGCGCTCTTCGGTCCCGGGGCCGAGGTGCGGGCGACCAGGAGCAGGAACAGCCCGCACAGCCCCACGAGCAGCCAGCCGGGCCGCGAGGCGACGGCCAGGCCGTCCGGGCCGACCCCCACCACCAGGCCGCCCGCGACCGCGATGCCGATCGCCGCGCCGACCTGACGCGCGGTGGAGGTGATCGCCCCGGCCACCCCGGCCCGGGACGGCGGCAGACCACCGACCGCGGTGTTGGTGATCGGCGCGTTGGCGAAACCGAAGCCGACACCGATGAGCAGATAGGCCGCCAGGAGCAGCGGGACACCGGTGTCCGGGCCGAGATCCACCAGACAGAGACCGCCCGCGGCGACGAACCCGCCCGCCAGCAGGAGCGGCCGCCTCGGCCCGAACCGCGCCACCAGGGAGCCGGACCACGGCGCGCACACCGTCGCCCCGAGCGCCATCGGCAGGGTCGCCGCCCCGGTGGCCAGCGCCGTCCAGCCCCGGGCGTGCTGGAGGTACAGCGTGTTGAGCAGCAGGCTCACGTTCAGGGCGACGAACAGGGCCACGGCGCCCAGGGCCGCCATGGCGAACGGCATCCGGCGGAAGAGCGCGAGGTCCATCAGCGGCTCGGGCCGGCGCAGCTCGACCCGGGCGAACCCGGCGGTGGCGAGCGCCGCCACCGCGCAACCGGCCACCGCCGCAGGAGAGGTCCAGCCGATCCGGGGGGCCTCGATGAGCACGGCCACCGCACTGCCCAGGGCCAGCACCAGCAGCGACTGGCCGGGGAGGTCGAGCCGCCGGGCGCGCTGCCCGTGCGACTCCGGCACGAACACCGCCACCAGGACGACGGCGGCGAGGATGACCGGCGCGTTGATCCAGAACACCGAGCGCCAGCCGAAGGCCGCGATGAGTGCCCCGCCGGTGACCGGCCCGGCCGCCATGCTGAGCCCGAAGACGGACGCCCAGGCGCCGATCGCCCGGGCCCGCTCCCGGGGGTCGGGCATCGTGTTCACCACGATCGCCAGGGCGACCGGGCTGAGCATCGAGGCACCGACCCCCTGGGCGGCCCGGGCCGCGACGAGGAAGCCGAGCGAGGGCGCCGCCGCGCAGGCGAGCGAGGCGAGGCCGAAGACGACCAGCCCGGTCCGGAACACGCGCCGGCGGCCGAAGCGGTCCGCGAGGGCGCCGGCCGAGATCAACAGACCGGCCAGGACGACGGTGTAGGCGTCCACGACCCATTCCAGCCCGCTGGTGCCCACCGCCAGCCCGCGCCCGATCTGGGGCAGGCCGACGTTGACGATGGTGGTGTCCAGCCCGACCAGGAACATGCTCAGCGCGCAGACGGCGAGCACCGTCCACCGTCGGCGGGTGCTCAGTGCGGGTCGATCAGCCAGGATTGTCGTGGTCACGGGCCCACCTTCGGTTCGGTAACGTCTGCGGCCCCATGCTCGGACCGGGCGGCAGCGCCGGCCCAGCATCTTTGCGAAGACCGCAAAAACGCGCTCCGGCCCGCCCGAGGGGCCGGACGGACCGGAGGCACCCCATGAACGGCGACCGCACCGACCCCGTGAAGCCCGGGGAGCCCCTGACGCCCGTGGAGTCCGGGGAGCCCGTCGCGCCGGTGGCCGGTGGCGACGACGTCGACGAGATCCTCGCCGGCATCGGGCCGCGGCTGCGGGCCCTGCGCCGCGACCGCGGGCTCACCCTGGAGGCCCTCGCGGAGACCACCGGGATCTCGGTGAGCACGCTGTCGCGCCTGGAGTCGGGCAAGCGGCGCCCGACCCTCGAACTGCTCATCCCGCTCGCGCGCACGCACCGGGTCGCCCTGGACCAGCTGGTCGCGGCCCCGGCGACCGGGGATCCGCGCCTGCACCTGAAGCCGCAGCACCGGGAGCGCGGCAACGTCCTGGTGCCGCTGACGCAGTACCCGGGCCGGGTCCAGGTGTTCAAGCAGGTGCTCGCCCACCGCGAGCCGAAGCTGGTGACCCACGCCGGTTACGAATGGCTGTACGTGCTCGCCGGCGGCCTCCGGCTCATCCTCGGCGAGCGCGAATTCACCCTCCGCCCGGGCGAGGTGGCCGAGTTCGACACCGGTGAGCCGCACTGGTTCGGCCCCGTCGACGCGAACGCGGTGGAGGTCCTGCACCTGTTCGGCCCGCACGGCGACCAGGCCGTGGTGCGTACCGGGCCTGCCGAGCAGGCTCCTTGACGGTCCGTCCGCTGGGGCGCGGCCGTCGCGCGGGTGGCCGCGCCACCGCCGGGCGGCGCCATCTCGGCGGCGCCGCCCGGCGGTTCGGGGTGCGGGCCGGCGGCTAGATGCCGAAGGCGTCGGCCCAGCGGACCGTGCCGGACGGCAGCGGGTGCCGGTCGTCCAGGCTCAGCGCCATCCACGCCTCGTCGGGCGCGTCGACGGTGAGGACCAGTCCGTGCGCGGAGGCGCGGACGAAGCCGAACCGCGGGTAGTACGACGGGTGTCCGAGCAGTACGACGAAGCGCTCGCCGAGGCCCCGGGCGGCGTCGAGCGCCGCCCGGACCGCGGCCGAACCGGCGCCGGAGCGCTGGTGGTCCGGGTGTACGGAGACCGGGCCCAGCGCGAGCGCCGGGACGTCACCGATGAAAGCGCGGCTCAGCACCGCATGGCCGACGGGGGCGCCGGCCGGACCGGTGGCGACGACGGAGAGGCCGTCGATCCAGCCCTCGTCGGTGCGCAGCACGGCGAGCAGGTCGGCCTCCGCGGGCCGGCCGAACGCCGCGAGGGTGAGGGTCTGGACGGCCGGGACATCGGCGTCGGACTCGACGCGGGTCTGCCAGGAGGAAGCGGACGAAGACGGAGAGGACATGGTGGGAACCCTTGGCTGAAGGGCCCGTCGCGGCGGCGCCGCGCACCCGCGGTGCGGGGGCGGAAGCCGTCAGACCAGGGCCCGGGGAGTGTGAACCGTCGCCTGGGCGCTGCGCGGTACGGGCGCAGCCGTCGTCACCGTGGCCACTGGTCCACCTCCTTCGTCGAGCTCGTCGTCCTGTCGTCCGGTCCGGACCAGTCGAAGGTAACACGGACAGCGGAACGGACGCCCCCGGTTTTCCGGCCGGCCGCCGGGCGGCGCGGACGGAGTCCGTGATCGGGCGCGCGTCAATGGCGATCGACCGGCAAATAATTTCCGGTGCACCCGTCGGATGGTGGTCTGTCCAGTTTTGCGAGGCGGCAAAAATCTTCCGGTTGACAGTCGTCGCAGCGTATTGAATTCTTTCAATCGCCGGGGAGCCGCGCAGCTCTTCGGACCAAATAGCGATCGACTCCGGGGCCGGCAGAGCGAGCGGTGCAGGAATCACTGGATCATGCGAGCGGCCGGACGGTCGGCGCCGGCCAGTCCGGACGGATGTCCGGACGCGGTTTCCACGAGTACGCCTGATCACCCGGAATTTGTGATGCCGAAAAGGCCCCGGGGAGGGCCCGGCATTTCCGTACCGAAATTCAACAAGGAATCTGGCGTGCACTCATACATGAACATCAAGAAGTCCGCGCGAATCAGCCACGACTTCTGGGAGGTCACCGCCGCGGCCGGGATGTTCGACATCGTGGTGTCCGGCCTCGGCGACGGGCGGCACCGGACGCTGGCCGACGGCCACGAGTTCGTGAACATGTCGTCGTACTCCTACCTCGGCCTCGACACCCACCCGCGGATCGTGCGGGCGGCCGCCGACGCGGTGCTCGCCGAAGGGGCGCTCAACAGCTCGACCTCGCGGATGCGGATCCGGTTCGGATCGCTGCGGGACGCCGAGACGGCGCTCTCCGAGCTGTTCGACGTCGAGGCGCTGACCGTCGCCTCCTGCGCGGCCGCCGCCTGGGCGAGCCTGCCGCTGCTGGCCTCCGGGCTGCTGACGGACGGCGTCGCGCCGCTCATGGTCTTCGACAAGAACGCGCACTTCTGTCTCAACGCGATGAAGCCCGCGGTGGCCGACGAGGCGGAGATCGCCACCATCGCCCACAACGACGTGGACGCGCTGGAGGACCTCTGCCGCAAGCACCCGCAGGTCGCCTACGTCGCCGACGGCGTCTACAGCACCGGCGGCGCCGCGCCGATCCCCGAACTGCTGCGCCTGCAGGAGAAGTACGGGCTGTTCCTGTTCTTCGACGAGGCGCACGGCGTCTCCACCGTCGGCGAGCGCGGCCGGGGCGCCGTGCTGGAGGCGATGGCGGCGAACGGCGGGATGAACGACCGCACGCTGATCATCACCTCGCTCAACAAGGGCTTCGGTGCCTCCGGCGGCGCGATCTTCCTCGGCCGCAACGGCTCGCAGCAGCGCCGCGACACCGCGCTGCGCAACGGCGGCCCGCTGATGTGGTCGCAGCGCATCAACACCGCCGGACTGGGCGCCATCATGGCCTCCGCGGAGCTGCACGGCTCCCCGGAGCTCAAGGAGCTCCAGCTCAGGCTCCAGGACAACATCGCGCTCTTCGACTCGCTGGTGGAGACCTCCTTCAACGGCGACGGCCTGCCGATCCGCTTCGTGGACATCGGCTCCGAGGACGCCACCATCCGCCTCGCCGGATCGCTGCTGGAGCGCGGCTACTACACCTCGCCGATCTTCTTCCCGGTGATCGGCCGGGGCAAGGCCGGGCTGCGGCTGATGCTGCGCGCCAACATGGCCGAGGCCGAGATCCGCGACTTCTGCGGCGCGCTGAACGACGGCCTGCGGGCCGAGGCGGCCCGCGAGCCGGGGCAGGACCAGCGATGACGGCCCTGCGCTCGCACATCGACTCCTCCGCCGAGGTCTTCCGCCGCAACACCGCGGCCTTCGACGAGAAGCGCCAGGTCATCGCCCGGGCCCGGGCCGCCGCGATCGCCGGCGGGGACGAGCGCTCGCGCCGGCGCCACACCGAGCGCGGCAAGCTGACGGCCCGCCAGCGGGTCTACCAACTGCTGGACCCGGGCACGCCGTTCATGGAGCTGGGCCAGCTGGCCGGGCACGAGGTGTACGACGAGCACGTGCCCTCGGCCGCGCTGGTCACCGGCATCGGCATGGTGAGCGGCCGCCCGGTGGTGGTCTTCGCCAACGACGCCACGGTCAAGGGCGGCAGCTACTTCCCGCTCACCGTGGAGAAGCAGCTCCGGGCCCAGCTGGTGGCCCGGGAGAACGGCCTGCCCTGCATCTACCTGGTGGACTCCGGCGGGGTCTACCTGCCGCTCCAGGAGCAGCTGTTCCCCGGCGAGTACCACCTGGGCCGGATGTTCCGGAACATCGCCGAGATGTCGGCGCTCGGCCTGCCGCAGATCGCCGCGGTGATGGGCAACTGCACCGCCGGCGGCGCGTACATCCCGTCGATGTGCGACGAGACGGTGATCGTCCGCGGCACCGGCACGGTCTTCCTGGGCGGCCCGCAGCTGGTGCGCGCGGCCACCGGCGAGGTGGTGGACGCCGAGACGCTGGGCGGCGCCGACCTGCACACCCGGGTCAGCGGGGTGGCCGACCACCTCGCCGAGAGCGACGAGCACGCCCTGTCGATCGTCCGGGAGATCATGGCCCGGGACGGCCGGCCGGCCCTCAGCCCGCCGCCGCAGCCCCCGCGCGCGCCGCTGTACGACCCGGCGGAGCTGCCCGGCATCGTCAGCGCCAGCCTGCGCGAGCACATCCCGGCCCGGGAGATCCTGGCCCGGCTGCTGGACGGCAGCGAACTCGCCGAGTACCGGGCCCGGTACGGGCCGACCATCGTGTGCGGCACGGGCCACATCGGCGGCTACCCGGTGGGCGTGGTGATCAACGACGGGGTGCTGTTCCCGGAGAGCGCCCAGAAGGCCGCGAACTTCATCGAGCTCTGCACCCAGCGGGACATCCCGCTGCTGTTCCTGCACAACATCAACGGCTTCATGGTCGGCGCCGAGTACGAGGCCGACGGCATCGCCAAGCACGGCGCCAAGCTGGTCAACGCGGTCTCCACGGCCAAGGTCCCCAAGTTCAGCCTGGTGATCGGCGGCAGCTACGGCGCCGGCAACCTGGCGATGTGCGGGCGCTCGATGGGCCCCCGGCTGATGGCCATGTGGCCGAGCGCCAAGTCCACGGTCGTCGGCGCCGAGCAGACCGCGACGGTGATGGCGCTGATCCGCAGCGACCAGCTCGCCAAGGAGGGCAAGGTCCTCTCCCCCGAGGAGGAGGAGTCGATCCGGCGCCCCATCATCGAGACGTACGAGCGCCAGTCCCACCCGCTCTACTACGCCGCCCGGATGTGGGTGGACGCCGTGGTGGACCCGACCGAGACCCGTGAGTGGCTGGCGCTCTGCCTCGCCATGTCCGCCGACGCCCCCAAGCAGGAAACGCGCTTCGGCGTGTTCAGGATGTGATGACGGAAATGATCAAGCGTCTCCTGATCGCCAACCGCGGCGAGATCGCCCGGCGGATCGCCCGCACCTGCCGCCGGCTCGGCATCGAGTACGTGGCGGTCCACTCCGACGCCGACCGCTCCTCGGCCCACCTGGCGGGCGCCGTCGAGCGGGTCCGGATCGGCCCCGCCGCGGCCGCCGAGAGCTACCTGGACGTCGACGCGCTGGTCGACGCCGCCGTCCGGACCGGCTGCGACGCCGTCCACCCCGGCTACGGCTTCCTCTCCGAGCACCCCGGCTTCGCGGCGGCGGTCGCCGGGGCCGGGCTGGTCTGGGTCGGCCCGGACGCCGCCACGATCACCGCGATGGGCGACAAGTCGACCGCCCGCGCGCTGATGGCCGCCGCCGGGGTCCCGGTGCTGCCCGGCTCCGGGACGGCCACCGAGTCGGCCGAGGAGATCCTGGCCGACGCCGAGCGGATCGGCTACCCGGTGATCCTGAAGCCCGTCGCCGGCGGCGGCGGCAAGGGCATGCAGGTGGTCCGCGCGGCCGCCGAGCTGCCCGAGGCGGTGGCCGAGGCCGTCCGGCTGGGCCGCAGCAACTTCGGCGACGGCCGGCTGCTGGTCGAGCGGTACGTGGAGCGGCCCCGCCACATCGAGGTCCAGGTCTTCGGCGACGACCACGGGAACGTGGTGCACCTCTTCGAGCGCGAGTGCTCGCTGCAGCGCCGCCACCAGAAGATCGTCGAGGAGGCCCCGGCCGCCAACCTGGCGCCCGCCGTCCGGGCGGAGCTGCTGGAGGCGGCCGTCCGCGGCGCCCGGTCGCTCGGCTACGTCAACGCCGGCACCTTCGAGTTCATCCTGGACGCCACCGACCGCTGCTACTTCCTGGAGGTCAACACCCGGCTCCAGGTGGAGCACCCGGTCACCGAGGAGATCACCGGCGTCGACCTGGTGGAATGGCAGCTGAGAGTCGCCGACGGGCAGCGGCTGCCGCTCGACCAGCACGAGATCACCGCGACCGGCCACGCCGTCGAGGTCCGCGTCTACGCCGAGGACCCGGCCGACGGCTTCCGGCCCGCGCCGGGCCGCGCGGCGGCGGTCCGCTGGCCGGCCGGCATCCGGGTGGAGGCGGCGTTCGACGACACCGGATCGGGCACCGACGGGGCCGCGTCCGGCTCCGCCGCGCCGGAACCGGCCTTCGCGGGCGGTCCGGGCGGTGACGCGGCCTTCGGCGGCGCCGTCTTCGGTGGCGGCGCCGAGGTCCCGGCCTTCTACGACCCGATGTTCGCCAAGCTGATCGCGCACGGCCCGGACCGCCCGAGCGCCCTGCGCCGGTTGCTCCCGGCCGTCCGCGACACCGCCCTGCCCGGGCTGACCACCAACCTCGGCTTCCTCGCCGAACTCCTCCGGGCCCCCGCCGTGGTCGCCGGGCGGATGGACACCCACCTGGTGGACGCCCTGGTCTCGACCGGGACCGGGCAGTCGGGGCAGGGCGAGCCGGCCGGCCCCGCCGGCCGCACCGACCGGGTCCTGGCCGCCGCGGCCTGCGCGGCCGCGATGCAGCTGCCGCCCGTCGACGACGCCCCCGCCTCGCCGTGGCACGGCGCGGTCGGCCCGTTCGACCGCCACCGGCTGGACCCGGTCGCGCCGTTCGGCCGGGTCGTGCTGCGGCACGGCCGGCGGACGCTGCAGGCCGGACTCACCGGACGGCGCGGCGCCGCCGTCGACGTCCAGGTCGAGTCCACCCCGTTCACCGTCACGGTCGCCGCCGTACCGGGCCACCCCGGCCTGTACCGGGGCACCGTCGGCGACCGGCGCTGGACCGGTCTGCGCAGCCCTGCCGGCTGGGAGCTCTCCGTCGACGGGCACCGGGTGGCGCTGGCCGCCCAGAGCTTCGCCGAGGGCGGCTCCGGGGCCGCCGACAACGCCGTGAAGTCGCTGATGCCGGGCACGGTGGTCGGACTGCTGTGCGAGGTCGGCGACCGGGTCGAGGAGGGGGACGCCCTCGTCATCGTCGAGGCGATGAAGATGGAGAACCGCATCCTCGCCCCGTTCTCGGGCGTCGTCACCGCGATCCGCTGCGCCGTGCGCGACCTGGTGGCGACCGAACAGGTCCTGGTCGAGCTCGACGCCGAAGCCTGAGCGCCCGACCCGCCCGACCCGCCCGATCCGCCCCACCCCCCGGTCAGTTGAAGTAGTACCCCCCCCCGCACCACGCACGCAAGGAGCCCTCTCATGCCCGCTGAACCAACCCCCCGGAAGCTGCTGCTGGTCGGCGGGGTACGGGCGGTGCCGCTCGGCCTCGACATGGCGCGGCTCGCCCTGGACCAGGCCCACGCGCGCGGGCTGCGGACCCACCTGACGAACCAGGAGGCCGTCCTCGCCGCCACCCCCGGGGTGGCCGAACAGGCCGGCGCCGTCTCGGCGGTGGACTTCGCCAACCCCGGCGAGTCCGCCGCCTGGGCGCGCGACCGGGCCGCTGCGGGCGAGCGCTTCGACGCCGTCCTCGCCCTCCAGGAGATGGCCCAGGTGGCCGCGGCCGAGACCGCCGAGGCACTGGGCCTGCCGGGGAACCCGGCCGAGGCCGTCCGACGGGTCCGCACCAAGGACGCCTGCCGGACCGCCCTGGCCGCCGCCGGCTTCCGGCAGCCCGCCGTCCGGCTCTGCGCGGACGAGGCGGAGGCGGCGGAGTTCCTGCGCGGCTCCACCGGGCCGTGGATCGTCAAGCCCCGTGACGCGATGGGCAGTACGGGCGTCAGCCGGATCACCGGACCGGACGGACTGCCCGCCGCGATCGCGCTGCTGCCCGGCCGCAACCCCTTCCTGGTCGAGGAGTTCGTCCAGGGCGCCGAGTACAGCGTCGAGGGCCTCTTCCTCGGCGGCGAGCCGGTCGTCCTCGCGGTCACCGAGAAGGAGAAGGTGGAGCCGCCGTTCTTCGTCGAGGTCGGCCACATCCTCCCGGCCGAACTCCCGGACACGCAACGTGAGGAGATCGAGCGTCAGGTCAAGGCGGCGCTCGCCGTGCTGGGCCTGCGCGTCGGCGGCTTCCACGTCGAACTCTGGCTGAGCCCGGACGGCATCGTGCTCGGCGAGGTGCACGGGCGGTTCGGCGGCGACTGGATCCACCGGATGCTCGCCCACGTCGTCCCCGGCCTGGAGCTGTTCGGCCTCCTCTACGACGACCTGCTGGGCCTGCCGCGCGACGAGGCCGCGCCGACGCCGGTCCGGGCCGCCGCCGCCCGCTACCTCACCCCGCCGCCCGGCCTGGTGACCGCGGTCGAGGGGTGGACGGAGGCGGCGAACCACCCGGACGTGCTCTACGCCGACCTCGCGGTCGGACCCGGCGGCACCGTCCGCCCGCTGCGCACCTCCGGGGACCGGGCGGGCGTGATCGTGGTCGGGGCCGACACCCCGGACCAGGCCCGCAAGCTCGCCCGCGAGCTGGCCGACTCGGTCCGCTTCACGGTGGAGCCGGCCCGGACGGTGGAGCCGGCATGACGCACACGGACGCCCCGCCCCGGGCGGCCGGCCTGCTGAGCCGGCTGACCGCCACGCTGCTGCCCGCCTCCCGGCAGGGCCGGATCATGGCCGCCGGGACCACCGTGGACGCGGTCGCCAACGGCCTCTACCTGGCCACCGCCACGCTCTACTTCGTCCGCTACCTCGACATCACGGCGGTCGCGGTCGGCACCGCGATCGCCGCGGCCAACATCGCCGGCCTGCTCAGTCCGCTGGTCTTCGGCCCGCTCGCGGACCGGCTCGGTGCCCGGCCGGTCTACGTGGCGCTGACGCTGGTCCGGGCGCTCGGCTTCATCGGGTACGCCCTGGTCGGCAGTTACGCCGGCTACCTGGTCGTCACCTGTCTGACCATCGCCGCCGCGCGGGCCTGCTCACCGCTGCTCCAGGTGATCGTCGGCGAGTTCGAGGGGGCCGCCGAGCGGACGAAGACGATGGCCTCGCTGCGCGCCATCACCAACATCGGCCTCACCGCCGGCTTCCTGCTGGCCGCCCTGGTGCAGGCCGCGCACTCCCGGGCCGCCTTCGTCGCGCTCTTCCTGTTCAACGCGGCCGCCTTCGCCGCCGTCGCGCTCGCCGTGGTGCGGGCCGGCCGGGTGGCGGGATCGTCGGCCGCGCCGGCCGCCGCGCCCGCCGAGGCCGGGGCGGAGGGCGGCTCCGGCTCGCCGTACCGGGACCGGCGGTTCCTGCTGGTCACGGCTGCCAACGCGGTGCTGATGCTGCACGACTGCGTGCTGTTCATCCTGCTACCGCTCTGGGTGGTGGACCGGGCCGGGCTGCCGGCCAGTGCCAGCTCGGCCCTGCTGGCGATCAACACCGTGCTGACCGTGGTGCTCCAGCTCTCGGTGGCCCGGTTCGCCCAGGGGCTGGCCAAGGCGCTGCGGATGCTCCGGGTCGCCTGCCTCTTCCTGGTGCTGGCCTGCGCGTTCTTCGCCTTCGCCGACGGCCGGGGCAAGTACCTGGCGCTGGCCGCCGCGGTGGTCGCCGTCGCGCTGCTGACCGTGGGGGAGAACCTGCACGCCGTCTCGCGCTGGGAGATCTCCTACGAGCTGTCGCCGCCGGTGGGCCGCTCCCGCTACCTGTCGCTGTTCAGCACGGGCATGAGCGCGCAGCTGATCGTCGGCCCGTTCCTGGCCACCGGTCTGCTGCTGCCGGCCGGCGCGATCGGCTGGGTGCTGCTCGCCGCGCTGTTCGCGGGCGCGACCACCGTGACGGTGCTCGCCGGCCGCACCGGCATCCAGAAGTCACCGGCCGTTTCCCAGGAGGCGCTGACCGGCTGATGTCACTCTGCGTTGCTTGAACGATCACAACCGAGCAAGTACAGTCCCCCTAGAGCGTGTCAAGGGCCACGCGGGCACACCGGGGGGTGGACTTCATGCTGCGACGCTCGGTCGCGACGTTCCCCGGTCTGCCTTTCCGATGTCGGTCCAGCCACTGAACCAGCCGTTCAGCAAGGGGACTTGTCATCACCGACCGGGCTGACGAACCATCAGCCGCGCCGGTACTTCGGGCTGTCCGAATTCGACACGTCCCCCCTCGGGGCCGTCATCGTCGAATGCAGGAACAGACCGGAGTGAGCCATGGTGCTGCGCGAGGCACTGAGCATCCCCATCCCCCTCGACCACGAAGCGTCGACCACCGCCGAACTCCCCGGCCTCGCCAGTCTGCTACGCGACTGGCGAGGCCGGGCCGGCCTGCGAATGGGGCTGGCCAAGCCGCTGCCCCAGATGGTCGTCGCCACCAGACTCGGCATGAGCGAGCGCTGGTACCGCGACCTGGAGCGAGGCGGCACCGCCCGCTTCGACCCCAGACTGCTGGCGCTGCTCGCCGACGTGCTGCTGCTCGACGCCGACGAGCGCGCCACCCTCTACCTCTACGCGATGGGCGGCACCCCGGCCGCCGGCCCGGCCCGGCCGGAGGACCTCACAGCCCTCCAGGAGCTGGTCGACCGGCAGATGCCGAGACCGGCCTTCATCGCCGACCGCGCCTGGACCGTCGTCGGCCACAACCGGGCCGCCGCCGAGTGGTTCCCCTGGATGAGCAGGCCCGGGGCCAACTTCGCCCGCTGGGTGCTGACCGCCCCGGAGGCCCGCGAACAGGTCGCCGACTGGACGTGGCAGGCCCGGATGACCCTCGCCATGATCCGCTTCGCGCTGGCCCGCTACCCCGGGGACGAGTCGGTGGTCGCCCTGCTCACCGACGTGCTGCGCGACCCGCTCTGCCGCCGGCTCTGGGCCGGCCGGGCCTGCGTGGTCGCCAACCGGGACGGCGACCGCTTCGGCCTGCGGCTGCCGCACCTCTCGCCCGAACCGATCGAGACGGTCGCCCAGGTCCTCACCCCCGGTGGCCGACCGGACCTCAGCTTCGTCGTCCTGGGGCCGCCGCCCGGGGTCTGACCGCGGGGTGCCCCGGGGCCGCCGGCCCCGGGGTCCGAGCGGGGGCGGGGCGGCCGGGCGCGGCGTCAGTGGAACCGCGTCACGAACCGGCGCTGCCAGGGGGTCTCGACGGCGCGCCGGTCGTAGTGCTCCCGCACGAAGGCGACCGCCTCGCCGGCCGGGACGCCGTCCAGCACGGTCAGGCAGGCCAGCGCGGTCCCGGTCCGGCCGAGCCCGCCGGCGCAGGCCAGCTCGACCCGCTCGGACGCCGCCCGCTCCCAGGCCTCCCGGAGGGCGGCCGCCGCCTCGGCCCGGTCAGTGGGCAGCCGGAAGTCCGGCCAGCGGAGCCAGCGGCTCGCCCAGCGGACGGCCGGCGGCCGGTGCCCCAGCAGGTAGAGCCCGAAGGCGGGTTGCGGCCCGGGCGGCAGCGGCCGCCGCAGACCGCGGCCCCGGACGAGTCGGCCGGACGGCAGGCGCAGCACCCCGGCGGCGGCGGGGTCCCAGGTGGCGGAGACGGTCATCCGGCGAGCCTACGGCGCGTCCGGCCGGTCGCGGGCGGTCGCGGGCGGGGCCGGGCCGGGTGGCAGCACCCGGCCGTTCCGTGCCGCGGGTCCGCGCGGGTCAGGAGGCCGCGTACAGGCCGGTCGGGGCGGGCAGACCGGCGCGGTGTGCCAGAGCGGCGGCCTCCCCGCGCGAGGTCACGCCCAGCTTGCCCAGGATGTTGGCGACGTGGAACTTCACCGTGGACTCGCTGATCAGCAGGGCGCCGGCGATCTCCCGGTTGCGCCGGCCCCGGGCGAGCTGGTCGAGCACCTCCAGCTCCCGGGGCTGCAAGCCCTCCAGGGGGTCCGGCCCGCCGGTCGCCGCCGGGGCGCTCAGCGGCAGGTCGACGGTGACGGTGGTGCCCCAGCCGGGAACGGCGTCCACCGCGAGCCGGCCGCCCACGGCGGTGATCCGGTCCGCCGTCCGGTGCACGGCCAGGGTGTCGGCGCCGAGCAGGCCCGGGCCGTCGTCGCGCACCACGACCCGCAGGACGTCCGCGACGAACTGCCAACTCACGTGCAGGCGCGTCAGACCGTCCTGTTCCATCATGGTGAGCACGGCCGACCGGACGGCCGCCCGGGCGGTGTGCGCGATCTCGGCGGGGAGGGAGCGCCCGCCCGCCGCCGGGGCCGGCAGGTCGAGCCGGACGGGGCTGTGCCGCAGCAGCGGGCGGATCTCGTCCGCGAGCCGGGCGAAGGCGGTGGCGGCGGGCTCCTCGCTCAGCTCCCGGTCGAGGTCGGCGCCCGCACGCAGGTCCAGCAGCGCGCCGACGGCCAGCTCGGTGGCGCTGCGGCGGGCGGTGGCGTCGTCCAGGGCGGCGGAGCGCAGCGGCGCGAGGATCGCGGAGAGCGCCGAGGCGTGCGCGCCGCTCAGCTCGGCGATGGCCCGGGCCCGGGCACCGGCGGAGGCCCGTGACGTGGCGGCGTACGCGGGGGCGGCGTCGACGGCCCGGTGGTGGGAGTGGGTGACCAGCAGCTCCCAGAGCTGCTGCAGGACGGCGAGCGGCTGGTCGGGCAGCCGCTCGCCGCCCGTCCGGACCAGCACCAGCAGCGCGCCGTTGCTGCCGGGCGGGGCGGCGGAGACCGCGACGGCCGCCCGCGGCCGGCCCGCCAGGACCGCCTCGCCCTGCCAGGGCAGACCGGGTGCCACCGCCTCGGCCAGCCGGGCCAGTTCCCGGGTGGTGATCCGCCCGGTGAGCTCGGTCGGACCGTGGGCGAGGGCGGGGGAGTAGGTGCAGACGCCGCTCAGCTGGGCGAGGGCGGTGTGCGGGACGAGATCGGCGAGGACGCCGGAGAGGCGCGGGAGGAGCTGTGGCCTCGGCGCCCCCAGCACCGCCACCACCTGGGCGAGCACGTCCTCGGGGCGCTCCCAGCCGCGCTGCCGGTGCCCGGGGTGCCCGGCTCCGTCCGGGGCCTGCGCCGCGTTCCCGGCCCTCGCGTGCCCGGTCGCCGCGCTTCCCGCCCCGTCGCCTGCCCCGTGGTTCGCCATGGGTTCCAGCCTAGTCACCCGGTCCGCGCGGGTGCCTGGCCGTTCGGCCAGGCGGAACCGGCCGAACGGCGGGCCGGAGACCGCCCCTCCCGCGACCAGGCTGGAGACCGTCAGACCGACGAACTCTCCGACCAGTGAAGGACAGTGGGACTCCCATGACCAAGGCCATCGCCTTCTCCGCATTCGGCGGCGCGGACGTGCTGCACCCGATCGAGATCGACCTGCCCGCTCCCGGCCCCGGCCGGATCCGGATCGCCGTCCGGGCGGCGGGCGTGAACCCGGTGGACCACAAGCTGCGCAGCGGCGCGATGGAGGGCCTGTTCCCGGTGACCTTCCCGCACGTCGCCGGTTTCGAGGTGGCGGGCGTGGTGGAGGCCGTCGGCGAGGGGGTGGACGAGTGGGCGCCCGGGGACGAGGTGTTCGGCTCGGTCCGCGGCGGCGGCTACGCCGAACACGCCGTGGTGGGCGCCGGCGACGTGGCCCGCAAGCCGGCCGGGCTGAGCTGGGAGCAGGCCGCGGGGCTCCCGGTCGCGGCCGAGACGTCCTGGCGGGCGCTCCACCTGCTGGGCGTGGAGCGCGGCCAGACGCTGCTGGTGCACGGCGCGGCGGGCGGGGTGGGCACGATCCTGCTGCAGTTCGCCCGCTCGCGCGGGATCCGGGTGATCGGCACCGCGAGCGAGGCCAACCACCCGTACCTGCGCGAGCTGGGCGCGATCCCCGTGACGTACGGCGACGGTCTGGCCGAGCGGGTCCGGGCGGTGGCGCCGGAGGGGGTGGACCGGGTGCTGGACGCGGCCGGCCAGGGTGACGTCCTGCCGCTCTCGATCGAGCTGGCCGGCGGACCGGAGCAGGTGCTGACCATCGCCGACCACGAGGGCTCGGCCAAGTACGGCGTGCGGTTCAGCGCCGGCTCGGACACCGTCCACCACCACGGCCCCGCGCTGGCCGCCGTGCTCGCGCTGCACGAGGAGGGCACGCTGCACCTCCCGCTGCACCAGGTGTTCCCGCTGGCGGAGGTGGACCGGGCGCACCGGGTGAGCGAGCAGGGGCACGTCCGGGGCAAGCTCGTCCTCACCGTCGGCTGACGCCGGCGCCGGGGCGGTCCGCCGGGTGCCGCGGTCTGCGGCGGGGTGGAGCCGCCCCGATCGCGGCCTGACCCAACTGCGCGGTGTACCGGTTCATCTGACGGTCGGTCGGTAGAGTCCGGTGCCATGGCTGATGCGATCGAATCCCCGGGTGCGGGGCGGCTGGCGGGCAAGTCGTGCGTGGTGACGGGTGCGGCGAGCGGGATCGGCCGTGCGGTGGCCGAACGCTTCGCCCGGGAGGGCGCGCGGGTGGTCGCGACGGACCTCGACGCCGAGGGTCTGCTGCGGCTCGCGGACGAGCTGCCGCGGGCGGTCAGTACGGTGGTCGGCGACGTCTCCCGCGAGGACGACGCCCGCCGGATGATCACCGCCGCCGTCGAGCGGCACGGCCGGATCGACGTCCTGGTCGCCAACGCGGGGGTGCTCCCGCTGTCGGAGATCACCGAGGCCGACGCCGAGGAGTGGGACCGGGTGATGGCCGTCGACGGCCGGGGGATGTTCCTCACCTGCAAGTACGCGATCGAGGCGATGGCCGGGCCCGGCGGCGCCGGCGGTGCGATCGTCTGCCTCTCCTCGATCTCCGGCGAGGCCGGCCAGCGCGGCCAGGCCGTCTACGGGCCCGCCAAGTTCGTGGCGTCCGGCCTGACCAAGCACCTGGCCGTCGAGTGGGCCGACCGCGGCATCCGGGTCAACGCCGTCGCTCCCGGCACCATCACCACCGAGCGCGTCCGCCGCCTCCAGGACGAGCCGGGCGGCTCCGACTACCTGACGGCGATCGAGAAGCTGCACCCGATGGGCCGGCTCGGCACCCCCGCCGAGGTGGCGGCGGCGGTCCTCTTCCTGGCCTCCGACGACGCCTCCTTCATCACCGGCGCGGTCCTCCCGGTGGACGGCGGGTACCTGGCGCAGTAGGGCTCGCCGGCCCTGGGGCGTGTGCGCGGGTGGTTCCCCGGACCGGTCACCGTGCCCCGGCCGGTCGGCCGACGAGCTCGGCGGGCTCCCCGGAGAAGCCGACCTCGCCCCGGTGCAGCACATGGACGACGGCCGCGCCGGTGAGGCTGCGCGGGAGCGACCGCGCGGTCAGCACGACCGCCCGGCCCTCGGCGGCGGCCGTGTCGAGCAGGTGCGCGTGCAGCCGTGCGGCCACGGCCGGGGCCAGCCCCCGGTCCGGCTCGTCCAGCAGGAGCAGGCGCGGCCGGCCGGCCAACGCACTTGCTAGGGCGACCAGTTGCTGCTGCCCGCCGGAGAGCGTCCCGGTCGGCCGGGGCAGCAGGGCGGTCAGTTCGGGGAGGAGCGCGAGCACGGCCTCGGCGGGGGCGCCGGCGAGGCCGAGGTGCTCGGCCACCGTGAGCGAGGCGAACACCGCCCGCTCCGCCGGTACCAGCGTCAGCCCCAGCCGGACCCGCTGGTGGACACCGAGCGCCGTGACGTCCCGCCCCCGCCAGACCACCCGGCCGGCGGCGGGCCGGACCAGCCCGGCCAGGGCGTGCAGCACGCTGGTCCGCCCGGACCCGTTGCGGCCGAGCAGGACGGTGACCGCGCCGGCGGGGAAGGCGAGGTCCACCCCGTGCAGGGCCTCCAGCGGTCCGTAGCGGACGCGGGCGCCGTGGAGTGCGGCTTCGACGGTCATCGGGTGCTCGCCCGGGTCGCTCGGGCGGTGCGGGCGGTGGGGGAGGCGGGGGCCGGCTCGCGGAGGGCTTCCGGTGGTCCCTGGCGCACACGGGTGGCTTCGACGGTCACGGGGCGCCCACCCCGGCCCCCGGCGCGGCCCCGCCCCAGGCCCGGGCCACCCGGGCGTCGGCGAGCACGGCGGCCGCCGGTCCGCAGGCCACCACCCGGCCGCCGGCCATCGCGTACACGGTGTCGGCCAACTCGCCGACCAGGTCGGGGTCGTGCTCGACCAGCAGCAGCGCCATGCCCCGGTCGGCCAGGCCACGCAGGACGGCGGCCAGCCGGGCGGTCTGGGTGGTGTCCAGGCCGGCCGCCGGCTCGTCCAGCAGCAGCACCTGCGGGTCGCCCGCCAGTGCGCGGGCAAGCTCCAGCAGGCGCAGCACCCCGGTCGGCTGCGCACCGGCCGGCTCCGCCGCGAGGTCCTGGAGGCCGAACAGGGCGAGCGCCCGCGCCGTCGCCGTGTCGACGGCACGCGCGTCCGGACGGCGGCGGTGCCGCTGCTCGGCGCCGATCCGGACGTTGTCGGCCACCGAGAGGGTCGGGAAGACGGCGATCTGCTGGAAGGTCCGGGCCAGGCCGAGCCGCACCCGGGCGTACGCGGGCAGCCGGGTGACGTCCCGGCCGCCGAGCAGCACCCGGCCGGCGTCCGGGCGGACCGTCCCGGCCAGGCAGTCGAACAGGGTGCTCTTGCCGGCGCCGTTCGGCCCGATCAGTGCGGTGATCCGCCCCGGTGGCGCGGTGAGGTCGACCCCGGCGACGGCCTCGATGCCGCCGTACCGGCGGATCACACCCCGGGCCGTCAGCAGGGCCCGGCCACTGCCCGGCGGGCTCACGGTCGGGCCTCCTCGCCCCGGGCGGCGGCCTGCCGGGCCGTGATCAGGGTGCGGATCCGGCGGCCGGTCGGGGTCAGGCGGCCCGGCGGCAGCGTGGCGGCCGGGTGCGCCGGGTGGCGCGGGGAGAGGCGGGCGGCGGCGCCGGCGAGACCGCCCGGCAGGCGGCCGATCGCCGCCGCCAGCAGACCCACCGCGACGGCCGACACCCCGGCCACCGTGCCCGCGTCCAGGCCGATCAGCAGCGCGGCGGCCAGCACCGCGCCGAGCGCGCTGTCCGCACCGGCCACCACCACCGCGGCGAACCAGAGCAGCCCGCGCACCGGATCGAACGAGGCCGGGTCGAAGGCGCGCCCGGCCAGGCCCATCAGCCCGCCGCCGAGCGCGGCCAGCGCCGCCCCGGCCACGAAGGCGAACAGCTTCAGCCCGGGCACGTTGACGCCTGCCGCGACCGCGCCCTGTTCCTGGTCGCGCATCGCGGTCAGGGCCCGGCCCGGCCGGCCCCGGTGCAGACCCCGCACCACCAGCAGGCCCAGCCCGAGCAGCACCAGCTCGGCCAGGTAGAAGGCGCGGTCGCCGGCCAGGAAGGCGGGCCGGTCCAGGGTGAGCCCGGTGGTCGCGTACGGCTGCTGGAAGACGAAGCGGCTCATCGCCGTCCCGACCGCGAAGGTGACCAGGGCCAGCGCCGGACCGCGCCGCCGGATCGCCGGCCAGCCGGTGAGCAGTCCGAGCGGGGCGGTGGCCAGCACCGCGAACAGCAGCGCGGGGACGGCGGGCAGCGGCGGGACGGCCGGGATCCGCCCGGACATCAGCAGCGCGGTGCCCAGCGCGCCGAGCCCGGCGTACCCGGCCTGGCCGAGCGAGATCTGCCCGCCGTACCCGGTCACCACCACGATCGAGAGCAGGACCAGGGCGAGCGCGGGCACCAGCAGCGCGCTGCGCAGGTCATTGTCACGGAAGCCCAGCGGCAGCAGGAGCAGCACCAGGCAGACCGCCCGGGCCGCCCGGCCCCCGCCGGCCGGTCCCGGCACCGCGAGCGGGGCACGGTCGCCCGCGCCGCCGGTGATCCGCGGGCCGGCCAGCAGCGCGGCGGCCAGTAGCGCCACCACGAACAGGTTGGCCTGCACCGCCTGCACCAGCGGCAGCAGTTGGCCGGACGGCCGCAGCCTGGTCAGCTCGGCCTGCGCGATCCCGAGGCCGAGGCCGGTCACCACCGCCACCGGGATGCTGCGCAGCCGCGCCGCCACCGCGACCGCCATCGTCTCCATCACCAGCAGCGGCAGCCCGTACGGGTCGAGCAGCAGGTACGGCGCGAGGGCGACGCCGACCAGCCCGGCGGTGAAGGAGCCGAACGCCCAGCCCGCCGCCGAGACCCGGTCCGCGTCCACCCCGGCCAGCCGGGCCAGCCGGCGGTCGTCGACGACGGCCCGCACCTGGAGGCCGAACCGGGTGAAACGGGTGGTGGCGGCCACCGTCAGGGCGAGCACCAGGACGGCGGCGAGCTGCGCCACGGTGTCGGGGCGCAGGGTGTGCCCGCCGGGGAGGGCGATCGGCTCGGCGCCGAACGGGGACGGCGCGCCGCTCAGCGGGGCGGTGCCCCAGACCAGCACCGCCACCCCGATGAGCAGCACGAACACGCCGAGACCGGCCACCATCGTCTCGGCCGTCCCGGCGCCGCGCCGTTGCAGGGGCCGGTAGACCAGGACGTCCAGCAGGACGCCGAGCGCGGGGGCGACGAGCAGCAGGCAGAAGGCGAGGGCCGGCCAGACCGGCCAGTGCCGGACGACCACCAGGTCGCGCAGCAGATAGGCGATGAGCATCGCCTGGGCACCCTGGGCGAGGTTGAGCACCCCGGTCGCACGGTGGCAGACGACCAGGCCGATGCCGCTGAGCGCGGCCGCGCTGCCGACGGTGAGACCGGCCAGGGCGAGGTCGACGGTCAGGCCGAGGGAGTCGAGGGGAGGGGTGTCGGGCACCGGTGGCACCCCCTCAGCCGGCCGGGTCGGCGGGGTCGGCGGGCGCGTCCGGGGCGGCCGGTGCGCAGATCCGGCAGGGATGGAGCCCGCGTGCCCGTACGGCGGAGTCGTCGACCGGCCGCGCGCCGTGCTTGCCGGTCACCAGCGGACAGTCCGGCCGGTGGTAGAGCGTGCCCTCGGCGACGGCGAGCAGACCGGTGCCGGGGGCGGCGGGCTCCTCCGGCGCCGTGGCTTCCTCCGGCTGCTCCGGTTCGACCAGGAGGGTGTAGAGCCGTTCGACCCGTCGGTCGGTCAGGTCGTCCGCGGTGGGCGGGGTCGGCGGGGCCGGCGGCCGACCGGGTGAACGCAGGGCGACCACGATGATGCCCGCCACGATCAGCGCCGCACCCGGGACGGTGGAGGAGGCCAGATAGGGGATCTGCTGTTCGACGAAGGCCTCGCCGGAGACGCCGTACCAGCCCAGGACGCACAGGGCCGCCCCGGCGGCCGCGAGGATCCAGCCCGGCCACTCGCGGGCGCCCGGCGCCGTGCGGGCCGCGCGGACGGCCGAGCGCAGCAGCCCCCGGCCGGGCCGCCCGGCCGCCCCGTTCGGAGTGGTATGCGGCTTCTCGCGCTCGGATTGCGATTCGTCCATGGATCCGCCTTCATGGTGTCACGTGCGACATTTCCAGGATCGGCCTGGGACAGCATCCGGAGAGCGGCGGACCGGACCGCGCGGCGCCCCCGAACGGTCGGCGCCGACCCGGGCGGCGCAGCCGAGTTCGTCGAGAGGAACACCATGCGAGTAAGGCAGAGCGGCACCCGTCGGGGCGGCGGCCCGGTCCCGCGACCGGCGGTGGCGCTGTGCGCGCTGCTGCTGGTGGGCGCGGTGGCCGGGTGCAGCAGCAGCTCGTCCGGCTCCTCGCCCTCGGCCTCGGTGTCGATCTCCGCCCCGGCGTCGGGGTCCGTCACGGTGACCGCGACCACCAGCGCCAGTGCCAGTGCCACCGTGAGTGCGGGTGCCACCGCCCCCGCCGATCCGGCGACCGCGACGAACCAGGTCACCGCCAACTGGGAGAAGTTCTTCGACCCCACCACCCCCATCCCCGAAAAGGCGACGCTGCTCCAGAACGGTGACGCGCTGCTCCCGGCGCTCCAGGGCTTCTCGCAGGATCCGCGGGTCGGTCAGGTCAAGGCCAAGGTCACGAACGTGACGTTCACTTCGCCGACCGAGGCCACCGTCACCTACGAACTCTCGCTCCAGGGCACGGTGGTCGCGCCGGACGCCACCGGCCAGGCCGTCCTCGACAACGGCACCTGGAAGGTCTCCCGCTCGTCGCTCTGCGGCCTGCTCGCCCAGGCCGGCGGTGGGAGCGGCGCCGCCGTCCCCGGATGCGGCTGACGGCCCCGCCGTCCCGCCGGGCCGCCGACGCGCACTGCCGTCGGCGGCCCGGCCCTCGCGTCCCGCGGCGCCGCGTCCGCCGCCGCTGCGGGGGCGCCGCCCTCCTCGCGCTGCTGCTCACCGCCGTCACCGCCTGCGGCACCCGGCTGCCGGGGAGCGCCTTCACCCACCGCCCCACCCCGGCCGGCGCGAGCACCGCCGCCGGGGCCAACCCCGCCTCCGACACCGGCGTCACGGCGACCGAGATCCGGATCGGTGTGGTCACCTCGCTCACCAGTCCGGTCGGCAGTGAGGTGTTCAGCGGCCCGCGCTACGGCGCGCAGGCCTTCGTCCAGGCCCTCAACGACCGGGGCGGCCTGCACGGGCGCACCGTCAAGCTGGTGACCTGCGACGACGGCGGCAGCGGCATCGGCAACCAGGACTGCGTGCACCGCCTGATCGACCAGCAGCACGTCTTCGCCTTCGTCTCCGGCAGCGTGCTCGACTACGCGGGTGCGCCGTACGTGAGCGGGAAGGGCGTGCCGGACGTCGGCGGCCAGCCGATCGGCACGGCCTACGACCGCTGGCCGCACCTCTACGGCATCTACGGCAGCGGCGCGCCGCGCGACGGGCAGGCCGTCGGCTGGAACGGGACGCTCTACCAGACCCCCGAGGTGTTCCGTTTCTTCACCGAACGGCTGGGCACCACCAGCGCCGCCGTGGTCGCCTACAACCAGGCCGACTCGGCCCGCTACGCCGCCCAACTGAAGGCCGGACTGGAGGCGGAGGGTTACCGCGTCCTGATGCAGACGGTCGACTTCGCGCTGCCGAACTTCCAGGCGGTGGCCGCCGCCGTGCGCGCCGACGGCTCGCAGCTGCTCCTCGACGCCATGGACACCCGGGGCAACGCGGCGCTCTGCCGGGCGCTCGACGAGGCCGGGGTGCGGGTCGCGGCGAAGGCGACCAACGTGCAGAACTGGTCGCAGACCGTCGGCACCGACTACGGCGCCTCACCCGGCTGCCGCAACGCGCTCTGGGCGACCTCGGCCAGCCTCAACTACGAGGACGTGCAGGACCAGGCGGTGCGGGACTTCCGCGCCGCGATGTCCCGCTACTACCCCGACCGCGAACCGCTGCTCTCCGCCTGGGAGCTGGAGGGCTGGGCGGGCGCCCAGTGGCTCACCGACGCGATGGACTCCTGCGGCGCCGACCTCACCCGGGCCTGCGTCGAGCGGTTCATGAACCGTGCCGAGCCGTACGACGCGCACGGACTGATCCTGCCCGCCTCGTTCGTCCCGCAGCCCCCGCCGACCGGGCCGACCCGGGCCTGTCTGAACGCCGCCCGCTGGCAGGACACCGCCTACGGGGGCCGGGGCGGCTGGGTCACCCAGGTGGCCTCGATGACCACCACGTGCTTCGAGGTGCCGCAACTGCCCTACCGACCGTGACGGGAGCCGACGGCTCCGGGGCGGTACGGCGGGACCACCGCCGCCGGCGGCCCGCGCGCCGCTGCGCCCCCCGGAGCGCCCTCAGCCGAGGCGCTCCACCGCGACGATCGCCGCGTCGTCGTCCAGCCGTCCGCCCGCGTGGGCCAGCAGGTCGTGGCGCACCTGCTGCACCAGGGCCTCCGGGGGGTCGGCGGACCAGGCCGTGACGCGCTCGGTGAGGGGGTAGAACCGCCGCCGGGCGTCGCGGGCCTCGATCACGCCGTCGGTGTAGATCAGCAGACGGTCGCCGGGAAGGAAGGCGAACTCGTCCACCTCGTAGCCGCCCGGGGCCAGTTCGCCCAGCCCGAGCGGCGGCGCCGGCCGGCGGGCGTCCAGCGCGGTGACGCCGTCGGCCCGCAGCCGCAGCGGTGGCGGGTGGCCGCAGTCGATCAGCCGGACCACCGAGCCGTCGTCCGGGATGTCCAGGATGACGGCGGTGATGAACGACTCCTCGCAGTCGTCCGCCGCCGCCCCGGCGGAGGCACTGTCCGGGCCCGACCGGTGGCCGCGACCGGTCCCGTCACCCGGCCGCTCCTCGCAGGGCTGCTCGCCGAGCCGGGCGAGACCCCAGCGGACGCTGCCGTCCAGATAGCCGGCGAGGTCGGTGAGGTCGGCGTGCAGGTGGGCGGCCGCCCGGAAGGCGCCCAGCAGGAGGGCGGCGTCGCCGAGCGAGGAGAGGCCCTTGCCGCGGACGTCGCCGACCAGCAGCCGGGTGCCGCCGGGGGTGCGGGCCGCCGCGTAGAGGTCGCCGCCGACCTGCGCCTCGGCCTCGGCGGCGAGGTAGACGGAGGCGAGGCGCAGGTGCCCGATCCGGTCCGGCAGCGGGCGCAGCAGGACGCGCTGGGCGGCCTCGGAGACGGAGCGGACCTGGGCCAGCTCCCGTTCGTGCCGGTCGCGCAGCACCCGTAGCGCGACGATCAGCACCGAGACGGCGATCTGCGCGCCGAGCTGGGTCTCGTGGTTGGGAGTGGTAAGCCCGTCGCGCGTGATGCCGATGACGGTGAGGCCGGCGAGCGCGAGCAGGGCGACGGCCGCGGTGGTCCGCGCCCCCGCGAAGGACGCGGTGATCGCGGGGGCCACGATCAGCAGCGGTCCGAGGTGGATCGTCGGCGGTGACAGGACGTCGACCACGGTGATCACGACGATCAGCGCGAGCGGGAGCGCCGTCAGCGCGTGGCGGCCGAGCCGCCACGACCGGCGGCGGTCGCGAGGACCCTGCCGAAGGGGCACCCCTCCTCTGTACACCGTCGGAGCGGTACCCCGCACCCCGGCGTCGGCCCGTTGCCGCCAGCCGGTTGTCGGCAGGCCGTTGCCGGCGGGACGGGACCGGCGCCCCCCGGCCCGGTCCTCGGCTCAGTCCTCGGCGCCGTAGCGGGCCAGGTAGCCGGCGAAGCGGGCGACGTCCTCGTCGGACCACTCGGTGAAGCGGGCGGTGAAGGCGACCCGGCGCTGCTCGCTGGCCTCGCGCAGCAGGGTCAGGCCGGCCTCGGTGGCGCGCAGGATCTGGCCGCGCTGGTCGTCCGGATCGGTCTCGCGGCGCAGCAGGTCGAGCTTCTCCAGCGCGGTGACCTGGCGGCTCACGGTGGACTTGTCGAGCATGAAGTACGAGGCGACGTCGGCGGCCCGGCAGCCGCCGCGCTCGTTGATCAGGTCGAGGATGCTGTAGGTGACCAGGGAGAGGTCCGGGTGCAGCTGGGAGGCCTTGTGCCGGGCACGCCGGGCGAAGGCGGTCAGCTCGCGCTGGATGGTGTCGATCGATGTCTCGCGGCCGGGCACGGCGGTCCTACCTCCTCGGTAATTTGTTGCACTGTACAACGTTTTGGGCTCCGCTGTGCCCGCCGTGTGCTGTCGGGCCACGCCGTCCGCCGCCGTCCTCCGCCCCGTTCCGCGGCCGGCGGCACCCGGCCAGGGGCGCGGCTCAGCCGGTCGTGGCGCCGTCCGGGGTGCCGGTGCCTCCCGCGGCCTGCCAGGCGCGGGCGGCCGCGATCCGGCGGGTGGCACTCGGATGAGTGGCGAACAGTAGCTCAAGCACCCGGGGCGGGTCGACATCGGACACGTTGGCCACTGCCAGTCTGCGCTGCATGGCGATGAACTGCTCGGCGTCCGAGGTCAGTTCCAGGGCGTGCCGGTCCGCCCGGGCCTCGACCCGGCGGCTCACCGCGCACTGCACCGGCCCCGACAGGGCGCCCAGCAGGGCCGCGCAGGCCGCCATCAGCGGCAGGACGCGCGGATCCGCCGCGTCCGTCGCCCCCGCCGCCGACAGCAGCGGGCCCCAGCCGGTCAGCAGGCCGATCAGGCAGACCACCACGGCCGCCCCCACCGCGCCCAGTACCGTGCCGGTCAGCACGTCCCGGTGCTTCACGTGCCCGAGTTCGTGCGCCACCACCAGCTCCACCTCGCGCGGCTCGGCGGTGGACAGCAGCGTGTCGTAGGCGACGATCCGTCGGGTCGCGCCCAGGCCGGACACGTACGCGTTGAGGGCCGTCGTCCGCCGGGAGGCGTCCGCCACCAGGACGTCCCGCACCCGGACGTCGTCCTGGTCGGCGAGCGCGAGCAGGGCGGTCCGCAGCGGGCCGGGCGCCATCGGGGTGAAGCGGTTGAAGACCGGCTCCACCAGCAGCGGGTAGAGGAAGGAGAGCGCCGCCGTGAGCAGCGCCGCCGCGCCGGCGGCCGGGAGCCACCAGCGGTCCGGCCAGCGGTCGGTGAGCGCGAACAGTCCGAACGCCAGGGGCAGCACCAGGGCCAGGCCCAGCGCCAGTCCGCGCACGGCGTCCACCGCCCAGCCGCCCCAGCCCTGGGTGACCAGGCCGAACCGGGCCCGCACCGTCCGGGCGCCGGCGGCGAACGGCAGCTGGGCCGCCCGGCCGAGGAGGACCAGGGCGGCCGCCCCTGCCAGCACCTCGGCCGTCCGCGAGCCGCCGAACAGGTCGCCGGCGGCCGTCACCAGAGCGGCTCCGGCCGGGCTCAGCCCGAGCAGCAGCGTCAGGAGAAGGCCGGCCAGCCGCCCGCCCAGTGCCCACGGCAACTGGGCACGCCGCAGCGCGCGGCCCCGGGCGCGCTGGGCGGGGGTGAAGTCGGGCGCGCCGGTACCGGCGCCGGGGGCGGGGGTCGCTGAGCCCGGAGGCGGGCTGACCGGATCTGTCATCTGTCGGCTGTCATCCGTAGTCCGTGAGCTGTCGGCCACCCGCTGCCGGGCGCCGTCCGTCGGGCGCTGTCCGTCCGGCCGCGCCCACCGGTTGCCCGTCGGGCGCGGGCCGGCCGGCGGCCGCCGGGATCAGCATGTCACTCCCGCGCCGGCCCGGTGGCGGACTCGGTGCCGCTGCGGAGCAGCCGGTGCCCCAGCTCGACCAGGGCCCTCCCCACGGCGAACGCGTCGCCGACCGCCTCGGCGGGCTCGTCCTGCGGGCTGCGGCGGGCGCGGGTGTCGGCGTGCAGCACGCTGCCGTCGGCGTCGAGCACGGCGTGCACCCGGGTGGTGTCCCGGCCCTCGACGAGGTGCAGGCTCACCTGCCACTCCTTGGTGCGGACGGCCGATCCCGCGTCCTCGGTGAGGGGAGCCGCGGTCGCCGCAGGGGCGGCGTGCACCGGTGCGGCGGCGCCGTCCGCGCGGACGATCACCACCGGGCAGCTGCCGTGCACCGCGCAGTGGGAGCTCACCGAACCCAGCAGCGTGCGGGCGAAGGTGCCGCGCCCCCGGCTGCCGAGCACCAGGAAGTCGGCGTCCGCGGACAGTTCCAGCAGCACCTCGGCCGCGTGGCCGAGGACGAGGCTCTCCTCGATCTCCACCGGCCGGTCCCGGCCGACCACCTCGTCCACCTCGGCGGTCAGCGTGCGCCGGGCCGCCCGCTCGAAGCCGTCGTCCAGCAGCGGCGTGAGCCACCCGTAGAGCGACGGGTACTCCCAGGCCGCCACCGCGTGGACCGCGGCCCCGGTCAGGCCCGCCTGACCGACCGCCCAGCGCAGCGCCGCCTTCGAGGGCGCGGAGCCGTCGATCCCGACCACGATCCGTCGCCGGCCGCCGTTCGCCGCGCCGATTCCCACACCGTCCATGCGCCGTCCACCTCGCCACCTCGGCCCGGGAGCGTGCAGCCCCGGGAGCGTGCACCCCTCCACGCTGCGCGTCCGGACGGCCGGTGCGCCAGGGACACGACGGCCCGGTGCGGCGGTCGTGGGGGCCGGGGTGTCCTGGTGGGGGTGGTGCCGGCGGTGGCGGGTCGTGGTGGTGGAGCCGGGTGCGGGGGTGCTGTGGGGGCCGGGGCGTCCCGGTGCGGCGGTTGACCAGGCTGGTCCGTCCCCTGCGGTGGAGCCGGGGGGACACCGAGGCGGGCCCGCCGGGCCCGCCGATACGATCGGTCGGGGCTGTCCGGCCCGGTGGGCGCGGGCAGTGGCCGTGAGCTGTGGCGCCGGTCCCGCCGGCGCCACCTGGGGAGAGGGGATCCGGTATGGCAGTCGAACCGTCCGGCGCGCAGGAGGTCCGGCGCGTCGAGGGCCTGGTGTCGGCGCAGGAGAAGGCGATCGCCCTGTTCGCCGAGGCCGAGGCGCGCGAACTGGTAACGCCCGGGGTGGGCGAGCGCGAGGCGAGCGACCGGATCCGGGATCTCGCCAACGAGATGTTCGGCGCCACCCGGCACTGGCACAAGCGGATCATCCGCTCCGGCCCGAACACCCTGGCCCCGTACCGGGACAACCCGCCGGACCGGGTCATCGGGGCCGACGACGTGGCCTTCGCCGACTTCGGCCCCGTCTTCGAGGAGTACGAGGCGGACTTCGGCCGCACCTACGTCTTCGGCGGCGATCCGCACAAGCGGCGGCTGCTCGCCGACCTGCCGCGGATCTTCGACGCCGGCCGCGCGTTCTTCGCGGCCGACCCGGAGATCACCGGGCGGCAGCTGCACGCCGAGGTCGAGCGGCTGGCCGCCGAGGCGGGCTGGGAGGTCGGCATCTGGCACGCCGGCCACCTCGTGGGCGAGTTCCCGCACGAGGTGAACGACGGGGCCAAGGCCGACTCCTACATCAACCCCGAGAACGAGACCCCGCTGCGCCGCACCGACCGGTCGGGGCGGGTCTGCCACTGGATCCTGGAGCTGCACCTCGTCGACCGGGAGCGCGGCTTCGGCGGCTTCTACGAGCAGTTGCTCGACCTGGCCTGACCGCGGTCCCCGGCCCGCGCTCCGGCCGCCGGGCCCGTCCTGCGCCCTGGCGCAGGGCGGGCGCGGGGCGGGCGGGCCGTGGAGGCAGACCGAAGGCGATGTGGGGGAATGGCGTAGTCTGACCGCTCTCGAATCGACCCTCGGGGGGACTTCACATGCGCCGAGTCGCGGCCGCCGTCGCACTGCTGCTCGGGCTGATACCCGTGGCCGCCTGCGGGCCGGACGACCCGGCGCCGGCCAAGGCCGCGCCGGCGGGCGACGCGGCGAAGCCCTCAGCGGCCGGGACGGCGCCCGCCTCGCCGTCCGCGAGCGCCTCGGCGCCCCGCCCGGACGGTTCGATCACGGTGGCGTTCGCCGGGGACGTCCACTTCGAGGGCCGCACCGAGGCCCGGCTCGCGGTGAAGGCGCCCGAGCAGGCGCTCGGCCCGATCGCCACGACCCTCTCCGACGCGGACCTCGCCGTCCTCAACCTGGAGACCGCGATCACCGACCGGGGTGCCCCCGAGCCGAAGACGTACACCTTCCGCACCTCGCCCAAGGCGCTCACCGCCCTCAAGGACTCCGGCGTCGACGTCGTCTCGATGGCCAACAACCACGCCGTGGACTTCGGCGCGGACGGGCTCACCGACACGCTCGCCGCCAAGGACTCCGCGCCGATCCCGGTCGTCGGCGTCGGCCGCAACGCCAAGGAGGCGTACGCCCCGTACGTCACCACCGTGCGCGGGGTGAAGGTCGCGGTGCTCGCGGCCAGCCAGGTCGAGGACCTGACGAACCAGAAGTGGCGGGCCGGCGCCACCAAGCCGGGCATCGCCTCGGCGCTGGACGCCGCCGCGCTGGTCAAGGCGGTGGAGGAGGCGAAGAAGCAGGCGCCCGTCGTGCTCGTGTACCTGCACTGGGGCGACGAGGGCAAGGCCTGTCCGACCGGCGCCCAGAGCGCCATCGCCAAGAAGCTCGCCACCGCCGGGGCCACCGCTGTGGTCGGCACCCACGCCCACACCATGCTGGGCTCGGGCATGCTCGGCTCCACCTACATCGGCTACGGCTTCGGCAACTTCCTCTGGTACGGCACCTCCGACTACGCCAACTCCAACGAGACCGGCGTGACGACGCTGACCCTGACCGCGGCCGGCAAGGTCACCGGCGAGGTGTTCACGCCCGCCACCGTCGACGGCCAGGGCGTGCCCGTCCCGCAGACCGGCGCCGCCGCGACGGCCGCGCTCAAGCGCCGCGACGGCCTGCGGGGCTGCACCGGGCTGGCCCCGGTGGCGGGCGCGACGCGCTGAGGCCGTGGACGTGGCCGCGCTCAGACGCGGCGACGGTCCGCCGGGCCGAGGTCGTGCGGGTCGCGGGTGGTGAGCGCCTCGGCCACCGGCCGCCCACCGCCCGCCGACCGGGCGAGCCGCTCGCGGACCTCCCCCGGGGTGCGCGGCCGCCACCCCGGGCCGTAGCAGCAGCGCGAGTGGAAGGTCACCCCCGCGGCGAGCAGGGCCGTCAGGGCCCGCCACCCCGCGGTGTCCCGGCGTCGCGGGACCGCCAGGTCCTGGCCCGCGTCGACCAGTTCGCCGCCGCAGCGCGCGCAGACGTCCCGCCCCGGTGCGCCGTGCCGCTTCACGGACAGCCGGCACGGCGGGCAGACGAAGTGTCGTCGCGAGGTCCGGCTCCGGGTGCACATGCCGCTCACGGTAGGCGCGCGCCATGCCGTCGGCATCCGGATTTCCGGGCGGGCGGCCGCCGGGGGCGGCCCGGGGGCCCGGCGGCGGCGTGAGAGGGTCGAAGCGGAAGACGTGGTGGTCACGGGTGCGGAGGAGAGCCGGCCGATGACGGAGTGGAAGACGTACGGCCGGCGGCCGGTCTACGAGTCGCCCTGGGTGGAGCTGTGGCTGGACGACGTGGAGATCCCCGGGGTCGGGCGGGTCGACCACCATGTGGTGCGGATGCCGAAGGCCTGCACCACGGCGGTCGTGACCGATGACGCGGGCCGGTTCCTGCTGCTGTACCGGCACCGGTTCATCACCGGGCAGTGGGGGTGGGAGGTGCCGGCCGGGTGGGCGGAGCCGGGCGAGGAGCCGGCGGCGGCCGCCGCCCGGGAGGTGGAGGAGGAGACCGGGTGGCGACCGGGCCGGGTGGAGCCGCTGGTCGGGTTCAACGCGATGTCCGGCATCTCGACGATGCGCTTCCACGCGTTCCACATGACCGGCTGCACCCGGATCGGCGAGCCGACCGACCGGAGCGAGGCGACCCGGGTCGAGTGGGTGGCGGAGGAGGACGTGGTCGAGCTGCTGGCCGCCGGGGAGGTGCCCGAGGGGGCGTCGCTCGCGGCGCTCTCCTACTTCCTCGGGCCGTACCGCCTGGCGCGGCGGCGGTCGGCCGACTGACCGCCGCCGGTCGCGACGGCCGGTGCGCTCACTCCCGGTGGTTGGCCTCGCCGTGCTTCCAGTAGCCCTTCGCGTGGACCCGGTCGCGGGGGAGGCCCAGGTCGCCGAGGAGGTGGCGGCGGAGGGTTCCGACGGCGACGGCCTCACCGGCGATCCAGGCGGCGGAGCCGGTGGTTCCCGCGGGGCCGGCAGGGTCAGGGCCGGTCAGGACGTCGGCGGCGAGGACGGCGTCGGTGAGGAGCCGGCCCTTGGGGTGGGCGCCGTCGCGGGGGAGCCAGGTGGTGGTGAGCTCGGCGGCGGTGCCGAGCGGCAGCGCGTCGGCGCCGGTGGCGATCTCGAAGTAGGCGAAGGCCCTTACCGTGCTGGGCAGTTGATCGAGAATGGTGAGCGCGGCGGGCAGCGCGCTCTCGTCGGCGGCGAGGAGCAGCCGGGTGACGCCGTCCAGGTCGGGCCGGCGGCCGCGCGGGCCGGCGAGGACGGCCCGGTCGCCGGGTCGGGCGATGGACGCCCAGCGGGCCAGGGGTCCGTTGCCGTGCAGGACGATGTCGATGTCCACCTCGCGCTCGGCGGGTCGGTGCCGGCGGATGGTGTAGGCCCGGGACGGGCCCTCGGGGATGGCCAACTTGACCCACTGGGTGGGGTGTTCGATCCCGAGGTCGGGCAGCGTCGGGCCGCTGAAGGTGATCCGGGTGAGGGTGGAGGTCAGCGGGGTGGTGGCGATGACCTCGACGTCGTGGGCCGGGCGGGGGCGTCGGAACATGATGACTCCTGAGCGGGCCCGGAGGTGGACTCGGGCCGGGTGAAGGGGAGTTCGGTGACGGAGGGGCCGGGGCGCGCCACGGCGAACGGCCGCACGGCGGTGCGGTGCGGCAGCCGCGCGGTGGCGGGTGATGGCGGGTGGTGCCCGGAGTGGGCGCCCGGATCAGTGCGTGAAGCGGGCGAGCTGCCGGTCGAGCAGGGTGTCGACGAAGGCCCGGTCGAGCGGGCGGCGCAGCACCAGGGCGCGGTGGTAGAGCGGGGCGAGCAGGGCGTCCAGGAGTGCGGCGGCCTCGTCCTCGGAGGTGCCGAGGCAGGCCCGGGTGTGCGCGACGTCCCGCTCGCGGAGCGGGTCGAGGAAGCCGGTGTGCAGCAACTCTGCTGTCCGGGAGTCGAGTTGCGCGTGCCCGAGGAGGGCCTGCAGGACTCGGCCGGCCGGTTCCTCGCCGAGGAAGGCGGCGAAGCGGTGCAGGTAGACGCGCAGGTCGGCCGGGGTGGCCGGGGAGTCGGGCCAGACCAGGGCGGGACCGGAGTCCAGCGCCAGGTTGTCGAAGAGGATGTCGACCTTGGACTTCCACCAGCGGTAGATGGTCTGCTTGGCGACGCCCGCCGCCGCGGCGATGCCCTCGATGGTGAGGCCCTCGAAGCCGTGCTCGACCAGGAGGTCGTCGGCGGCGTTCAGCACGGCCAGGCGCGCGGCCTCGCTGCGGCGACCGCCGGTACTCGCGCTGCTGCTGCCGGTGGCGGGGCGGGGCTGGGCGGCGATGGCGCTGCGGTCCTCACGGGCGGGCCGCTGCGGGAGCCGGCCGGGGTGCTGGGTCGGGCCCATCCTCTCACGCCTCCTCCGCCGCGAGGGGCGTCGGCCGTGCGCGACGGCCGGTCAGGCCGGCCGCGACGCCGACGGCCAGTACCGCGACCAGCGCGCTGAAGACGACCCCTGCCGTGCGCAGGTCGGTGGCCCGGATCAGGAGCCCGACGCCCACCACCGGTACCGAGAGCATCGTGTACAGGACGGCGAAGTAGGCCGAGATCGCCTCGCCGCGCCGTCGCGGTTCGACGCCCCCGTTGATGGTGGCGAGCCCGGTGGCGACGGCGGTACCGGTGGCGAGGCCGTTGAGCACCGCGCCGAGGAGCAGCGGCGGCAGCGTCCCGGTGAGCAGCGCGGTGGCGACCAGGGCCGCCGCCACGACGAGCCCGGCGCAGGCGGCGGGCAGGGCGCGGGGGCCGGGCAGCACGCGGGCGAGTACCTGGCCGGCCCCGGTGGCGACGAAGGCGAGGCAGGCGACCAGGCCGGTGAGCGCGTGGTGGTGGATGCCGAGGACGGTGGCGAGGAAGAGCCCGCTGACGGAGGTGAGGACGCCGAGGGCGGCGAAGCCGGACCCGGCGGTCAGGGCGGCGCGCAGCAGGGCGGGCCGGATGGCGGTCGGGACGAGCGGCGGCTCGAAGGGCGGGGGGAGCGCGGCGCCGGTGCTCCCCGGGGCGTTCCCGGGGGTCTCGCGACGGGCCTTGCGGGAGGCCGTGCGAGGGGGCGTGTGAACGGCCGTGTGGTGGGCCTCGCGGAGGGCCTTGCGGGGTCCGCCGCCGGGCGCGCTCTCCGGGACGGCGAAGAGGCCGAGCAGGGCGACCGCGGTGAGGGCGAGCATCACCGTCCAGGGCAGCCGCAGCGGGGAGCCGGCCCATTCGGCGAGGATCCCGGAGAGCAGCGTGCCGCCGGCCAGTCCGCCCATGTTGGCGGCGAGCGCGAGGGTCTGCGCCCGCAGCCGGCGCTCCGGCGGAGCGAGGTCGAGCAGGGCCGCGGTGGCGGCGCCGGTGACCAGGGCTGCGGCGAGGCCGGACACCACCCGGGCGACGAGCAGCCAGGGCAGGGCGGAGGCGGCCTCGAAGAGTCCGGCGGCGGCCGCGGCGAGGAGCAGGGCGCCGGCCATGACGGGGCGGCGGCCGATCCGGTCGGAGAGGCGGCCGAGCGTGAGCAGGCCCACGACGACTCCGGCGGCGTAGACGGCGAAGGTCACCGTGACCATCAACGGCGAGAAGCCGAAGGCCTGTTGGTAGATCGGATAGAGCGGGGTCGGGACGGTGGTGCCCGCCATGGTGACCCAGAAGGCGAGAGCGATGGCGGCCCGGGCGAGCGGAGTCGCCGGGGCGGACAGGGCGGACGAGGCTGTGGCCGCCGCCGGGGGGCTGTCGGGGGGCGCGGAAGGCACGGATGTGCTCCTCGGGTGAGGTGAGGTGAGGTGAGGGAGGTGAGGGAGGTGAGGCCTGGCGGGGCGGGAGTTCCGCGCGGGGCGGAGTCGGCGCAGCGCGGGGCGGAGTCGGCGCAGCGCGGGGCGGGCCCCGGAGGCGAAAGTAGACGCAACGTTGCGTTGCGATTTGAACGTAGCACTGGACGCAACGTTGCGTCCAGGCTCGATGGTGCGCCCCGGTCGACCCCGGTGCGGAACGGCGGCTGCCGCCGCGAGTTGACGGACTCGCAGCTCCGCGGCGCACCCGAACGGGTGTGTTAGGTTAGCCTTGCCTAATGTTGCCGCTCAAGGGGAGTTCGGGGAGGGGGTGTCCAGGTGCGACTGCCCGAATCAGCGGGCCTGATCGCGAACCTGCGGCCGGGAACCCCGCCCGCCCCGGTGCTCCGCCCCTGACCGGACGGAACCGGTGTCCGGACGGCGGCGCCACCCGCGTCGCCCGACCGGCTCGCACGCGGCCGCCGAGGGTCGACTGCCCCGCGTCCACCGGGGGCCGAGGCTCCGGACCACCAGCGACCCTCGCGCCACCCGGGCGAACCGTTCACCCGGCCCCGAACCGCCCCACCCGCCGACCGCCCCGACCGGGGCACCCGGCGGCCACTCGCAGACTGGGAGAATCCAGGTGACCACCGTGCACCACGCCCCCGCCGGGACGGACCACACCGTCATCGGCGCGGCCAGCGGGCTGCTGGGCCAGTACCGGGCCGCGCCCGACGAGGCGTTCTTCGCCTCGCCGACCCGCACGCTGCTCGCCGAGGGCGTGCACGCCAGGGTGGTGCAGGACGAGCGCCCGCTGCCGGTGCGGGTCGCCGAGGCACTGGCCCGGGCGCGCCGTGACGGGGTCCGGCAGCCGCTGGTGATGGGCGCGGTGGCGTTCGACCACGACAGCAGGGCCGAACTGGCCGTGCCCGCCGGGCTGCGCGTCTGCGGCGCGCTGCGGGACGACCCGCTGATCGCCCTGCCCGCCCCGGCCGCCGAGCCGGTGGAGTGGCGGGTCCGTCCGGTGCCCGAGCCCGAGGTGTACGGGGCGGGCGTCGCCGAGGCCGTCCGGCGTTTGCGGGCGGGCGAGTTGAGCAAGGTCGTGCTCGCCCGGACACTCGAACTGAGTGCCGGTCGCCCGCTCGATCTGCCCGCGATCCTCCAGCGGCTGGCCCGCCGCGACCCGAGCGGCTACACCTTCGCGGTGCCCGCCGGGGCGGGTCGCACCCTGATCGGCGCCAGCCCCGAACTGCTGCTCTCGCGCCGCGGCACCACGGTGGTGGCGAACCCGCTGGCCGGTTCGGTGCCGCGCACCGCCGACCTGGGCGAGGACGTCCGCCGGGCCGCCGCGCTGCTGGAGTCCCCGAAGGACCTGCGCGAGCACGCCTTCGTGGTGGACGCCATCCGCGAGGCGCTGGCCCCGTACTGCCGGACGCTGCTGGTGCCGGCCGCCCCGACCCTGGTCCGGACCGCCGCCATGTGGCACCTGGCGACCACGATCACCGCCGAACTGGCCGACCCGGCGGTGTCGGCGCTGGAGCTGGCCACCGCCCTGCACCCGACCCCGGCGGTCTGCGGGTCGCCGACGCCGGCGGCGCGGCGGGCGATCGGCGAGATCGAGCCGTTCGACCGCGGACTGTACGCCGGGATGGTCGGCTGGGGCGACGCGGACGGTGACGGCGAGTGGGTGGTGACCCTGCGCTGCGCGGAGGCCGACGAGGGCACGCTGCGGGTGTTCGCCGGGGCGGGCGTCGTCGCCGAGTCCCGGCCGGAGGCCGAACTGGCCGAGACCAGCGCCAAGTTCCGCACCTTCCTGGACGCCGCGGGGGTGCCGCGGTGAGGGTCCGGGCGGCGGCCGAAGCTCGCTGTGCGGCACTCGGGTGCGGGGCCGGCCGTCGCGGTCGGCCCCGGCTGACGACCCGGGCCCTACGGCAGGTCGATCCGCTCGGTCCGGTAGGCCCCGATCACCTCGATCCCCTTGCTCCCCGTGATGCCGTCCAGCGGCAGCGACTCCGTGTACGGGGCGGTGGCGGGGAGCCCGATGCCGGACAGCGAGCCGACCACCTCGATGCCCCAGTACTCCGGCTGCGCGAGGTAGACCCGGGGCGACAGCCGGACGGTCATGTTCAGGTAGGGCTTGGTCCCGTTCACCACGAGGATGAACGTGCCCGGGACGATCCCCGGGACGGCCTTCGCCTCCTCGGAGTCGATCAGGCGCACGGACTCCGGCGCCGGCCGCTCTGCAAAGTTCTCCGCCATGGTGAACCCTTTCGTCACCGCGATGCCCTCAGGCCTTCCGACGACGCAGGCTAGCTGACGGTCGCTCACGAACGATGCCTGCCGCGCGCGTACGAGGGCGCCCGCATGCCCGACACCCGCCCGGCGGATCCGACCGCTCGGGAGAGCGGTGTCTCCGTGGCTGCCGCGAAGGCGACGAAGTCGGCCCAGGCGGCGGGGGAGAAGGCGAGCTGCGGCCCGCTCCGGTCTTTCGAGTCCCGGACGCGCACGGCGGTCGTCATGGCGGCGACCTCGACGCACTCGCCGCCCGCGGTGCCGCTGTAGCTGGACTTGAACCACGCGAGCTCAGTGCTCATTGCTCCTCCGCCAACTTGTCGATGAACCTCGCCGACGCCTCGGGGGCGAGGGCCTGTCGAAGGATCATTTCATGGCGCTGGCTGAGCACGCTCACCTTTGACGGGTCGGAATAGAGCAAGCCTGTGGTCTGGCCCTCCTCGTAGCCGAGGCGGATGTGATCGGCGGTCTCCAGAAGTACGAATGGACCGTCGAGGCCGGGGTGGGCGTCCCTGGCCGGGACGACCTGGATGGTTACGTGGCGAGGCGCCCCGGCGGCCAGCAGGTGGCGAAGCTGCCGCTGTTGGGCCTCCGTTGAACCTAGTGGGTGTCGCAGTGCGGCCTCGCCGATCAGGAAGCAGAAGGACTTGGTCGGGGTGCTGAGGAGGTTCTGGCGGTCAAGTCGTGCGGCTACACGCTCCTCGACCGTCTCGTCGTCCATCCGGGGCCAGTAGGAGTTCATGAGGGCCCTGGCGGTCTCTTCGGTCTGAAGCAAGCCAGGGATGAGCTGGTTCTGATAGTTCGACAGAATGACGGCTTCAGCCTCGTAGCGCATGTAGTCCTCGGCGAAGTCCGGGTACTTCTCGGGCCTCAGGAACTCCTCGCCCGCCGCCAGGATGCCCTTCGCCCCGCACAACTCGTCGGCGATGTCGAGCAGGTGCCTGGAGGGTCGGCGCCGACCGGCCTCCATGGAGCGGACGCTCTCCACGCTGTAGCCGGCGTCCCTGGCCAGGTCCTCGCGACTGACCCCGGCCCGGGTGCGCCAGAGCTTGATCTGGTTGCCGCAGTAGCGCCAGGCCATCGGCGGTGGCGTGTTGGAAGTAGCGCTCATGGCGGAGCCCCCTGCTCCTCGACCGGCTCGGGCTCCGAGAGTAGGGCGGGAGCGGGCCGGGGTGTGGGCGAACCATCCGAAACCGCGCGTCCGGGTGAACCCCGCTCGGGGCGGGTGCCGTGAGTGTCGGGCGGTGGAGCGCGGGGTCGCTGTGATGAGCTGAGGGCTGCCGTGCCCTCCGGTCCCGTGCGGCAGCCGTTCCGGTCCTGCTGGACCGTCCTCCTGAGGGGAGACGCTCGTGCGCAGTCGTGTCGGAGCCGGGGTGCTGGCTCTGGTCCTGGGGTCCGGTGCCGTCGCGGGCTGTTCGTCGGCGCCGGCGCCCCCGGCCACGTCGGCCGCCCCGAGCTCTGCCGCCGCCTCGGCAGTCGCCTCCCCCACCGCCTCCCCCACCGCCTCCGCCACCGCCTCCGCCCCGGCCACGCCCGGTGCCGCGCCGTCGGTGGCCGTCCGGGCGACGGTCACCGAGGAGTTGGCGGCGCCCTGGGGCCTGGTGGTGCTGCCCGACGGGGACCTGCTGGTGTCCGAGCGGGACGACGGACGGATCGGCCGGGTCGCGGCGAAGGACGGCGCCCGCACCGGGACCGGGACCGTCCCCGGGGTGGTCTCCGGCGGCGAGGGCGGCTTGCTGGGCCTCGCGCTGTCGCCCGGCTACGCCACCGACCACCTGGTGTACGCCTACTTCAGCACCGTCGCGGACAACCGCGTCGTCCGTCTGACGTACGACCCGACGCGGCCGCCGGAGCAGCAACTCGGCACGCCCGAGGCCCTCCTGACGGGCATCCCGCACGGGCCCCGGCACAACGGCGGGCGGATCGCCTTCGGCCCCGACGGCCTGCTCTACGTGGGCACCGGGGACAGCGGCGACACCGGGCTCGCCCAGGACAAGGGCTCGCTCGGCGGCAAGATCCTGCGGCTCGCCCCGGACGGCACCCCCGCTCCCGGCAACCCCTTCCCCGGCTCGCCCGTGTACTCCTACGGCCACCGCAATGTGCAGGGGCTCACCTGGGATCCCCAAGGGCGACTCTGGGCCTCGGAGTTCGGCCAGGACACCTGGGACGAGCTGAACCTGATCAAGGCCGGCGGCAACTACGGCTGGCCGGTGGTCGAGGGCGCCGGGAACCGCCCCGACTTCATCGACCCGGTGGCCCAGTGGCATACCGCTGACGCGTCCCCGAGCGGTATCGCCTACGCCGACGGCGCCGTCTGGATCGCCGCGCTGCGGGGTACCCGGCTCTGGCGCGTCCCGCTCGACGGTGACCGCGCGGCGGGGGCTCCGGAGGCGTTCCTCGACGACGCCTACGGGCGGCTGCGCACGGTGGTCGCGGACCGGGACGGCACGCTGTTGCTGGTCACCAACAACACCGACGGGCGCGGGGACTCGCGCTCCGGCGACGACCGGATCCTGCGCCTGACCGTCTCCTAGCGGCGCGGCCGGTCCCCGCGGTCCCGGCCGCTTCTGACATGCTCGGATCGAGTGCGCGGTCCGCCGACCGGTCGGCGTGGTTCGCCCGCAGATCGCTTGTGCTGGAGGGGAGTTGGGACCCCTCCGGGCCGTCGGCCGGGGTGGCGGCCGCGTCGTCGTCCCCGCTGATCGTTCACTCGTTCGATGGGTTTGAAGCGGCTGGTCCGCAGGAGCGGCCCCCCGGCGGCCGCGTTGTCAGTGTGTCCCGTTACGTTCCTCCCATCGCAGACCAGCAGCTGGGAGGAGAGCGGCCGTGACGTGGGTGGAAGCGGGGACGGGCGGCTATCAAGTCGCGCTCGACGCGGAGGGCAGGGTGGTGTGCCGCAACGCGGCCGGCCGCCCGTTGAAGTCCCTTCCGTCGAAGCTGAACGACGATCCGGTGGTCACCGGGCTCAAGCAGCTCACCGAGTGGCTCGCCGCGCACCGGCGCGGCTGCCTGGAGGACGTCGAGCGGTGGATGGTCCGCTCGCTGCCCGTCCCCGCCGCGGTCCTGGTCGCGGTCTGGCCGGACGAGGCCTGGCAGGAGGTCCTGCGCGACCTGGTGGTGACGGGCGCGGACGGCGAGGTCGCCGGGTTCCTGCGCGGCGCCGACGCCGAACGCGGCCTCGGGCTCGTCGACCTCGACGGGGACACCGTGCGCCTCACCGACGGCGAGATCCTGATACCCCACCCCGTCCTCCTGGAGGACTTGGACGAGCTGCGCGAGTTCGCCGTCGAGCTCGGAGTCTCCCAGCAAGTGCAGCAGCTGTACCGGGAGGTCTGGCACCGCCCGGCGGAGGCCGCGTCCGGTACCGAGGTCACCAGCTACGCCGGCGGCCGCTACAACGCCCTGCGCGACCTGCTCGGCCGCTGCGCCCGGCTCGGCTACCGGGTGCGCGGCGGCTACGCCGTGCTGCCCGTGGTCGAGGGCGGCCGCGCGCTGGAGGCCCGCGTCTGGGTCGGGGACTACTACGAGTACGACGAGTGCGAGACCGGCGCGCTCAGCTGGGCCGGCCCGGACGGCACGATCCTGCCGGCGGCCGAGGTCGGGCCGGTCGCCTGGTCCGAGGGCATGCGGATGGCCGCCGCGCTGTACGCCGGCCGCACGATCGAAGGGGAGGAGCCCGCATGAGCACCACCGAACTGCACGAGCGCCTGCTGGATGCCGGAGCGGTCCTCCCGGCGGGCACGCTGCCCGGCGCCGGGCAGCCCGACAGTGCCGCCGACGTCCTCACCGCCCGCAGCTACGCCCACCCGGCGCTCGACGGGCGCCGGATCGTCCGGCTCGTCCCGGGCGCGCTCGGGCCCGCCGAGGACTTGGCGGTCGACTTCCTCGGCCTGAAGCCGGCGGCGGAGCCGGCCGAGGTCGGCCAGGTCCGCCAGGAGGCGCTGGGCTTCCCCGCCTGGGCGCTGGTCCACGACCCGGCGAACGGCCACCACGCGCTCGCCCTGGTCAAGGAGATGGAGCGGCTCGCCCGGCAGGCGAAGTCCAAGCCCGGCCACGCCAAGGACGGCTTCGACGAGCTCGCCGTGCGCCTCGGCCGCGCGGTGCCGCACTTCCTGCCGACCTACTGCGAGGAGGTCGGCAGGATCTTCGTCGAACAGGGCAACCAGACCTACGCCGGCACCTTCTTCGGCAAGGCCCGCGAGGCCGAGCGCACCCACAGCCTCGCCGTGGACGAGGAGCGGCTGCGCGCCGTCTTCCTGGAGTTCGCGCTGGCCGGCGCGCTCACCGTCAAGGCGCTGCGCCAGTACGTGAAGGAGCTGAGCGGCCGGCTCGACCCGCTGACCGCCTGGCAGCGCTTCCGCCAGCTCTGCACCGAGCGCTCGGCCGCCGGCATGGCCCCCTACGCGGGGATCGCCGAGGACGCCCGCGCCCTGATCCGGGCCGCCGGGCTCGACCGCACCGAGCACGAGCAGGCCCTGCTCGCCGAGCTGCTCGCCTCCCCCGCCGTCAACCGCGCGCCCGGCGCCTTCTGGAAGTCCTGGCACGGCGCCGTCATCGAGCTGGCCCGGCGTGACGAGGGCGTCCGCGCCCGGCTGCTGGAGATCATGCCCGACCCGGCCGGGGTCTCCGACCAGAGCGCCCAGGACGCCTCCTGGCTCGCCGTGCTCGCCGAGAGCGGCGCCGAGCAGCTGCTGACCGGCCTGCCCGCCGGCGGCGCGGCGGGCCGGGCCGGGACCACCCCGGCCGCCGCCGTCTGGCTGCAGCGCTGGGTGGGCCACATCGGCCGGGGCTGGCGCACCAACGGGCTCAACGCCGAGACCGTCGCGCTGGCCGCCCGGATGACCGGGCGGCTGCGAGCCGACGGCATCCCGGTCGACCTCTTCACCGGGACGCGGCGCAGCCCCCACCAGATCGAGCTGCTCGACCTGCTGCTCGCCGAGGGCGTCCCGGTCGCCGACCCGGCCGACGGGCAGAGCCTCGGCCTCGGCGACTGGGTGCGCGAGTCCGGGCCCGGCGGCCGCACCCTCGCCGCGGTGGCCGCCGACCCGCGGTTCCGCGCCCTGCTGCGCTCCGGCGTGCCCAACAGCTGGACGGCCGCCGCGCACAAGCAGCTGGCCGCCCTCCCGGTGCTGCGCGAGCTGTTCGTCGAGTGGTCCGACGCCCGGGCCGACGAACTCCTGGCCGCGCGCGGCCTGGCGAGCGCCGCCGAACTGCTGAAGGACCTGCGGAGCAGCCGCGGCGCGATCCGCACCGAGAACCCGGCCGCCGCCGAGCGGATCGCCGGCCTCGACGTCACCGGACTGCTCGCCCGCACGCTGCGCACCGGCATCCTCGACGAGCTCGGCTGGCCCGCGCTGGAGGAGGCACTCGTCCGGCTCGGCATCGAGGCGGGCGAGGCACCGGGCGGCCCCGAGGGCAGGGAACTGCCCGACGGCCTCTGCGTCGAGGAGGCCTGGCCGCAGCTGGTCCTGGAGCTCGGGAACCGCGTCGTGGTGGTCGGTCCGCAGGGCATCCTGCTGGAGCACACCCTGCGCATCCCCGACAAACTGGAGCGCTGGCAGCGGCCCCGGCTGCGCTTCGTCGACGGCGAGCTGCTGGTCGCCTGGTACCGGGAGAACAAGCAGTACGCCTACTGGTCCGGCCGCCCCACCGAGACCTTCGAACTGGGCGGGGAGACCATCGTCCGCTACTACGGCGGCCAGGACGACCCGGAGATCCCGTCGATCCCGCTGTCCGGCGGGGGCCGGACCACCGGCGAGCGCCCGCTGCACGTCGGTGACACCCGGATGCCCGCCGAGGCGCGGGTGATCGGCGACGGCACCGGTCACTGGACGGTCCGCCCGAGCCGGTCCGGTGACGTCCTCACCGAACTGGACGCGGCCACCGGCGCGCTGGGCCGCGCCGCCGAACCGCCCAGGATCGCCGCCACCGCGGCGGCCGGCCGGCTCGACCTCGACCGCACGTCGCTGCTGCCGATGCAGCCCGGTCTGGAGGCCACCCCGCTCGGCACCGACGGCGTCGTGCTCGGCAGCTGGGTCCGGGTCGACGGGGCCAAGGTCACCACCGGCACCGCCGACGGCACCACCCTCGCCCTGGCCGGAAAGGGCCGGCGCGCCGATCGGTTCCCGCTCGGGCGGCTCGGCCTGCCCGGTGACGCCCACCCGCTGGTCGTCGAGGAGCGCGGCGGCGATCTCGGCCTCGCCCTGCCGGACGCCGACGGCAGCGGCGCCGACACCAGCACCGACCTGCAGACCTGCCGGCCCGGTGGTCTGGCGGCCGCCGGTACCGCGTTCGTCCCCCCGCTCGCCCACTGGCACGCCCTGCGGCCGCGCGACGAGGCGGGCTCGCTGGTCCTGCGCGGTCTGACCGACGAGCAGGCCGCCCGGCTGATCGACGCCGCCTGGCCGACGGACGCCGAACCGCCCGCGGAGGCCGAGCAGCGCTGGCTCACCGTCCAGGGCGTGCGGCGCCCGCTGGCGGTGGGCAAGGCCGCCCGGCAGTCCGTGCCGGTCGAGGCCGTCGGCGCCGTGCTGCCCGGCGTCGGCCACCCGCTGCTGCGGGCCGGCGTCGCCGGCCTCGCCCGGTCCGCCGCCGAACTGCTCGACCTCGCCGCCCGGTTCGTCCCGCAGTCCGAGGCCGAGGCCGAGGCCCGCCCCGAGCCCGGCACCGCCCGGGCGGGCGCCGCCTACCGGCCCGAGCATGGGCGTGACCAGGACCTGCGCGAGGCGGTGGAGATCCTGCTGCCCGACACCTCGGGCTTCGGCCGCTCCTGGGAGCACGGGGACCACTGGCGGGTGCTCGGCAACCTGCGCACCGTCCTCGGCGTCCTCACCGGGCCACCGGCCGTGGCGCCCGGTACCGAGGGCTGGTCCGCCCCGCTCCGGGTCGAGCTGGAGGGGGACGACAACCACCACGGCTGGCTGAGCCTCCTCGGTCACCTCGGCACCCTCGCCTATGCCGCGGCCGCCCCGCTCACCGGCGCGGCCGAGCGGTCGGCGCTCGCCCTGCTGCTGACCGAGCTCACCCGCGGCCTGCTCGCCGACCGCGGCGCCACCCTGCGCGAGGTGGTGCTGACCGAGCCGCTCGCCGACTTCGTCGACCCGGACGGCACCAGCCGCAAGCACCCGTCCCGGGCCGGCCAGGTGTTCCGGCACGGGGAGCGGACGGTCGTCGTCCTCGGCTGCCGCCACCACCGCGAGGACCGGGTGAACTGGCTCGCCGTCGACCACGACCCGAGCGGCGCCTTCGGGCCGGTCGCCCACTTCGGCACCGCCGGGGAGCGCAACACCGAGGAGGTCGTCACCGCCGACTGGACGGCGCGGTTCACCGCCCTGCTCGCCCTGCACGGCGGGTTCGTCCGGGAGGCCGGGCAGGCCGCCGCCTTCGGTGCGGCGACCGGCATCGGCGCCACCCGGGCCGCCCTGCTGCTCAGCCCCACCAACACCCTGTTCGGGTGGTACGGCAACGTGCTCCCCGCCGACCGGCTCAAGGAGTACGGTCTCAAGTCGGCCGAGGCCAAGGCCGCCCGGGACTGGCTGCGCGGTCGCGACCGGGCCGGCCTCCGCGCCGTCTGGACGGCGCTCCTGCCCGCCGACCCGAAGGCGCTCTGGACGGACGGCCCCGACACCGCGGCCGGAGCCGAGCGGTGGACGGAGCGGTTCGGACGGCTCGTCACCCTGCCCGAGGAGGCCCAGGCCACCGTCAACGGTGCCGGGATCAACCACATCGAAGAGGTCCTCAACCCGACCCGGACGCCCTGGCTCAACCGCACCACCGGCTACCGGGTGCGGGCCACCCAGGACGGCGGGCCGGTCCAGCTGGTCGCCGACGACCCGCACGCCCTGCCCGGCGACACCGGTCTGGGCGGGTCCGTCGACGCCCTGCGCTGGCTCGCCTACCACCTGCCCGCCGACAGCCCGCTGCGCCCGCTGCTGCCGCAGGCCGCCGCGGCGCTGCGGGCCCGGCTGGCCGACCCGGAGCTGCTGCTGAACTACGACCTGCACCGCACCGCCAAGGGCGAGAAGCTGTCGCCGGTGCTGCGCACCCGCTTCGGGCTGCCGGCCGAGGGCGGGGCCGACGCCGACGGTCTGGTCCGCTGTGGGGAGGCCCTCGTGCTCGCCCCCGGCCGCACCGAGGACGAGCAGGTCTGGCTGCGCCCGGCCGGGCTCACCGGCGGGGACGATCCGGTGCTGGAGCTGCTGGCCGGGCTCGTCGACGGCTACTGGTTCACCAGTCAGCGCCCCGCCCTGGCGGCCATCCTGGACGGCGAGCTGGAGCGTCTGGTGGCCCCGCCGGAGCTCACCCCCGACCCGGCGCCGACCGGTGCCGGGGAGGAGGCCCGCTGGGCGCAGAACCCGCAGCTCAGCGTCGGCCCGCTGGTCGCCGAGGTGGCCGCCGCCCACGGCCTCGGCGCGGACGCCGCCGCGCTCTACCTCCAACTGCTCGCGCTGCCCGACCCGACCGACCGCAACGTCGCGCGCTGGACGGGCTGGAAGCCCGCCCGGCTGAAGCGGGCCCGGGCCGAACTCGCCGCCACCGACCTGGTGCTGGAGGCCAAGCGGGCCCGGGCCGGCCGCGGCCTCTTCCTGCCCGGCGGCTGGCAGGAGGCCAAGGCCCCCGGCCTCCCGACGGAGACCTGGAAGGCCGGCCTGTACGAACTGCCCACCCACCACGCCGTCCTGCCGCGGCTGTCCGTCCCGGAGCTGTTCGCCCGGGCCTGGCAGCGGATCGGCGACGGGGACGTCCCCGGATACGAAGAGCTCCGTACCGGCAAGCGCAGGAAGGCCCGCCGATGACCACCGCCCCGAAGGACCAGTCCGCCGATCCGACGGCTCGGCAGATCGTCCCGCCCGAGGAGAGGTACGCCGCCGAACTGGAGTTCCTGGCGGCCCACGACACCGGCCCGCGCCCGCCCGGCTGGCGGCTCACCCCGCGCGCCGTGGTCACCTTCGTGATGGGCAGCGGCGGCGAGAAGCTCAAGGCCGGGCGGAAGAGTCTGGCCGTGGAGCAGAAGTTCGTCGGCGAGCGGGCGCTGGTCGAGCGCTGCGTGGTCACCCTCGCCGGGGAGCGCGGTCTGCTGCTCGTCGGCGAACCGGGTACCGCGAAGTCGATGCTCTCCGAACTGCTCGCCGCCGCGGTCTGCGGCACCAGCGCGCTCACCGTCCAGGGCACCGCCGGTACCACCGAGGACCAGCTGAAGTACGGGTGGAACTACGCCCTGCTGCTGGCCAAGGGCCCCAGCCGGGACGCCCTGGTGCCCTCGCCGGTGCTCACCGCGATGACCACCGGAGCCGTCGCCCGGGTCGAGGAGGTCACCCGCTGCCTGCCCGAGGTGCAGGACGCCCTGGTCTCGCTGCTCTCCGAACGGCGCATCGCGGTCCCCGAGTTGGCGGGCAGCCCGGACGGCCAGCTGCACGCCGCGGCCGGCTTCACCCTGATCGCCACCGCGAACCTGCGGGACAAGGGCGTCAGCGAGATGTCCGCCGCCCTCAAGCGGCGGTTCAACTTCGAGACGGTCGGCCCGATCGGCAGCCTCGCGGCGGAGGTCGAGCTGGTCCGCCGGCAGTCCACCGCCGCGGTCGCCCGGGCCGGTGCCGCGTACGCGGTGGACGACGCCGTGCTGGAGGCACTCGTCACCGCCTTCAGGGACTTGCGCACCGGCCGCTCCACCGAGGGCTGGGACGTCGAGCGCCCGTCCACCGTGATGAGCACCGCCGAGGCCGTCTCGGTGGCCACCGCGCTGGGCGTCTGCGCCGCCTATCTGCCCGACGGCGGAGACCTCCTCGGCCGGCTGCCGGGGCAGCTGATCGGCGTCGTCCGCAAGGACGACCCGGCCGACGCCGCCCGGCTGCTCGGCTACTGGGACGGCCCGGTCCGGCGCCGTGCCGAACAGGGCGCGGCCACCTGGCGGATGCTCTGGGACCTGCGTTCGGCCCTGGAGGCGTGAGGCGATGACGACGAGCAGCGCGGTGACCGGACTCTCCGGAGCCGGAGGAGCGGGCCCTCGCGGCCCCGGCACGCCCGGGGACCACGACGACCCGCGCGGGGTGGTCGAGGCGGAGGCGGCGCGATTGGCCGCCTCGGGGGCAGGCCGTCCGGGGCCGTTCCTGATCGGGGTGCGGCACCACGCCCCCTCGCTCAGCGCGGTGGTGCCCGCGCTGCTCGACGCGGCCCGGCCCGAGGTGGTCCTGGTCGAGCTGCCCACCGAGTTCCAGCCCTGGCTGGACTGGCTGGCCGACGAGTCCACCCGGGCGCCGGTCGCCCTCGCGGCCGCCCCGGACGGCTCCGGGGACGGTCCGGGCGAGGGGCCCGCCGGGCTCGCCTTCTACCCGTTCGCGGACTTCTCCCCGGAGCTGGCCGCGCTGCGGTGGGCCCGTCGCAACGGCGTCCCGGCCCTCACCTGCGACCTGCCGCTCGCCCGGCGGGCCGAGGCCCGCCGCGCGAGCGGGGGCACCGCACACGACGGCCGCCCCGGCGTCGCCGCCGCGCTGCGGCACCGGCTCACCGGGCGGGACGACGACGATGACCTCTGGGACCGCCTGGTCGAGACCGCCGCCCCCGGGTCCACCCCGGAGGCCGTCCGCCGCGCCGCGCTGCTGGTCGGCTGGGCGATGCGCCGCGACGCGGCGGACGGCGCCGGGGTCGATCCGTACGATTTGCGACGCGAGGCCTGGATGCGTGCGCGGATCCGGGCCGCCGGGGCCGACGGGCGCCGGGTCGCCGCCGTCATCGGGGCGTTCCACGCGCCCGCGCTGCTCGACGACGCGGCGGCCGCCGGGCCCGACCCCGACGGCGGCGGGGACGACGGCCACGCGGAGAACGGCGGCCACGCGGAGAACGGCGGCCACGCGGAGAACGGCGGCCACGCGGAGAACGGCGGCCACGTCGTCTCGCTGATCCCCTACACCTACCCCCTGCTCGACGCCCGGTCCGGGTATCCGGCAGGCATCCGAGACCCCGAGTGGCAGCACACGGTGCTCGACGCGGGCGGCGATCCGGAGCGGCTCGCCGACGCCCTGACCGGCACCGCGGTGCGGATCTGCCAGGCCCTGCGCACCCAGGACCACCCGTCGGGTCCAGCCGACGCCCGCGAGATCGTCCGGCTCGCCGGGGACCTCGCCCGGCTGCGCGGGCTGGCCGCCCCCGGCCGGGGCGAACTGGTCGAAGCCGTGCAGACCGTCCTCGCCCAGGGGGAGCCGCTCGGCCGCGGCCGGGCCGTCGCCCGCGCGCTGGAGCGCGTCCTGGTGGGCACCCGGACCGGCCGGGCCGCGCCCGGCGCCCCGCGCAGCGGCCTGGCACCCGCCGTCGAAGCGGCCTTCACCGAACTCGGCCTCCCCGGGCCGGGCGACTCCGCCGAGACCGCCCCGCGGGAACTCCGGCTGGACCCCCTGCGCTCGGCCCTCGACCGCCGCCGCGACCTGCTCCTGCACCGCCTCACCGCCTGCGGCGTCCCCTACGGCGAACCGGTGGCCGGGGTGGGCGCGGGCGGCACCGAGACCCTCGGCGCCCGCTGGCGCGTGCAGTGGAGCCCGACCGTCGCCGCGATGCTGACGGTCGCCGGCACCCGTGGCGTCACCCCGGCCCAGGCGGCCGAGGGGGCGCTGCGGGAGCGGCTGCGCCGCGAGCAGCAGGCCGACGGCCCGACCGCCCGCGAGGTGGTCCAGGGCCTCGCCGACGCCGCCGCCTGCGGACTGCCGGCGCTCGCCGACACCCGCCTCGCCCAGCTCACCGCCGTCCTCCCGCAGAGCGGGACGCTCCCCGAACTCCTGGACGCACTGGCCCTGCTGGACCGCCTCGCCGCCGGTCACGTCCCGGGCCTCGCCCCCGAGGCGCGGCGGGACTCCTCCGCACCGGGGACCGCGGACCGGACGGAGCCGGCCGCGCCGCCCGGGGAGCGGGCCGGGCCGATCGAGCCCGGCGGCCGGGCCGTCGCGCTCGCTTCGGCCGCGGAGCTGCTGACCGACGCGGCGGTGCGCCAACTGGAGGGGCTGGGCGGGTCCGACGACCCCGCCGATGCCCGGGCCCTGGTGGAGCTGGCCCGCCGGGCCGACCTGTCCGGCGGCGTGCGGCTCGCCCACACGCTGACCGAACTCGCCGACGGCGGGAGCCCGTTGGTCCGGGGAGCGGCCGGGGCCGTGCGGGTCCTGCTCGGGCAGGACGGCCCGAGCGCGTTCGGCGGCCGCGCGGCCTCCTGGGTCGACGGAGCCACCGACACCGGGACTCGTCATGCCCTCGGCCGATCGCTGGTCGGTCTGCTGACGGCGGCGGAGGGGCTCTTCTCCACCGCGCCCGAGGCGCTCGAACCGGTGCTGGAGCGGGTCACCGCCCTGTCCGACACGGCGTTCCTGGACCGGCTGCCCGCACTGCGCGGTGGCTTCGACACCCTCGCCCCGGCCGCCCGGGACCGGTTGCTGGCACTGGTCGAGGAGCGGCTGGGCAGCCGTCTGCAGACCCTGCCGGACGCTGTTCCGCCGGCGCTGCTCGCCGCCTGGGCCCGCGCGGACCTCGCCGCCCGGGCCGCCCTGGAACGACGCGGGCTGCTCCCGGAGCGATCCACCGCCCCGATGGCCGAGCCGACTACCGGACCGCTGGCCGCACCCGGGCGCTCCGACCGGCCGGCGGACGAGCTCGTCGGCGGGTCCGCCGGCGATGTTCCCGCGACGGCCGGTGGCCCGGCGGCCGAGCCGACACCCGGGCGGCTCGCGCCAGCCGACCATCCCGGCCGGACGGCTCACCTCGCCGTGGCCGCCGACGACGGACACCCCGCCCCCGGGCAGGCCGTCCAGCCCTTCCACGGCCCGGGAACGGATGCCGGGCCGGCTCCGGGGCCCGCTGCGCACATCCCCGCTCCCGCGTCCGCCGGGCAGGGGCTCGCGCCGGCCGAGCGGTGGCGGCTGTTGCTCGGGCGGCCGGGGGGCGGAGGCCTCGGGGGGCGTGCGGCCAGGCTCGCGACCGCGCTCGACGAGCTGTACGGCACCGGGCACGGGGAGGGGTCCGGGCCCGGGCTGGACGGTCGGGGCGGGGCGGGCGGCAACCGGGGCGGCCGTGAGGCCCCGTACCCGGGCGTGCGCGAGTGGTCCGAGGAGCTGACCGCGCTGTTCGGGCCGGGCATCCGCGAAGAGGTGCTCGCCGCCGCCGTGGGGCAGGGCCGGGCCGACGCGCTGGACGCGATCGACCCGGGTGCCGTCCGCCCCTCCGTCGACCTGCTCCGGACCGTGCTGGAGCACGCCGGTGGCCTGCCGGAGGCGCGGATCGCGGGGCTGCGTCCACTGGTGCGGCGCCTGGTGTCCGAGCTCACCCGGGAGCTGGCGACCAGGCTCCGACCGGCGCTCACCGGGATCAGCGTGCCGCGGCCGAGCCGCCGGCCCGGCGGCGGGCTCGACCTCCACCGGACGATCCGGGCGAACCTCGCCACCGCGCGCCCGGCCCGGCCGGGGGATCCGGAGGCGGGCACGGTGATCGTCCCGGAACGGCCGGTCTTCCGGACCAGGGCCCGACTGGCGGCCGACTGGCGGCTGATCCTGGTGGTGGACGTGTCCGGGTCGATGGAGGCGTCCACGGTCTGGGCGGCGCTGACCGCCTCGATCCTGGCCGGGGTGCCCTCGCTGAGCACCCACTTCGTCGCCTTCTCCACCGAGGTCGTCGACCTGACCGAGCGGGTGGAGGACCCGCTCGGCCTGCTCCTGGAGGTCCGGATCGGCGGCGGCACCCACATCGCCACCGGGCTGAAGTACGCACGCGAGCTGGTGACCGTGCCGTCCCGGACGCTGGTCGCGGTGATCAGCGACTTCGAGGAGGGCGGACCGATCGGCGGGCTGCTGACGCAGACCCGCGCGCTGGTCGACTCCGGCTGTCACGTGCTCGGCTGCGCCGCGCTCGACGACACCGGGACGGCGCGTTACTCGAAGGCGGTCGCGAGCCAGCTGGTCGCGGCCGGAATGCCGGTGGCGGCGCTGAGCCCGCTCGAACTGGCCCGCTGGGTGGGGGAGAAGGTCCGATGACAGAGCAGCAGAGCGTGCCGTCCGGCGGGGCCTGGCCGGCCGTCCGGCCGGAGGTGGTCGCCGAAGTGGTGGCGGGGCTGTCGGCCCGCCTGCAGAAGCGGCTGGACGGTGCGGCCGCCAAGCTGGCGGAGCGCCCGGTGCGCCGGGACGGCGACGAGTGGCGGATCGAGGTGGACGAGGAGACCTCCCTCGTCCTGCACGCGCCGGGCGGGGTGGTCCGGGGGCAGGCCGATGTGCGCTGCGGCTGCCTGCTGGCGCCGGCCTGCGTGCACCGGGCGGCGGCGGTCACGGTCTGCCGGATCGCCGACGCGGACAACGAACCGGGCCCGGACACCGAACCGGAACCGGCCTCGGAGTCGGGCCCGGAGCCGGGCTCGGGGTCGGGCTCGGAGCCGGGCTCGGGGTCGGGCACCGAACCGGACCCGGTCGGCGGCACGCCCGGCGGCCCCCGCACCGCTCCCGATGCCGCTCCCGACGACGCCTCCGGCGGTTCGCTCACGGCGGCCGAGCAGGCCGCCGTCCACCACCTGCACCGCGCCGCCGCGGCCGTGCTGGCGGCCGGGGTGGGCGGAGCCGGCGCCGTGCTCCAGGCGGAGCTGCTGCGGGCGGCCCACCGGGCGCGGCTGAACGGGTTCCACCGGCCGGCCGCGGCAGCGGTCGCGGTGGTGAGCCGGCTCCGGGCCGCCCGCTCGGGCGAGCCGGACCACCGGCTCGCGCTCCTGGTCGCCGGCCTGCGGGAGCTGCTCGACCTGACCACGGCCCTGACCACGACCTTGGCCCCGGCCCTGACCACGACCTTGTCCCCGACCCTGCCCCCGACCGTGGCCACGGCCCTGACCCGTGCGCGAACCGCGGCCCCGGGTACGGGGCACCGCGATCTCGCCGCCCTGCGCGGCACCGCCCGTCAGGTCTACGGGGAGGCGGGCGGGCTGCGGTTGTACGGGCTGTTCGCCGAACCGGTCCTGACCGCCACCCATGCGGGCGTGCTCACCTGGGCGGTGGATGCCACCGGCGTGCTGAGCACCGTCGCCGAGGTGATGCCGCACGCCGACCCGACGACGGCCGCCCCGCAGGCGGTCGGTGCGGGGAACCGGGCGGTCCGGTTGGGTGACGCCCTGCTCAGCCACCGCGAGTTCAGCCGGGCGGGGCTGGCCGTCCAGGGGGCGACGCGGTCCGCCAACGGTCGGCTCGGCGCGGGCAGTTCGGTTCGAGCGGTGCGGGCCGGGGGAGTGGCGTGGACGGCGGACCCGGTCGCCGGGCTCTGGACGGAGCCCCCGGCCGTCCAGGTGGAGCGGGCCCTGGCAGCGGCGGCGCTGCCGTACGAGGGCCGGCCGGCCGGGAGCGACCTGCTGTTCCTGGACGTCACGCTGCTCGGCGCCGCCCCGCACGGGTCGGGCGGCGTGCCCGAGCTGCTGGCCGACTGCGGCGGGCTGGTGGTCGCGCTGCGCGCGGCGCACGACCACCCCGGGCTGGCGTTCCGGGGCAACCTGGCATTGCTCGCCACCGCGCCGGGCCTGCGGCTGCGGGTGATCGGCCGGCTGGAGCGGGCCGAGCACCCGGAGCTGCGGCTGCTCGCGGTGGGTACGCCACCGGCCGGACCCGAGCCGGGGGAGCCGGCCCTCGCGCTGCCCGCCGATCGGGCGGCGCGGGTCAATCTGGGCCTGGAGCGGTTGCAGACCGCCGATCTCACCCTCGGCGCCGCGTCCAGCACCTCCGCCCCCGTCGAGGTCCAGAGCAGTGCGGCCGGACCGGTCGGGCCCGCGGCTCCGGTCCATCTGCTGGTGCGCCGGGTGGAGCAGGCGGTGACCGGCGGGCGGCAGGGGCTCGCGCTCGGCGCTGGGGCGGCGGACACCGGCCGGTCGGCGCTGCGCGCGGCCGGTCTGGCCACGGGGGCGGCCCTGCTCGACGCGCTCCGCGCGGCGGCGGCGGACCAGCCCCGCGACGTGTTCGGCAGGGTGGTGGCGGACGACCATGCCGCGTTCACCTCCGCCTGGCTGGCGGCGGCCTGCTACAGCGAGGAGTTGGCCTCGGCGCTCTGCGCGGGTGGCTGGCAAGGGCAGGATCCGGTCAAGGCCGGGTCATAAGAAAGTATTTGCACAGGCAGGTAAAGCGCGTCGAATGGCATACTGGGGGGCGGGAAGACGTTCGACCGGTCGTACTACCGTCGACCGGGGCCGGGCAAGTGACCGGCCGGTGGGCCGACCGGGCCACGGGTCCGGTCCGGGTTCGAGCCCGGGTTCGTGCACGAGCTCGGGCCGGGGGCCGGACCGGAACAGGGAAAGCGAAGGGCGAGCCATGGGTATCCACGACGATGCTGCCGAGATCCGCGCCTGCGGCTGGCGTACGCTCGCCGCTCTGCACGGCCTCATCGACGCCGCGCTGGAGAAGGCGCTCCAGAGCGAGCACCAGCTCTCGGTGGTCGAGTACACGGTGCTGGACGCGCTCTCGCGGCAGGACGGCTGGCACATGCGGATGCAGCAGCTGGCCCGGGCCGCGGCCCTGAGCAGCAGCGCGACCACGCGCCTGGTGACCCGACTGGAGGACCGCGGCCTGCTCAGCCGCTTCCTCTGCGTGGACGATCGGCGCGGCATCTACACCGAGCTGACCCCCCAGGGCCGCCAACTGCTCGAAGCCGCCCGGCCGGTGCACGACGCCACCCTGGAGGCGACGCTCGCCAAGGCCACCGACGCGCCGGAGCTGGCCCCGTTGGTGCGGGCCCTGGAGGAACTCAAGCTCACCCCGGCGGCGGCCACCGCCCCGGCTGCCGTCTGACCCCGACCGGTACGGCCGACGTCGGCGCCGAAGCCGGTACCGACACCGGCCCCGGCGCGCGGCCGAGAACCCGTCCCGGCCGCCGCTGGAGCGGTGGCCGGGACGGGTCACACCTCGTCCGGCCTCTGTTGCGCGGGGCCGGTCTTGCGGACCCGCCGGGGGAGGACGGGCGGGACGCGGGGGTGCCCTTCGAGTCCGTGGTCCGACGGGACCTCCTGGACGCCCTCGCGCGTACGCGTGGCGGGGTCGGCCGGGTGGCTCTCCACCACGCCGTCCCACAGGGCGTCCCGAGGGTTCGCGTACCGCGGTCCGGCGGCCGCCTCCCCGGCTACCGCGCCGCCGTCCGAAGGGGCGCGGTCGGAAGGGGCGCCGTCCGAAGGCGCGTCGTTCGGGCGGGCACCCTCCGGAGGAGCGCCCTCCGGAACACCGGCGTCCGCACCCCCGCCCGAGGCCGCGCCGAACGGGTCGTCGTCCTGCCAGGGCGACGAAGCCCGCGACGGTGAGGCCGGCGACGCCTGCGAAGGCGACGGGGCCTGCGGCGCCGACGGCTGCCACGACGAGGCCCGGGGGACGACCACCGCGTCGGGCAGCCCGGGGATCGGCGAGCCGGCCGCCGGGGGAGCGCCCGCGGTCAGCTCCGCCGGGGCCTCCGGCTCCTCGCCCGACCCGCCGTCCCCGTTCCCGCCGTCCGCGTTCCCGCCGTCCCCGTTCCCGCCGTCCGCGTTCCCGCCGTCCCCGCTCCGGTCGGCCGCCGCCACCACCGGCGGCCGGGTCACCCGGGCGCCGGGCGGCAGGCCGGCCACGGACGGGGTCTGTTCCATCCGCTCCAGCAGCGCCGACGGCAGCAGCACCACGGCCCGCGTCCCCCCGAAGGGGGAGGACCGCAGGGTGACCTGGATGTGGTGCCGGGAGGCCAGCCTGGCCACCACGAAGAGGCCGAGCCGCAGGTCGTCCCCGAGCGCGGAGACGTCCAGCTCGGGCGGGTCGGCCAGGTAGGCGTTGAGCTGCTCGTACTCGTCCCGGCACATCCCGAGACCGCGGTCCTCGACCTCGACGGCCAGCCCCCGGGGGACTTCCTGTGCGGAGACCTGCACCTTGGTGTAGGGCGGGGAGAAGGTGGTGCCGTTCTCGATCAGCTCGGCGATCAGATGGATGACGTCGGCGACGGCCTGGCCGCCGAGCGCGACGCGCGGGATGCCCTGCACGACCACCCGGGAGTAGTTCTCCGTCTCCGAGACGGCGCTGCGCAGCACGTTGACGACCGGGACGGCGTTGCGCCAGCGCCGGGCGGGCAGCGCGCCGCCGAGGATGACCAGGTTCTCGGCGTTGCGCCGCATCCGGGTGGCGAGGTGGTCGACCGCGAACAGCTCGCGCAGCAGCCCGGGGTCCTCGTGCTCGCGCTCCAGCGCGTCCAGCATGCTGATCTGGCGGTGGAGCAGGATCTGGGTGCGGCGGGCGATGTTGAGGAAGACTTTCTTGGTGCCCTCCCGCCCCTGGGCCTGGTGCACGATGGCGGTGAGCGCGGCGGTGCGGACGGCGGAGAGCCCCTCGGCGGTCTGGTGGAGTTCGTCACCGAGGCGCCGGGCGGGGATCCAGGCGGGCGGTGGCGGGACGGATTCGCCGGCCCGGAGCCGCCCGACCACCTGGGGGATCTCGTGCCGGGCGATCGAGAGGGTGTCGGCCCGCAGGTCGCGCACCCGGGCGGACACCGACCGGGCCAGCCGGATGCCGCGGGTCAGGCTCCAGAGCAGCACGACGGCGACGGCCGCGCTGACGACCGCCAGGGCGGTCCGGTGGCCGGTGCCGCGCAGCAGGGAGAGGGCGTAGCCCCAGGTGGCGGCGAGGCCGAGACAGGGGACCAGCACGAGGGCGAGGAGAGAGCGGCGGAGCGAGCCGGACCGGCCGGCGCGGTGGCCCGTGCGCGGGGCCGATATGCCTGGCATCTGATTCCTTGGTGCAGGGCCAACGGCGGGTCTGCCCGTGTGCGGTCCGGCCGGGGTCTCGGAGCCGCCACGGCCGGCGGGCCCGGAGGGGGCCGGACGAGGTGGCGTGGTACCACCGTCCGAGCGGGTGCAGCACGGCCGCCGACTTCGGGCACGCTATCAGCCCCGGGAGGCCCTGTCGCAACATCAACTGACGATATGTAAGCGGATGGTGACGCGTCTTTACATCGGTCGATCGGCCGCTTTTCGGTGGATCTCCGCAGGTCAGCGCGGTGGTCCTGGCCGTCGACGACTTCCCGGGAGCCTGAGGGGAGGTCTCCGGAAAGCCGTCAGGAACAGGTCAAGTACGGGAAGTCCGAAGGTGGGCCGGAAGCCGGGCGTGGGCCGGTTCCGGGTGGCGCGGATGCCTCCGTGTGGGGGTGAGGGCTTCAGCCGGCGAGCGGCATGTGCAGCAGGGCGGCGCCGGCCGGGCGGGCGGCCTCGGCTTCCAGTCGGGCCTCCCGCTGGGCCAGTTCGGTCCAGGCCCAGCTCGTGAGGTCGGACAGCTCCGCCGACCACTGCTTGCCGTACGTGCCCGAGGCCACCTGGCCGAGCCGCAGCCGCTGGACGTCGGAGGTGCCGGCGGGCGGGTAGATGTGGGTGGCGTCCCGCAGGTAGCGCTCGATGTGGAACTCGGCCTGCAGGCCCCGGGCGGCGTGGATCTCCATCGCGTTCCGCGCCGAGTCCAGCACGTACTCGGTGTTGATCAGCTTGGCGTTCATCAACTCGGCGTCGCAGGGCCGGCCGTGGTCCAACTGGTGCGAGGCGTGGTAGGCGGCCAGCTTGGCGGTCATCAGGCGGGACTGCATCTCGCCCAGCTTGAGCGCTATGTTCGGCAGCTGGGAGAGCGGCTTCCCGTAGAGCACCCGCCCCTCGGCGAACCGCACGGTGTCCTCCACGATCGCCCGGTGGATGCCGAGTGCGACGGCGGCCAGGTTCAGTCGTCCGTACAGGGTCGAGGAGGAGTAGGCGATGTCCAGGCCCTGGCTCTCCTCGCCCAGCCGGTTGGCGGCGGGGACGCGGCAGTCCTCGAAGACGATCTCGCCGAAGCTGAAGCCGTGCAGGCCGCTCTGCGAGCCGGGGCTGCCGGTGCGAAAGCCCGGGCGGTCGCTCTCCACCAGGAAGGCGGAGAGGCCCCGGCTGCCCTCGCCGGTGCGGAGCACCACGCCGTGCACGTCGCCGATGTGGGAGTTGCCGACGAACCACTTGCGGCCGTTGAGGACGTACTCGTCACCCTCGCGCCGCGCCGTGCCGGTCATGCCGAGCACGTGGCCGCCCGATTCGGGTTCGGTGACGGCGATCGTCGGCAGCACCTCGCCGGAGGCGAACCGCGGCAGCCAGTAGCGGCGCTGGGTGTCGGAGCCGAAGTGGATCACCTTGGCGACGCCGAGCTGCGAGGCCTGCGCCATCGCGCCCATCGCGCCGCTGACCCGGGCCAGCTCCTCGACGATGACCGTCTTGGCGAGGTGGCCGAGACCGAGCCCGCCGAAGGTCCGCGGAATGGTCGCGCCGATCCAGCCGCGCTGGGCGATCTCGCGGGAGAGTTCGACCTCGACCGTCCGGTCGGCCTCCATTCTGGCCACCTGCGGGCGCACCTCCTTCTCCGCGAACTCACGTACCTCCGCGCGGAGGCTCTCGTGCCGTTCGTCGGTGAAGTAGTCCATCGCCATGCTGGGTCCTCTCGATTCCGGGGTGGTGGTGCCTCCGTCCGTGCAGCCGAACCGCTCCGGCCGCCCAAGGGTGGGGGTGATGAGGTGGCGGCCGGTTGCCCTGGTGCAGCCGGTACGCGCGGATGTGCGGGGCGGGATCCTGGCGGAAACCCGTCCCTGTTTTCGGCAGGGCTCATTGTCGTATGGCGATCCGGCCCTCTCCATAGTCGATCTTGGAATGGCGCGAAACGGATCGCCCGAAGTCGGAGGAGGATTGAAAGCCGCCGCGGCGGGGGAATGATCATTCCCGCTTTTCGGCCCTGCTGGAGGGTCGTCCACGTGCGGGTTTGATCGCCCGTCAGTCGTGGCGGTCGGGTGGGCCGAGAGCGTCCATCGCGCCGATGGTCTGATTACATGTGCGCCATGACTGATGTGATGAGCACTCAAGGCCAGTTCCCGGGTGCCGCCGGCGAGTCCGAGCGGACCCGCCGGCTGCGCATCCTGGGTCTCAACGAACCCACCGTGGACGAGGCCTTCGACCGCTTCGCCCACCTGGCCGCCAGCCTCACCCGCGCCCCCATCGCCATGGTCAACTTCATCAACGACGAGCGGCAGATGTTCCGGGGGCTCTTCATTCCGCCAAACTCCGCCGCCCCGGGCGACACCGGCTGCTCCTGGGCCGACCGGGGGATCGTCTTCGACCTCCCGAGCCGGGAGATGCCGCTGAGCCACGGTTTCTGCCCGCACGTCGTCGCCCAGCGCTCCCCGCTGGCGCTCGACGACGTCCTCGCCTACCCCCGGTTCGCCGGGAACCCGGTCGTCGACGAGCTGGGGGTGCGCGCCTACCTCGGCGCCCCGCTGGTCGACGACACCGACACCGTCATCGGCACCGTCTGCGTCCTCGACCGTGAACCCCGCCAGTGGGGGCGCGAGCGGCTGCGCGACATCCAGCACCTCGCCGAGGCGCTGCTCTCCGAGATCCGGCTGCGCGACAACCTGATCGCCCAGCAGCAGGAGATGTTCGCCGCCTTCGACGGTTCGCCGTTCCCGATCATGCTGACCCGCGGGCCCGAGCAGGAGCTCCGCTACGTCAACCCCGGGCACGCCGAGGCCTTCGGTGCGCCGGTGGCCCACGGCTCGATCGGGCAGGCCTACCCGCAGCTGGCCGCCGCGGGGCTGGAGCAGACGGTGGCCGAGGCGTACCACACCGGTCGGACCGCCGTCCTGAACGACGTCCGTTTCCAGTCCACCCGGCCGGACGCCCAGCGGATCCACCAGATCTTCAGCTTCACCTGCACCCCGCAGCGGGCCGCGCGGACCGGCCAGGTGAACGGTGTGCTCGTGGTCGGCATGGACGTCACCGCGCAGTCCCGCACCGAGGAGGAGCTGGGCACGCTGGCCGCGCTGCTGGTCGACCGGCTCCAGCAGAGCGGTGGTGGCGCCACCGGTCGGCCGGGCATCGGCGGCGGGGAGACCGGGCTGGTGCTCCCGGGCTGACCCCGGACGCCACCGCACCCGTCCCCCACCACGATGAACACGGCCCCTGCCACGACCCCCGCCACGACCACGACCACCGCCACGACTTACGCCGCCGGCACCACCACCACCGGTGCCGCCGACACGACCGCCGCCGTCGCAGCCGCCGGACCGGCCACCGCCGCCGTCCCTACCACGACCGGCGCCACGTCCAGGACCGGCGCCACGTCCAGGACCGGCGCCACGTCCAGGACCGGCGCCACGTCCAGGACGGATCCCGTACCCACCGGCCCCGCCACCGTGCCGGGGCGCCTCTCACCCCCGAGGAGAGGCGCCCCACCACGGTGACCGCCGGGAGCCCGCCGCCGTAGTCGCGGCCTCCGCCGTCCGCCGCAGCACCGCCGCAGCGCTGCCGCCGCTCGTTGCGAGCCGCCCGGCCGCCGCGCGGGTGAACCGGACGCCCCGTCCCCCGGACGGGCGCCCGCGGCACGGCCACCGATGGTAGGCATGGGCCGCATGGAGTGGTTCGCCGACTGGTTCGCCGCACCCGAGTACGGGCCGAGCCGGGTCCTCGTGCAACGGCTGCTGGCCGCCGTCTACCTGACCGGATTCGTGGCCGCCGCCGCGCAGTTCCGAGCCCTGATCGGCGCCGAGGGCATGCTTCCGGTGCCCGCCTTCACCGCCCGGGTACCGTTCCGCCGCGCGCCGAGCCTCTTCCACCTCCACTACAGCGACCGCTTCTTCGCCGCCGTCGCCGGCACGGGCGCCGTGCTCTCGGCGGGCCTGGTCGCCGGACTGGGCGACGCCGTCCCGCTCTGGGCGTCGATGCTGCTGTGGGCGGTGCTCTGGCTGCTCTACCTGTCGATCGTCAACGTCGGCCAGACCTGGTACTCCTTCGGCTGGGAGTCCCTGCTGCTGGAGGCCGGCTTCCTCGCCGTCTTCCTGGGCAACCAGGACGTCGCCCCGCCGCTCCCGGTGCTCTGGCTGCTGCGCTGGCTGGCGTTCCGGGTCGAGTTCGGCGCCGGGCTGATCAAACTGCGCGGCGACAGCTGCTGGCGCGACCTGACCTGTCTGCGCTACCACCACGAGACCCAGCCGATGCCGGGACCGCTCAGCTGGTTCTTCCACCACCTGCCCGGGCCGCTGCACCGGGCCGAGGTCGCCGCCAACCACGTCACCCAGCTCCTGGTACCGGTCGGCCTGCTCCTCCCGCAGCCGGTCGCCGGCTACGCGGCCGTGATCGTCGTGGTGACCCAGCTCTGGCTGGTGGCCTCGGGCAACTTCGCCTGGCTGAACTGGCTCACCATCACCCTCGCCCTCGCCGCCGTGGACCCCGCCCGCTTCGGGCTGTCCTTCCGGACTCGCTCCTACGGCGGTACCCCCGGCTGGTTCGAGGGCCTGGTGATCGCGCTGACCGTCGCCGTCGCGGTGCTCAGCTACTGGCCGGTCCGGAACATGGTCTCCCGTGAACAGGTGATGAACCGATCCTTCAACCGGCTTCATCTGGTCAACACCTACGGCGCCTTCGGCAGCGTCAACCGGATCCGCCTGGAGGTGGTGGTCGAGGGCACCGACGAGGCCGCCGTCACCGGGCGGACGGTCTGGCGCGAGTACGGCTTCAAGGGCAAGCCCGGCGACGTGCGCCGCCTGCCGCGCCAGTACGCCCCCTACCATCTGCGGCTGGACTGGCTGATGTGGTTCGCCGCCATCTCGCCCGCGTACGCCCGGCCCTGGTTCCTGCCGTTCGTCGCCCGATTGCTGACGAACGACCCGGCCACGCTGCGGCTCCTGCGTCACAATCCGTTCCCGGACGCCCCGCCGACCCACGTCCGGGCGACGCTCCACCGCTACCGCTTCACCGACTGGCACGAACTGCGGTCCACCGGCGCGTGGTGGCACCGGACCGCGCTGCACGAGTACCTCGCGCCGGTCAGCCTTGACACCCTCACTCGTTCCGGTCACCGGCCGCCGCTCGGCCGCCGGAGCCGTTCGGTACCCCTGGACGGTCTGCGACGGCGGTCCGGTCACCCGCCCGGCCCCGCACCGCACCACCCGCCCGGCCCTCCCGAGTAGCGGCCGGGCGGGCGGTGTGGCACGCCACACCGGCCCGTCGGACGGTGGGTGCGTGCAAGGCTCGAACGGGCACCCGTATTCTTGGCCTCCACAACCGGCGGCCCGAACGCGCGCCCCCAGCCCCTCCCGCCGGGGCCTCCGTGCGCACCCGGTCCGCCGCCCCCTCGCCGCCCGCCCCGCCGCAGTCGCCCAGAACCGGACCTCACATGACAGTGCTTCACTCGCGCAACGCCGACGCCACAGACGCCAAGGCCGCCGCAGACGCCAAGGACGCCACGGACCCGGATCAGAACCGCGGCCAGGCGGCCACGGTGGAGACCGGCCTCCGGGACGAGCTCGGCCGCTACGCCGAGCTCGGTGCCTTCACCCTCACCGCCGGGACCCACGCGTGGTACGCCGCCGTCGATACCGTCGCCACCCCCGAGGACGCCCGCGCCGCCTCCACCGCACTCGCCGAACTCCGTGGCAGCGACCTCCAGCAGACCTGGGAGGCCGTCACCGCCCTGGCCGCCGACGCCAGGATCGAGGTGCCCGGCAGCGTCGCCGTCGCGGCGCTGTTCGCCGAGACGCTCCAGCGTGTCCACCAGACCTCCGCGACCCTGATCGGCGCCGCGTACGACGCCGACCTGGACGCGCTCGTCGCCGCCACGGCCGACCGCGCCTGGCGTCGCGAGAACGGCGTCAAGCTGTCGTTCCTGCGCGTGCGCGGGCTGCGCAAGCAGGCCGCCGCGCTGGTCGCCGGCGGCCGCAAGGTCCGCCCCGAGGAGCTGCACGAGGCGCTCGCCTCGGCCAAGATCGAACGTCGGGCCTGGGCCGTCCTCGCCCCCTCGGGCGCGCTGCCCGTCCCGCCGGCCGACGGCCCGCTGGCGGAGCGGACCGCGGCGGCCTTCGAAGCGATCGGTACCGCGCTGCGCGACCTGGGCCGGCTGCTGCCCGAGCACGACCTGGAAGCACAGCCGTTCCCCGAGCTCATCGACCTGGTGGAGCGTCTGGCGGCGGACGAGGGCACGCTCTACCGCCTCCCCACCATCCGCTCCCTGCGGACCTCGCTCGAAGAGGCCGGTCTGGCCGACCTGCTCGCCGAGCTCGCCGCCGCCGGCGCCGACCGCCGCGCTGCCGAGGCCGCCTACGGCGCCCGCCAGGCCCTGGCCGGTGGTCAGCGCGACGGCCTGACGGTGACGGAGGCGACGCCCGTCGAGGAGCTCGCCGCCGAGGAGCCGGTCGCCGAGGAGGCGGGCGCCGCCGAGGCGCTCGTTGAGGAGACGGTCGTCGAAGAGGCGGTTGTCGAAGAGGCGGCCGTTGAAGAGGCGGCTGTCGAGACCGAGGCCGAGCCGGTGGCGGCCGACAGCTCGACCGAGGCGGAGGCCGAGCCGGTCGTGGCCGAGGCGGCGACCGGAGCGGACGAGCCCACGGCCGAGGAGCCCGTCGAGGCCCGGCCGCTCGTCGTCTCGCTCCCGGCGCCCTCGCCCGCGGCGGACGACCTGGTGGACGCGGCTCCGGCCGTCCCGGCGCAGGCCGAGGCCGAGCCGGAGGTCGAGGTTGCCGAGGTCGTTGAGCCCGAGACCGAGGTTGTGCCCGAGGCCGAGGCCGTTGCGCCGGAGGTTGTCGAGCCCGAGGCGGCTCCGGCCGAGTCCGTAGCCGAGGCTGCGCAGGTTGCCGAGGTCGTGGAGCCGACTGCCGAGGTCGAGCCGGAGGTCACCGAGTCGACTGCCGAGGTTACCGAGGTCGAGGTTGCCGAGCTGGTCGCCGAGGTCGTCGTGGTCGTGGAGACCGAGACCGAAGCCGTGTCGGTTGCCGAGGTTGTGCCCGCGGTTGAGGCCGAGGCCGTTGCGCCGGAGGTCGTCGAGCCCGAGGCGGCTCCGGCCGAGTCCGTAGCCGAGGCTGCCGAGGTCGTCGTGGAGACCGAGCCCGAGACCGAAGCCGTGCCGGCTGCCCAGGGTGTGCCCGCCGTCGAGGCCGAGGCCGAGGCCGTCGAGCCGGAGGCTGCGGAGGTCGAAGCGGTTGTGGAGCCGGTTGCCGAGGTCACCGAGGTCGGGTTCGCCGAGGCGGAGCCGGCCGTCAAGCCCGAGCCCGCCCCCAGGACCCCCAAGGCTGCCAAGGCCCCCAAGGCCGCCCCCGCCGCCGGGCCCGGGAAGCCGGACTTCACGCCGGGGCGTCCGGTGACCGCCTACTCGGCCGACGAGCTGCTCGCCGTCGTGCGCTGGGTGGACGGTGACGGTGTCGACCGCAGCGACGAGGAGCTGCTGCGGGCGGCGATGAAGGAGCTGGGCTTCGGCCGCCTCGGCCCGCGCATCAAGGAGGCGCTGGGCGCCGCCGTGACGGCCGCGCGCGGCTGACCCGAAGCGACGCCGAAGGGCCCGGTGCGGGAGGTACGGGCGGTTTCTAGCGGTCGTTGCAACACGTGGTCGGTTGTCTAGGCCGCGAGGAGTTTAGCCAGACGCTCGGCTGGGGTTTCCCAGCCGAGCGTCTTGCGTGGGCGGCGGTTGAGCTGGTCGGCGACGGCGGCCAGGTGCTCGGGGGTGTGGACCGAGAGGTCGGTGCCCTTGGGAAAGTACTGCCGCAGCAGGCCGTTCGTGTTCTCGTTCGAGCCGCGTTGCCAGGGACTGGCCGGGTCGCAGAAGTAGACCGGCACGTCGGTGGCGAGAGTGAAGTCGGCGTGCCGGGCCATCTCGCTGCCCTGGTCCCAGGTCAGGGAACGCTTCAGCTCGACCGGGAGTCTGCGCGCGGTGGCCACCAGGGCGTCACGGACGGTCTCGGCCGTGTGGTCGCCGGGCAGGTGCAGCAGCATCACGAAGCGGGTGGAGCGCTCGACCAGGGTGCCGATCGCGGACTTGTGGTCCTTGCCGATGATGAGATCGCCTTCCCAGTGACCGGGGACGGCTCGGTCCTCGGCCTCGGCAGGACGCTCGCTGATCATGACCATCGGGTCGGTGAACCGGGAGCGCCGGCAGTTGGCCTGCCGCTGGGGCTTGCGGCGGGTCCGGCCGGAGCGCAGGGCGTCGGCGAGCTCGCGCCTGAGCTGGCCGCGGCCCTGGACGTAGATCGCCTGGTAGACGGTTTCGTGGACCACGTGCGTCTCCGGCCGGTCGGGGAACTGTCGTCGAAGAGCGTGGCAGATCTGTTCCGGGCTCCAGCGCTCGTCCAGCATCGCCTGGACGGCGGCCCTCAGCTCGGGGTTCTCGGTGATCTTGCGGGGTTTGGGGCGGGGCCGCCGGGCGTCCGCCCGGGCCTGGGCGGCGTGCGGCCGGTAGTGCCACTGGCCCCGGGCGCTCTCGGTGTGGTTGCGGCGGATCTCCCGGCTGATGGTGGACGGGCTGCGGCCCAGCTCGGCGGAGACGGCCCGCACGGTGGCCTTCTCTCGCAGCCGGTCGGCGATGTAGATCCGCTCGTCCTCACGCAGATACCGCGATGCACCAGAAGGCGGCACCACCATGCGAATCGGTGGTGCCGCCTTCTGCCGCTGCTCGGCCC